>DATKSO010000162.1:0-10943 GCA_035531635.1 Acidimicrobiales bacterium | reverse complement strand
CTCGCGGAGTTGAACTACTTGCCCCTCACCTTCACGCCCGGCACGGCGCAGCGCTCGCCTTCGGATCAAGTGAACGGAAACTTCACGTGGGCCTACCCGAATCTGCCCACGACCTTAAGTTCACAGTGGCGTCTCGGCAGTGACAACATCGTCCTCGACGGCGCGCTCCGCACCTTTCAGAGCCAGTCCAATCTTCCCGTCACCGGCGTCGCCGACGCGACCACGTGGACCGATCTCTTGAACGCCGCCAACACGAACCGCGTGGATCCGGCGCCGTACAACTACGTCGACGTGAGTCAATCCAGTCCCGAAACCCTCACTCTCTACGTTGCGGGCCACGTCAAGTTCCGTACGCTCGTGAACACGGGCATCTCGGTCTCACCGACCGCCCTCGGCACGTATCCGGTCTACGAACGCTTTGTCACCACCACGATGTCGGGCACGAACCCCGACGGCTCGCACTACTCCGACTCGGGCATTCCTTGGGTTTCGTACTTCAACGGCGGCGACGCGTTGCACGGTTTCATCCGTTCGTCCTATGGCTTCCCCCAGAGTCTGGGCTGTGTCGAGATGACGTTCGCCTCGGCGAAGGTCGTCTTTCCCTACACGCCTATCGGCACACTCGTCACGGTTCGCGCGTAGCGTCGCGTTCGTCGCGCGCCTCTGGTCCAAAAGCGTGGCGCCCCCGCTGCGTGGCAACGTCGACTCCCTGGTCACCGAGCTCGTTCGCGGTGGCGAGCGAGGTACGCCCGAAGCGCCGACGAACCTCGTCGATCGCGTCACGAAGCGCCGCGTTGTCCACTTGGCGATCTCTCGAGATCGCGACTGCGCCCGCCTTGGCGTCAAGCGACGCCGTCTCGATGCCGAAGCTCAGTTGCATCTGATTCTCACTTCGCTGGAGAAACCCCGAGGCGTGAAGACCGAGGAGGCGGACGCTCCTTGAGAGGTCGACCGACTGGAGGAGGGCGTCGCCCAGGGCCTCGACGGCGTCCTCATCGTCAATTCCAAAGGAGAGCGTCTGGGACCTCGAGACGCTCGTTCGATCGTCGAAGCGCACGATGACCGTGATGGTGCGCGCGACGCGGTCCTTCTCACGAAGCGCTCGCGCGACGACGCCCGCGTGCACCTTGATTGCGCGACGAACCTCGTCATGCCCCGTCAGCGAGCGGGCGAAGGTTTGGTCGTGTCCGAGGGACTTGAGCGCGCGATCGACGACGACGTCGCGAAAGTCCTCCCCCTTCGCGTACGCGGCGAGGGATGCGGCCATGGACGAACCCACGTGCTGGGCGAGGGTGGCTTCGTCGACGCGCGCGAGGTCGCGCACCCACGTGAGGCCGAGTTGGGCGAGCTTCGCCGCCGTCGCGGGACCGACACCCCAGAGCGCGCGAACCGGCAACACGTCGAGCCACTCGGCCTCCTGAGCCGGACTCACCCAAAAGACGCCGGGGCCGTCGACGAGCGCGCGACCGACGACGCGGGGCTTCGACTCCTTGGACGCGAGTTTCGCGAAAAGTTTGTTTCTTCCCAGCCCGACCCCACAGAGCAGACCGAGTTCGTCCGTGATGCGGCGCCGCAGTGACGCCGCGGCGTCGATCGGATGAACGTCGAGACGACGAAGACTTCGAAGGTCGCAGAAGACCTCGTCGAGCCCGAGAGGTTCGTAGTCCGGCGTCAGGTCGCGGATCACGTCGTGGAACTTTCGCGAGTACTCCTCGTAACGATCGAATCGACCCGGCAAGATGATCAACGACGGGCAAGCGCGTTTCGCGGTGACGCTCGGCATCGCGCTGCGCACGCCGAAGCGGCGCGCCTCGTAACTGGCGCTGGCAATGACCCCACGTTCTCCCGCACCCCCGACGGCGACGGGCTTACCTCTGAGCGACGGGTCGTCGAGGACCTCCACGGACGCGAAGAAGGCGTCGAGGTCCACGTGCAGGATGGGGGCCTCGTCGACCGTCGGGCTGCTAGAAGGCGAGTTCAATGCAGCGAAAGGCTTCGCCGAAGGCGACGCCCACCGGCCGACCCGCTTGTTCGGCGCGCTCTAAGACGACGTCGCGGATCGCGGCGGCGTCGTCCGCCAACTGTGACGCGTGCGCGAGCACCGCCTTCACCTTCGTGTCGATGGTCTTCGACACGTCGGCGACGACGTCGGGCTCGTGGGTTCCACTCAGGAGTAGGACACGTACTTGGTGGGGCGGACCCTGTTCGGGAAAGTACAGCGGCATGGCGGCGGCGGGCGCCACGGCGTCCAACAGTGCCCAGCCGGTCTCGCGGTGATCACGGTGATTGACGTAGACCTCGCCGAAGAAGGTGGCCGTCGGATCCGGTCCGAGCACGACCTCGGGCGTCAAGCGTCGCACGAGACCCACCAACGTCTCTCGGAGTTCGAGCGTGTTGTCGACGGTGCCGTCGGGAAAGTCGAGGGACGTCACGCTTCGTACGCCTAATAGGTCGGCCGCATTTTCGAGCTCTTCCTTTCGAGTCTCGCGAATCACGGACGACGCCAGGTGAGGTGAGTGCGAGCCCTTGGCGCCGTCGCACAGGACCACGAGATGGACATCGATCCCCTCGCTCGCCCACTGCGCCATGAGTCCGCCGGCGGCGACGTCGGCGTCGTCGGGATGGGCGAAGATGGCTAGAGCCGATCGCGGTTGTAACCGCAGCGCGCGCACCGCTACCCGCGATGTTTTGGAGCTGTGGTCTTCACCAGCATGCCGATCTCACGGGCGAAGTCCTCCGTACCTTCAAATCCCTTGTAGACCGACGCGAAACGCACGTAGGCCACGTCGTCGATGTCACGCAGCGCCTCCAACGTCGCCATGCCGACCTCCTCACTGGTCACGTCACGATTGAGAAGGCGCATTGACTCTTCCACCGTTACCGCGACCCCGTCGAGCATCTCATCGTCCACGGGCCGGTTCTTCGCGGCCGAACGGACGCCGCTCAGGATCTTCGCCTTCGTGAAGGGCTCGCGGTCGCCGGATCGCTTGACGACGTAGAGCCCGATCTCCTCGATGCGTTCAAAGGTCGTGTAGCGCTGTCCACAGTTCGCGCACTCGCGACGCCGTCGAATTGCCACTCCGTCTTCGGCGAGACGAGAATCTACGACGCGGTCGTCATCTGCCGAACAAAAAGGACAACGCACCATTGCACGATACACCTGAATACCTGATTTCTCAGGGGATTAGGACGTGTTCGCCAGGCACGACCACCGATGAACCGAGTTCGCGTACGAGCAACGTGCGAGCGAGGGAGGGTTGGACGGGATTCACGTCCCTCGCGATGGAGTTCACTGTGTCGCCGGGCTGTACCACGTAGTTCATTCCCGACGCGAGTACCGACGACGTCGCCAGGTCGGTCGAGAGCCCGGCGCCCGTGGTCGCGCCGAAGGTGTGCCCCGGAAGTGCCAGGATCGTCAACGCAGCCACGAGGACGAGTGCGACCAGCGCGCGACGGCGGCGCTGCAGTACCCGAGCGCGTTGACGACGACGAAGCTGCACTGACGAACCGAGACGAAGAGGACGGGGCGCCGACTGAGCGCTCACCAGACGCAAGCGTGGGCCTGGGGAGAACTGGTCAATCTCTGGGATCTCGAGTATTTCTAGTGCGGCCATGTTGCCCTCCTCAGGTCTACGAACACCTGTTCGTCATCTTAAGACGAACAGGTGTTCGGTGCAACTTTTTTTGGAGGACTCCTTAAAACCCCTAAATACCAGCGATCTCACGCAGCTGGTGACCCACGCGGCCAAAAGAGTCGAGACGTGAAGGGGTCATCGGGAGACCCGAGCGAAGCGCCTTCGTGGCGTCCGCGAGGTCTCGGACCAGTCGAATCCGGTGGCGACGCACAAGCGTCGCGCATTCGATGGTCAGCGCGGCGTCGGGGTGATCGTGCGAGTCCGTCACCTGACCGTCGGTGACCCAAACGACGGGCTCCCTCTCGAGTCGTTGGGCGAGGGCCCAGCGTAGGGCCGGACCGTCGACACCGTTGCCGACATTACCCGAAGGGCACTCGCGCGCGATCGTCCCGCGATTGCTGAGCAGCCAGGCGTTGGGCGTCGCCCCCCGATCTCCCGGTCGGTGGCTGTAGCCAACGACCAGCGCGTTCGGCGCGCTTCGCACGAGCTCACTCAACGCCCGAGAATCGAGATCCATCGATCCTGATTGGTCGATGACGACGACGCCACCGTGCGAGCGCCGGCGCTGAGCGAAGGCACGTCGATGCTCGTCGGTCAGAAGCCGACCCGGGTAGCGCAGCGTGGTGCCCGTCGTCGTCGCCCGCGATCGTTGAACGCTGCCACGAGGTGACGCCGTGCGCTGGACGAGGGAGGTGTCAACGACGAGCGCGGCGAAGTGTCCAGTAGCGGGTCGTCGACCTCCCTCCTCCAACGAGCGGCGAAACGACCGCAACTCATCAGGCGTCGTGGGCACGCGAGCGTCGAGCGACTGCGTCAACATCCGCGCGATCACCAACGTCGACGCTGCGTAACCACTCGGAAGTCCGTCGTCGTCGAGGCGCGTGCCGGCGAGCGTCGTCGTGCTCAGTTGACTCAACAGCGCCAGCGCGCGCTTACGTATCGCGCGCAGCGCCGGTACCCACGTGGCGCGCCCCTGACGCAGTCCGGCCAGGTACTCCCGCTCCGCGCCGGTACCGACCACCGCCATCAAGAAGCAGACCGCTTCGGCCCACTCCCCCGCTTCCGCGACGCGTCGACCACCGATCTTTTCGGTGCCGTCCCTCAGCAACGCGACGTCAAAGTGCAGACGAGCGAGCAACGTGTTGACGCGCAACTCTTCGGCGCACTCCAACGCCCTTGGCGACACCTCGTCGAGGGCCATCATCAGATGTTCGACGTGCGGACTCACCCGAGCGTGCATGAGCTCGTGCGCTCGAACGACGCGAGCCTGCGCGCTCGCGTCCAACGGGACTTCCAGGACCCGCTCGGCGAGGTTGCAACTGGCCGACCCGCGCGCGGTCGAACCCTCGCGGACCGTCCACGGACGCGCGGTCTCCTCGTCCTCTCGCCCCGCGAGGAGCTCGGGGAAGATCACCCCTCCCGTCACGACACGGCGCCGATGGTGAGGGCGTCGAGGAGACCTTGCGCCACGTCCTCTCCGAAGACCAGACGAGCGGCACGCGTCGGGCCGTGAGCGCGTCGAAGTTCGTCGAAGGCGTAGAAACTCCGTAGCGAGACACGACGTTGCTCGGGACCGATCGATCCAGCGAGAGCCGGGCCACGGAGGTCACCACTCAGTCGCGACACCGCCGCCGGGTGCGGTCGGTCGACACGAACGCGCACCGGAAATCGGTCGCGCAGCGCGCGAGGGACGTCGTCTAAGTCTTCGATGTTCGAGGTCATCACCACCGAGAACGCGACCCCGGGTCGAACCCACTCGAGCGTCTCGGGATTGCGCCAGCGAGCCGATTCGGGCGAGTCAGTGACGGCGAGCAGCGTGGCGAGCGCGTCGCCCGACGCGCGGTCGACCTCGTCGAGCACGAGTCGCCCACCGCGACCGTCTCGTCCGCGCCAGGCGCGTATCGCCGGGCCCTCGCGCCACTCGAAGCGGCTCTCGCTCGTTGGCATCCAGGTCCCAGTGATCTCGCCCGACGTCAGGTCTTCGGTACAGACGAGCCGCTCGGCGAGCTCGTCGTCCACACCGTGGTGGAGCGCAGCGAACGTCTTGCCGGTGCCGGGCGGCCCGTAGAGCAAGAGCCTCGACACGCCGGCCGACAGTACGTCGGCGACGTCACGCCAGCACGAACCCACGATGTCGTCATCCATCACGAAGCCTCCTTTGAATTCGACACAACGGTCGCGAAGAGAGGAGATCCCTAGGGGTGGTGCAAGGTGAGTGTGACTGCGTTCGTGAGTTCTCGAAGCTCGTCGTAGGTCGTCGCGAAGACGGCGTTCGGCGTGCCGCAGGCCGCCCAGATCTGCTCGTACGCCGCCAGTGCGTCATCGATGAAGACACGAAGCTGTGAGGGCCAGCCGACAGGAGAGACGCCCCCGATTGGCTGACCCGTGGCCCGACGAACTTCCTCGGCACTGGCGCGTCGAAGCGACGTACCACCGGTTTGGCGCGCGAAGGACTCCGGATCAACGCGGAACGCGCCACTCTTGAGGATCACGACGGGCTCGTCGTCGAGGAGGAAGACGAGACAACTGGCGATGGCCCCGCGTTCGCAGCCCAACGCCAGCGCGGCGTCGGCCGAGGTCTTGGTCGACGCACTGAACTCTCGATAGGGACCCGTGACCCCTTTGTCGCTCAGTAACTGGGCAACGCGGGCGGCACTGGGGTGCAAACCCTCGACGCCCGGCATCAGGCTAGTTCTCGACGGACTCGCCGAGGTAGACGGCGCGCACGCGCTCGTCGTGCAGCAGGTTCTTCGCGAGATCACCAAAGACGATCCGGCCGTTCTCCATCACGTAGCCACGGTCCGCCAGGCGAAGGGCCTGCGACGCGTTTTGCTCTACCACGAGTACGGTCGTGCCCGCGTCGCGAATCTCACCAATGATGCCAAAGATCGTCTCGACGATCATTGGCGCCAGTCCCATTGAGGGCTCATCCAGGAGGAGGAGCCGGGGCCGAGCCATCAGGGCGCGCGCGATCGCCAGCATCTGTTGCTCTCCGCCGGAGAGGTTGGACCCGAGCTGCTTGCGGCGTTCCTTCAGAATCGGGAACGTGACGTACATCTTGTCGCGGTCGTCGCTCGTTGAGCCGCGTCGGTTGAACGCGCCCATTTCGAGATTCTCCTCGACCGACATCTGGGGAAAGATTCGTCGTCCTTCAGGGACGTGACTGATGCCCAACTTTGAAAAGTCGTGGGCCTTCGTACGAGTTACGTCTTGGCCCTCGAAGAGAATCTGACCACTCGCCGGGGCGTGCAGTCCCGACAGCATTCGCAACGTCGTCGACTTGCCCGCGCCGTTCGCGCCGAGGAGCGTCACGATCTCGCCCTGTTGAACGTTGAACGAGATTCCGTGGAGCGCCGTGATGGCGCCGTAGCGCACGACCGCGTCCTTGACGTCGAGCATCACTTGGTCCCTGCCTCTTCTGTGGTCGAACCCAGGTACGCCTCGATGACGACGGGATTGGCGCGAATCTCCTCCGGCGTCCCTTCGGCGATGACGCCGCCGAAGTTCAACACGTAGAGCCGTTCCGCGAGGGACATGACGAGCTTCATGTCGTGTTCGATGAGGAGGATCGAGACGCCCATGTCGTCACGGACGCGACGAATGAGGTTGGCCAGTTCTAGTTTCTCCGACGGGTTCGTTCCCGCCGCCGGCTCGTCGAGCAGAAGGACCTGAGGATCCGTCGCGAGACCTCGGGCAATCTCTAGACGTCGCCGATCACCGTAGGAGAGCGAGGCGGCAATGGTGTTGGCTCTCTCGGTGAGCCCGACGAACTTCAAGAGCTCGACGGTGCGCTCGTCGGAGCGTTTCTCGTCGCGTCGCGTGGCCGGTCCGTGCAACATCGCGCCCACGACGCCGATGCCACGATGGCTCTCCGCGCCGATCTTCACGTTTTCGAAGGTGGAGAGCGCACTGAACATTCGCGAGGCCTGAAACGTGCGCGCGACGCCGTACGTCGCGACGCGAAAGGCCTTTCGACCGATAATGGAGACCGTCTTGCCGTTTCGACCGACGAAGTTGATCGTCCCCTCCTGAGGCTGGTAGACGCCGGTCAGTGAATTGAACAGCGACGTCTTACCTGCGCCGTTGGGACCGATGACGGCGAGGATCTCTCCTCGTTCCTGGTGCAGGCTGACGTCGTTTAACGACACCACACCGCCGAATCGCAACGTGACGTTCTTTACGTCGAAGATGAGGTCACTCATACGTCGTCTCCCAACAGGGCCTCATCGATGTGGGTGTTCTCATGATCGGCCTCGGACAGGAGTATCTCTCGTCTACGACGTTTCGAGGGAATGAGACCGGCCGGCCGAAAGATCATCATGACGATGAGAAGTGCCCCTAAGTAGATGTAGAGGTCGGAAGGTTGATAGCCCCAGTGCTGACCATTGTTCAGGTACTCCGTCACCGTCTGGATGAGAATCGCGCCCAGCACCACCCCGGCGATCGAACCCATGCCGCCCAAGATGACCAGCACCAGGATATTGATGGAGAACGTCAACGTGAAGCTCGCCGGGAAGATGTTATTGGACTGACTCGCCGTCAGTACTCCCGCGAACCCCGCGGACGCAGCACCGATGGCGAACGCCATGACCTTGTACTTCAGCGGATTGATGCCAACCGATTCGGCCGCGACTTCGTCTTCACGAATCGCAGTCCACGCGCGCCCTACACGCGAGTGCTCGAGCAACGAGAACACGATCAAGAAGAGCACGATGAATCCCAGCGCCAAGTAGTAGTACGGCACCGGTTTGAGCCCCCAGACGTACTTGATGGGGCCCAAATGAATCGAAGGGTGCGGTATGGGATTCGACCCGAGGGAGCCGTTGGTGATGCCGTACAGGTTGTTCGCGAAGATCGTGACTATCTCTCCGAACCCCAGCGTCACGATGGCGAGGTAGTCACCGCGCAGGCGAAGCGTCGGCGCACCGAGCAGGATGCCCGCGACCATGACGAGAAGGATCGCGATGGGGATCGACCAAAAGGGATTCAGCGCGTGGTGAAAGAGCGGCGGCAGCGGCAGTGCTCCGGTCACCCAAGCCGTGGTGTACGCGCCAATGGCGTAGAAGGCCACGTAACCGAGGTCGAGGAGACCCGCGAAGCCCACGACGACGTTGAGTCCGATTGCCAACAACACGTAGACCGCGATCTGTTCGACCATCGCCGCCTGCCAGAACGCGGACGTTTCGATGCGCGGCAACAGTATTGCCACGAAGAGAAGGGCCCCGAGGGCGCCCCAGCGCACGGGACGTCTGGAGGTGACCTGTCGTGGGACTACGAGCGCTCGACTGACTGTCGTGCGAACTTGGGGACCCTTGGTGATCCAGAAACTGGCGATCCCCCAGGCGACGAGGGCCAAGAACAAGAACAGGACCCAGCGCTGAGTTTTGAAAAGTCCGAAGAAGGACGCGGACTCGGCGAACGAACCTCGAAAGCCCGCGGTCGGCGCGGTGTTGCTGCCAGGTGGGCCCGTCATCAACTCGACGGTCGCGACGACACCGAGTGTGATGAGCAGTCGACGCACGTAGGTCTTCGCGAGCAGCTCCTTCATCAGGCGGACCGACCCAGTCGTTCGCCCAAGATGCCGGTCGGTCGAATGAGCAGCACCAGGACGAGGATGCCAAAGGCTACGACGTCGATGTAGGCAGCCTGGACGAAGACCACGCACAGACTCTCAAAGACGCCGAGAATCAGGCCGCCGATCATGGCGCCACGGAGATTGCCGATACCGCCGAGTACGGCCGCCGTGAACGCCTTGAGTGCGGGCACGAAGCCCATCGTGTACACGACGCCAGTACCCATCGCGAAGAGGAATCCGGCAGCACCGCCCAGCGCACCGCCGACGATGAACGTGATGGCAATCGTGCGGTCAATGTTCACGCCCATGAGTGAGGCAGTCTCGGCGTCCTGCGCGACGGCGCGGATCCCTCGCCCGAGTCGGGTCTTGGCGACCAGGCGGTCCAACGCCACGAACATGACGACGCCCGCGATGAGAATGATGATGTAGTACATCAAGACGGGCGCTCCAAAGATGTGGAACACAGCGTGGTTGATGTAGGGCTGCGGCGTCGAGACGGCGATGTGGCCGAACTCCTTGCCCGCCATATTGAAGAGGAAGTACGACGCGCCGATCGCGCTGATCAAGTACGCCAGTTTGGGGGCGTTTCGCTTTCTAAGGGGTCGGTACGCCACGCGTTCGAGAACCACGGCCATCACGGAACCGACCACGCCACCGGCCACGATGCCGAGAATGATGAGGCCGACACTCGCTGCGCCTGTGGGCACCGACGTCCCCACCAAGGCCTTCATCACGAAGTAACCAGCGAAACCGCCCGACATGAATATTTCTGAGTGGGCGAAGTTGATGAGTCGGAGTACGCCGTAGACGAGGGTGTAGCCCACGGCGATCATTCCGTAGAGCAGACCGTTCGCCACGCCGCCAACGAAGAGTGCCCAGAACTCAAGTTTGAGCGTGTCAAAATGCGCCGCTACGTAATGCCCAAACGCGCCCAATTGAGCCTCCTAGACGAAGTCAAAGTGTAGCCAACATGCAGAAAGCCGGGGGACAATCCCCCGGCTTCCTGCAATGCGAGGTAATTCGACTACTTACTCAAGACCCAACTGAACGACTTTGCCGTTCGTGACTTGGTTCACGTAGATGGCCGCGCCGGCGATGTTGCCATCGCTCTGGAACTTGATCGTCTTCGTGATGCCCTTGAAGGAAATCTTGTGCAGTTCCGCCACGAGAGCTGGGCGCGTGATCCTCTTCAGCGCCTTCATCGCGGCGATAATGACGTTGGTCGCGTCGTACGACTCAGGGGCGTACGTAGCGTTCGATGAACTGAAGTTCGCCAAGTTCTGGAACGACTTGTTGAACAATGAGTTCGTCGAAACAGCGCAGGCACACGACAACAGGACGCCGTTCGCGGCTGACGCGGGCGTCGTGCCCGTGATCAACGCTGACGAGTCAGAACCGTCACCCGACATGATCGGTCCAGTCCAGCCAGCGGACCCAAGAGCGCCCAGGAACAGTCCGAGGTCGCAGTAGTAACCGCCGTAGAACATCGCCTTCGCCCCGCTGGCAACTGCCTGCGTTGCGGCGGCCGAGTACTCGGTCGCTGAGGCAGTTCCGTCGGTGCACTGTGCCGTACCGGGGACGGTCACCGAGGTCACCTTGGCGCCGTCGGTGGTCGCTTGACCAGCGAACGCGGTCGCCAAACCGGTGCCGTAGGACGAACCGTCACTCACGACGTACACACTCTTGTTGCCCTTGGTCTTGACGAGGTAGTCAGCGTCCGCAGGACCCTGGAC
>DATKSO010000161.1:0-2473 GCA_035531635.1 Acidimicrobiales bacterium | reverse complement strand
GCGATGTGCATGGCGGCCGGTCTCGAACCGGTGCACCACGTGCACGTCAACGGCTGGCTTTTGGTGGGCGGGGAGAAACTCGGTAAGACGATGGCTGCCGAGGGAGGCGTGAAGCTCACCGACATCGAGCCCATCGCCCTCACGCACGAGTTCGGCGTCGATCCACTTCGCTACTATCTCTTGCGCGAGACGGCGCTCGGTAACGACGGGGAGTTCTCACTCGAGAGCATCGTCGCTCGCTACAACACCGACCTCGCGAACAACCTCGGCAACCTCGTCGCGCGCGTCGCCACCGTCGTGACGTCCAAGTGCGGGGGCGTCGCGCCCGCTCCCCGGAGTGATTCGCCACTTCGAGAGCAGGCCGAGTCAGCACTCCAGGGAGCGAGGGCCGCGTGGGAGGAGTTCGCGCCCCAACGAGCGTTGGAGTCGACCTGGTCGTTGATCGGCGCTACCAACGCCTACCTCGAGTCCACGGCGCCCTGGAAGATGGAGCCCGGCGACGAGGTCGACGCCGTCATGGGCGACGCGCTCGAAGCCATTCGACTCGTGACGATTCTCGTGTCGCCGGCCATGCCGAGCGTTGCCGAGGAGATTTGGCGTCGCCTTGGCCTCACCGGTTCGCCGGCCACGGCGCCCTTTTCGCGTTTCGCCCTCTGGGGTCAGTCCGAGGCGGGCGCACGGGTCGCGAAGGGTGAGCCGCTCTTTCCTCGCATCAAGAGCGACGAATGAGTGGATGGACCGACGCGCACTGCCATCTGCAGAACACCATTCGTCGCTCGTCACCCGACGAACCACACGCTGACGTCCACGACACACTCGAACGCGCCTACGCCGCCGGGGTCGATCGCGTCGTCGTCGTGGGGACCGACGTCACGAGTTCGACCGAAGCGCTCTCGATCGCCGGCGTTACGAGTCCCGTCGAGATCTTCGCGACGGTCGGACTCCATCCGCACGACGCCGCAGAGGACCTCGGACCGGTCGCGGCGCTGGCACGAACGCGACACGAACGCCTCGTGGGTATTGGCGAATGCGGTCTCGACTACTTCTACGAGCACTCGCCCAGAACCCAGCAACGACAGGCTTTTTCGGCCCAAATCGCTCTGGCGCACGAACTCGACCTGGCGCTCGTCGTGCACGCGCGTGACGCCTTCGACGATCTCGTCGCCGTCTTGACGAGTGAGGGCGTGCCGACTCGAACCGTGATCCACTGTTTCACCGGGACACCCGAGGACGCCGAGCGCTGTCTCGACCTCGGGTGTGACATCTCTATCTCGGGCGTCGTGACGTTCAAGAACGCCGAGTCCCTGCGTGAAGCGACCAAACTCGTCCCCCTCGACCGATTGCACGTCGAGACGGACAGTCCTTTTTTGGCTCCCGTTCCTTATCGCGGTCGTACGAACGAGCCGTCGCACGTCGCGGTGGTGGGCGCGTTCGTCGCGCAACTGCGTGACGAGGACCTCGAGGTCGTGAGAGACGCCACCGCGGCGAACTCCGCGCGGCTCTTCCATTTGCCTGGTCGGTTGCACTGAGAACCCAGTATTTTTATGGTTTTTTAGGGCGAGTTGCCGAAAGCGCCGCCCTCTCCTAGCGTTACGGGGCGGGATTCATCGAAAAGTCCCGCAGTCCTGGCGGAGGACGGATAACTGAGTACAACACGACGCGGTTCGCTTCGGCGTCCGCGCTTACTTCGTACCACCATGGCCGGGTTGGCCACCTCACTGGTACTTCTTGCGCCGAGCACGGTCGGCGCCGCAACGAAGCACGCCCCGGTGCGCATGCCCAACCTCATCGGTCACAGTCGCGTGCAGGTGTACCGAATCATGCGGGCCGACGGTCTCTACTTTCTCACGAGGGGACCGGGGAGCGCGAACGATCGCTGGGCGGCGGTGACGACCCAGTCACCACGTCCCGGCGTCGTCATCGCCTGGCACGCGGAAGCGGTCTTGACGGTCACCACCCAGTCACCGCGCGGGCCTCGCGCGGTGCCGCGCTTGGCCGGTCTCACGAAGGCGGGCGTCTTCGCCGCGATGCGCCGCGCGCAACTCTACTTTACGACCGTTGGACCAGGGAGTACGTCCAACACCTGGACGGTGGCCCTGGGCCAGAATCCGGCACCGGGCACCCGGGTCCGATGGCACGACGAGATCACGGTACGCGTGAGTACGCACCGTCCGGTGGCGGCGGTGAAGAAGAGGACGCCGGTGAAGGCCACGGCGGTCGTCATCAACGGCACGGGCTTCAAAATCGGGGTGGCGACCTGGTACAACTACGTGCCCGGTCGTTGCGCGACCTGGTACTTGCCCAAGGGCACGACGATCACGGTGACCGACTTGGTCACCGGCAAGTCGGTCACGTGCGTCATCACCGACCGCGAAGGTCAAGGCGCGAACCGCGTCGTCGACCTCAACGAAACGCAGTTCGCGCAGCTGGCGCCACTCTCCCAAGGTGTCATTAGTGTCAAAGTCTCTTGGTG
>DATKSO010000160.1:0-4554 GCA_035531635.1 Acidimicrobiales bacterium | reverse complement strand
GGCCTCCTCGTCGTCTTGAAGGGGTTGCCCCTTTCGTACAATCGCGACCTGCAAGAGGACAAGGAGCCGCTCTTCGATTCGGTGCGCCAGATTCTCCTCGTGCTTCACGCTCTCATCGGTGCCTACGGTTCGATGACCTTTCACGACGACGTGGCCAGGGCCGCCGCCGACGATCAGTTTTTGGTCGCGATCGACCTCGCCGAAGAACTGGTCGCCGAAGGCGTTCCCTTTCGTCAGGCGCACGAACGGGTCGGAAAACTCGTCGCCGAAGCCGTGACGTCGAATCGGCCACTACGCGAGGTGGTCTCAACCTCGCCCGACGTCGAGAAGTTCAAGCACCTCTTCGACGCCGGCGTGGCGTTACGCCGCCGCCGCTCGCCGGGAGCGTCAGGGCCCGGTCCGAGTGCCGATCAGACGTTGCGACTTCGTCGCGAGCTCCAGGCGGCGAACGAACGTCTCTAGCGTTGCGGCGGGGCCTGTCACAGGTCCACGTAAGAGTGGGAGAGTGCCGCCAACCGTCAAGGGCAAAACCTACAGTGAGAGTGCATGGTCGAGCGACTACTGACACCTTCGAAGATCACGGCGTGGCTCGAGTGCTCGCACTTCCTTTCGCTGCGAAATCGTGCCGACGCGGGCCAACTTGACGTCACGCCCAAGCCACTTGGCTCGTTGGCCGACCTACTCATCGAGAAGGGGGCGACCCACGAGCGTGACTGCCTCGCCGATCTCGAAGATCAGGGGCGCACGGTGTACCAAGTGCCCGGACGCAATCCCGACGAGACGTTCTCCGAGTGGGTGACGCGCGTTGGCAATCCCCTCGAGCGAGGCGCCGACGTGGTGTACCAGATGCCCTTCGTCCACGAGGGTATCCGCGGCATCGCTGACTTCTTGGTACGCGTCGACGAACCGGGGGAGGGTTTCTGTCACTACGAGCCGATCGACGCGAAACTCACCCGCACCGAGGGCAAGCCGGGGCACGTCTTGCAACTCTGCTTTTACGCTGACGCTCTTGAGGCGTTGACCGGCAGCGCTCCTCGTCAGATGCATCTCTGGCTCGGATCCGGCGATCAGGAGACGCTCCTCGTCGATCAGTATCGGCCCTATTGGCGGCGCCTTCGACGCCAGCTGACGATCCTGCTCAATCAAGACGACATCGTGGACACTCGACCGCTTCCCTGTGATCACTGCGGGTACTGCGAGTTTCAAGATCGGTGCGAGCGGCAGTGGCGTTCAGAGGACTCCCTCGTCTTCGTCGCCAACCTTCGACCCAACGACCGCGACGCACTCGAAGCGGTGGGCGTGCGAACGATGGTCGAACTATCGAGCCGAGCGTTGCCCGTCTCGAACGTGAACGATGAAAGTCTCTCGCGCCTGTCTCATCAGGCGACGTTACAGATCCGCACTCGTGACGACCCCGAGACGCCGCCGGTCTACGAACTTCTGGACGCCGGTGACGACCCCCTCTACGGCCACGGGTTCAGTCTGCTGCCCGAACCCAACGAGGGCGACGTCTTCTTCGACTTCGAGGGTCATCCCTTCTGGACGCCGCAACACGACCTCTTCTTCTTGGCGGGGCTGTACTACCGCGGGAGCGACGGTGCGTGGACCTACGACGCGCGCTGGGCCCACGACCAGCGCGAACAGAGCGACATGATCAAGACACTCGTCGAGTTTTTGGCGACGCGACGCGAGACGTTCCCTTCGATGCACGTCTACCACTACAACCACACCGAGCGCTCGTCTCTCGAGCGACTGACGAGCGGGACCGAGACCGAGGGACTCTTCACGTCACTGGTCGCCTCCGGACTCTTCGTCGATCTCTTCGTAGTCGCGAAGAACGCGCTTCGCGTGGGTACCGAGTCGTACGGTCTCAAATATCTCGAACGGCTCGCTGGCTTCGTGCGCCACGGCGCCATTGAGCAGGGCGCCGGTGCCGTGGTTGAGTACGAGCAGTGGATGACGAGCGGACGTCCGGAGTTGCTCGACGAGATTGCCCGCTACAACGAAGACGACGTGGCGGCGACGCTGGCGCTGCGTGAGTGGCTCGTTGCCCATCGGCCGATTGAGCTTCCCTGGCGCGACGCCGTCCTCGAGGTCGAAGTGTTCGGCTTCGACACTGACGACTTGGTCGAGGGGCTCCAACAGTTTGGCGAGCACAGTCCCGAGCACCTCTTGGGTGACCTTCTGAACTACTGGCGTCGCGAGCGGTCCGCGAACACGACCCCTAAGTTTGCTCAGGCGGCGTCGGAGTTCGCGGCACTCTACGACGACCGTGACTACATTGCGAACTTGCGGTTCCTGGGATTCGAGGAGTTGGAGAACGCGAAGGGCGTCATCACCAAGAACGCGCTCTTCTCATGGCCCTCGCAGAACGTGGACGTGAAGTTCACCCGTCAGAGCAGCGTGCTCTTCACCGGTGTCGGTGTCGAGCAGGGATATGGCTACCTGCCCGACGTCGACCTCGAGAACCGGGTCCTCAAGATGCGTTGGCGCGAGCGCTACGACGAGCAGGGCGGAATGCCGTCGGTGATGACGTTGGACGACTACGTCTCACCTCGCGAGAAGCCCGCGGTGCTCTTTCATCTGGCGGAGCAGATCCTGTCGCCGAGCGAGGTCGATCCGCCCAGTCGCGTGTCCATGGCGTTGCTCGCGCGTGACCGTCCACGGTTCGAAACGGGACGAGGGCCGAAGGATTCTCACTTCAGTGACGATCTCGCGTCCACCTTGTCCTGGGTCGGCCACCTCGACGACAGCTTCGTCGCCATACAGGGACCGCCCGGTACTGGCAAGACGTACAGCGGATCACACATTATCTACGAACTGATCAAGGCCGGCAAGCGCGTCGGCATCACCGCCATGAGTCACGGAGCCATCGACAACCTCTTAGTCGCGACGTACACCGTGTTCGCGGAGCACGGCGACCTTGCGCTCCTCCGGACCTTTCGAGGGGCGAAGAAGCCAAGTGCCGGAGCGCTTGACGGGGTGCGCTACTCGACTTCGAGCGGCGAGGCGGAGAGCGACCACTTCAATCTCGTCGCGGGGACCACGTGGCTGTTCTCGCGCGCGGGCATGCGGCCGTACCCGGTGGACGTGCTCATCGTCGATGAGGCCGGTCAACTCGCTCTGGCCGACGCCGTCGCGTCAGCGAACGCCGCGCGCAACTTGATCTTGCTGGGAGACCCACTGCAGTTAAGTCAGGTCTCCCAGGCGGAACATCCAGGGGGTTCGGGCGCGAGTGTGCTCGAACACGTGCTGGGCGAGCATCCGACGATCCCTACGAGCGAAGGGGTGTTCATCGCGGAGACTCGTCGCATGCACCCCGACGTCTGTCGTTTCATTTCGAACCAGATCTACGAGGGTCGCTTGACGAGTCACGTCTCGTGTGCACAACAGACCACGGAGTTCGGCACCGGGCTTCGCTGGCTTGAAGTCCACCACCAGAGTCGCTCGACGGAATCTCGAGAAGAGGCGCAGATCGTCGCCGATCAGATCGCCACGATGCTCGGGACACCGTGGACGAATCAGCACGGCACGACGTCACCGTTGCTCAGTGACGACTTCATGGTCGTCGCGCCCTACAACGACCAGGTCCGACTTCTTCGTCAGTTCTTCGACGCGACGCCGGGACTAAGGGACGTCCAGGTGGGCACGGTGGACAAGTTCCAGGGCCGCGAAGCGCCCGTGGTGTTCTTTACCATGACGACTTCTTCGGCGCACGACATGCCCCGGGGTCCGGAGTTCCTCTTCTCGCGAAACCGCCTCAACGTCGCCGTGAGTCGAGCTCGCTGTCTCGCGTACCTGGTGTGTACGGAAGCACTTCTTAACTCTCGAGCGCGGACCATCGAGGAGATGCGCTTGATCGGCACGCTGAGTGCGTTCGTTGAATTCGCGGACGGCGCCATCACCGACGCACGCCGCATTGGCGGCGGGAACGCTCAGCGGCTGACCGGGCCAGACGCCGGCGAGCGGGCCCTGGGGTTGGTCGTGAACGGCGAGTAAGCGAGCATCGAGCTACGCCGGTGACGGGCCGTCCGCGAGAGGTCGTGGAGTGGCTCGAAGAACCTGATCATGCTGCTATGATGGTCTTCCTGCTCCTAGCGAGATCGGCACGGGACTTGCGTCTCTGGGCCGCTCGCTGGTAGGGTGGGCATCCCTATCACCGGGGAAACCTGGTGACGGATTCGACGGAGAAATCCCGAGATGGTGTACTTCATACCTCCGACTTCGGTCGTGTGTGATGTCGCTCCTTGAAAACGGAAGAACGAGAGCCAAAAGCCAGTACGGGCGACGATGGACTGATCTAACAGGACGCGTCGTTCGTCAAAAGAAGTATTGCAGTAGGCAGAGAGTGCACCCCGTGCAGTCTCTGTCGTCAGATGAGTATTAGAGTCACTCGTCTGGCTCTCTGATTTCGAGAGAACTTCGGTTCTCGAAGGATCTTGATGGAGAGTTTGATTCTGGCTCAGAATGAACGCTGGCGGCGTGCTTAACACATGCAAGTCGAACGGAATCCAAGGAGCTTGCTCCGAAAGATTTAGTGGCGAACGGGTGAGT
>DATKSO010000159.1:0-7991 GCA_035531635.1 Acidimicrobiales bacterium | reverse complement strand
TTGGTCTCGCGACGCTCGAAGCCGAGTTTGCGATACAGGGCGTTGGCGACTTCTCTCGAGGGTCGACTGGTGAGATCGATGGATCGAACGCTACGACGGCGGGCCTCATCAACCGCCGCGCTCGTCAGCGCTTCTCCGATGCCAAGACCCCGGGCGTTCTCATCGACGACCACGTCCTCGATCCACGCGCGGACCCCCGTCGGGATGGGAAAGATGACCAGCGTCAACGTCCCCACGACGACACCGTTGTCCGTCGCGACGAAGAGCGTCGCTGCGTCAGAGTTCACCATCGTCTCGACGTCGACGAGGGACAGCGCCACCGCGTTCGAGGAGAGCTGCGGCAGAAGGTTATTGAGGCCAGCGAGCAGCTCGGGTGTTGCGGCGACCGCCTTCTCTACGGACACGCTCACTCGTCACCTCGCCACACGGGACGACGAAGGTCGTCGTAGAAGACGTCGCGTCGTTCGCCGTCGATCGCGGCGAAGATCGGCTCGACCCAGCGCTCGGCACCGATCGTGGGCGTAGGGATCTCGTCGCGAGCGAACCAGCCAGCGTTCGTCACTTCGAGAGGATGCAGCGTGAGTTCGCCACCGACGGCACGACAGAAGAAGAGCAGCGAGTACAGGGGAATGCGCGACTGACCGAGACGCATGCCGTCGAGGACGCCGATGAGTCGCACGGGCTCGACCTCGATACCCGTCTCTTCGAGAACTTCCTTCACGACCACTTCCGGCGCCGAGTAGCCCACGTCGCACCACCCGGTCGGGTAGAGCCAGAAGCCCGAGTCGGCACGCTCGATGAGGAGGAGTTTGCCCTCGTCGTTCGCGACCGCGGCGCCCACGGCGACCTTGGGTGTCTGGTAGCCCGGGACGCCGTGGCCCACGTCCGTCATCCACTCCGCCACGTACCCGTCGGCGTCGGCGACGCCGTCGAGACCTTCGTCGGCGGCGACTTTGATGTCGCCGGCGATCTTCAAGATCTCTTCGAAGCGTTCTCGCTCGTACTGACTCTCGGTGAAACCGAGCCCGGTCTTCGCGACGCCCGCGAGGGACTCCGCCCAACGGCGCAACGTCTTTTCGGGAACCGAGTTACTCACGCCCTGACGCTAGCAACGCCGGTTAGGTCAGCGTGGCGTCGAGTACTTCGTCGAGCGTGCCGACGAGCCCCGTGTAGAAGGCGCCGAAGTCCGCGTACAGGGCCGACGCCTCGTCAAAACGCATGGTGTAGACGCACTCCTTGAGGTCGTCGACGTGCACGCCGAAGAGCGTCACGCCCCACTCCCAGTCGTCGAGACCCGTCGATCCGGTGATGAGTTGCAGCACGCGACCCCTGAAGGTGCGTCCGATCGCGCCGTGTTGGCGCATCAGGTTCTCACGCTCGTCGTACCCGAGCCCGTACCAGTTGTGCGTCTCACCTCGACGCTTGGACATCGGGTAGAAGCAGAACGCCTTCATGCCCTCCGGAGGCAACGTCGGGTAGAGGCGGTCGTTGAGCATCTTCTCGGGCATGCCGGCCGCGTACTCACTCACCTCGGTGACCGAGACGTAGCTCTCGTCGACGCGAAATCCCGCGCCCTGCACCTTGGACTGAAACTTGCGAACGTCCCAGAGGTCCTTTCCGAGCACCATGAAACAGGCGTCGGCCTTGGCGCCGAGAATCGCGACCGGAATCACTTGCAGCCCCGAGTGCGTCGCCTCGTCGACGGCTTTGCGCACGGCGCCGGCGTCGGCGTCACGCTCGGGGTGACAGAAGAGGTGCACGACGTTCAAGCCGCGCGCGGGACAAACCGGTGGAGTTGTCGACATGCTTCCATGCTACGGGCAAACATTCCCGGCTCACGGGGCCAAAAACGCACGAACCGCGGGGACTCGCCCCGCGGTTCGTGCGTTGAAAACGTCGTGGACGCTCTAGTAGTCGTCCATCCCGCCGCCGCCGGACATGGCCGACGACTTCTCTTCGGGCTTGTCGACGATCACGCACTCGGTCGTCAAGAACAGTGCCGCGATCGAGGCCGCGTTCTGCAGCGCCGAGCGGGTCACCTTCGCCGCGTCGATGACTCCGGCCTTCAGCAAGTCTTCGTACTCACCCGTCGCGGCGTTGAGGCCCTCGGTGGGGTTCTTCAAGTGACGAACCTTGTCGACGATGACGCCGCCCTCGAGTCCCGCGTTGACGGCGATCTGGTTGAGCGGTGCTTCGACGGCCTTGGCGACCATGCGCGCGCCGGTCTGCTCGTCGCCGACCAACTTCTCGGCCGCTTCGAGGATGCGGGTCTGGCTGCGCAGCAACGCCACGCCACCGCCGGGCACGACACCCTCTTCGATGGCGGCCTTCGTCGTGGAGACCGCGTCTTCGATGCGGTGCTTCTTCTCCTTCAGCTCGACTTCGGTCGCGGCGCCTACCTTGATGACGGCCACCCCACCGGACAACTTCGCCAGACGCTCCTGGAGCTTCTCGCGGTCGTAGTCCGACTCGGTGTTGTCGATCTCGGCCTTGATCTGGCTGATGCGACCCTTGATGTCCTCGTCGGACCCGGCGCCTTCGACGATGGTCGTCTCGTCCTTCGTGACGACGACCTTGCGAGCGGTGCCCAAAAGTTCGAGCGTCGCGGTGTCGAGCTTGAGGCCGATCTCTTCTGAGATGACCGTCGCGCCCGTCAGGATGGCGATGTCTTGGAGCATGGCCTTTCGACGCTCACCGAAGCCAGGCGCCTTCACGGCAACGGACTTGAAGGTGCCACGGATCTTGTTCACGACCAAGGTCGCGAGGGCTTCGCCCTCGACGTCTTCGGCGATGATCAACAGTGGCCGACCCGACTGCATGACCTTCTCGAGGACGGGCAGTACGTCGCGCACCGAGGAGATCTTGCCCGAGACGAGCAACACGTACGCGTTCTCGAGGACGGCTTCTTGACGCTCGACGTCGGTGGCGAAGTAGGGCGCGATGTAGCCCTTGTCGAAACGCATACCTTCGACGAGGTCCATGTCCATGCCGAAGGACTGACTCTCCTCGACGGTGATGACGCCGTCCTTACCGACCTTGTCGATCGCGTCAGCGATCATCTGGCCGATCTCAGGATCCGCCGCGGAGATCGACGCCACTTGGGCGATCTGCTCTTTGGTGTCGGCCGGCTTGGCGAGGTCGTGCAGTGACGCGACGGCCGCTTCGACGGCCGCTTCGATGCCCTTCTTCAGCGACATGGGGTTCGCGCCCGCGGCGACGTTCTTCAGACCTTCGCGGACCATGGCCCACGCGAGCACGGTCGCGGTCGTCGTGCCGTCACCGGCGACGTCGTCCGTCTTCTTCGCAACTTCCTTCACCAGTTCGGCACCGATCTTCTCGAAGGGGTCCTCGAGGTCGATGTCCTTGGCGATCGAGACGCCGTCGTTCGTAATGGTGGGTGCTCCCCACTTCTTGTCGAGCACCACGTTGCGGCCCTTTGGCCCGAGGGTGACGCGCACGGCGTCAGCCAGCTTGTTCATTCCGCGCTCGAGGGCGCGACGCGCCTCTTCGTCGAAAGCGATCAGTTTCGCCACGGTGATTCCTCCTAGTGCAGGCACCTTTTTGGTGCAAAGCAATATTAGCAGTCTCTGACCGAGAGTGCTAACCCGGGTTCTAGCCCCCTGCGACCGCCGGCACCAGGGAAACCGTCTGCCCGGGCTGGAGGACGGTGTCGAGTCCGTCGAGGAAACGAACGTCCTCGTCAGCGACGAAGACGTTCACGAAACGGCGCAGCCCACCGTCGTCGTCGAGGACCCGCGTGGCGAGTCCGGGGTAGGCGCTGTCCACGGCCTCGATGGCCTCACGGACGGTCGTGGCCTCGACGGGGACCTCGCCCACGCCGCCGACCAAGGTCCGCAACTGACCCGGCAGTCGCACGACGACGCTCACGACGCCGCCACCAGTTGGTGAAAGCGAAGGGCCTCTTCGGCCGCCTCGAGGGAGGGACTGATCGTCGAGCTGACCGTCGCGCTATCGACGATGGCGTCGAGCGTCTTCAGACCGTGACCCGAGATGATGGCGACGATCGACTTCTCACGGTCGATCGTTCCGCGATTGATCATCTGGCGAAGCGAGGCGATCGTGACACCGCCGGCCGTCTCGGCGAAGACGCCCTCGGTCTTCGCGAGGAGTTCGATGCACTCCAGGATCTCGTCGTCGGGCACCGACCCACAGTCGCCCCCGTTGGCGCGAAGTTCGTCGAGCACGTAGGGCGCGTCGGCGGGGTTCCCGATGGCCAGCGAGCGCGCGATGGTGTTCGGCCGCTGGGGCGTGATGAAGTCCGCGCCGGTCGAAAAGGCCGTCGCGATCGGCGAACAGCCGGTCGCCTGCGCCCCGAAGAGCACCGGCGCCGACCCCTCGACGAGTCCGAGTTCGACGAACTCCTTGAAGCCTTTGGCGACCTTGGTGAGTTGACTGCCGGAGGCGACCGGGACCACGACCTGGTCGGGCGTGCGCCAGCCGAGCTGTTCAGCGATCTCGAAGGCCAGCGTCTTCGAGCCTTCGGAGTAGAAGGGTCGGAGGTTGATGTTGGCGAAGGCCCAGTCCGGGTGCTCGTCCACCAGCTCGACACAGAGTCGATTGACGTCGTCGTAGCTGCCCTCGACACCGAGGACCGTGCCGCCGAAGATCGCCGTCATGGCGATCTTGGACTTCTCGAGGTCGGCGGGGATGATGGTGACGCTCGGCCAGCCTATGAAGGCGGCGTGGGCCGCCACCGAGGTCGCGAGGTTGCCCGTCGAGGCGCAGGCGGCGGTCGTGAAGCCCAGACGACGGGCGCTGGAGAGTGCCACCGAGACCACACGGTCCTTGAACGAGCCCGTCGGGTTGCGCGTGTCGTCCTTCAACCACAGTTCCCGCACCCCCAGCACCTCGGCCAGACGAGTCGCGCGACGTAGCGGCGTCCAACCGGCGCCGAGGTCGACGGGCGCGACACCGGGATCGGGCAACAGCGCACCGTAACGCCAGATGGACGCTGGCCCCTCTTGGATCGACGCTCGAGTCACGACTCCGCGGGCCGCCTCGAGGTCGTACGCGACCTCTACGGGACCAAAGCAGTTGTCACAGACGTAACGTGCTTCGTCGGGGTAAGTAGTACCACACTCTCGACATCTAAGACCGGTAGAAAAACTCATAACTCCCTTTTCATCGTTCGGCCTTTGGCACCTGGTGTGAAGGGAAATTCCCGGGTTTCACACTGGTTGTCGCGACTTCTGCGGGGCCGTCCCTCAGTCGCTCTGGATGATGAGTCAATTCTTACCGAAGGAGCACCCTTTGTCAAGTGAGCGCGAAGTCAACGTAGTCTCGACGCAATGGTGAACCCACCCGTGCCCTGGACGCTCGCGAGCGAGGCCTTCCGACTCGAACGCGTGGCCGCCCTCAAGGGCGACACCAGCGTGGCGGTCGTCATTCCGGCGAAGAACGAAGCCGCCACCATCGGCGCGGTGCTCGACACGGTCCTGATTCACGACCAACTCGTCGATGAACTGGTCGTCGTGAACGATCATTCGAGTGACGACACCTCGACCGTTGCCGACCATCACGGCGCGCGGGTGGTGCGACTCGAGGGGCGTTCCGGCAAGGGCGCGGCGATGCGCGCCGGCGTCGCGTCAACGACGGCCGAAATCGTCGTCTTTCTCGACGCCGACGTCTTGAACACGACCGCCGACTACGTCGCGCGCCTCATCCAACCCCTCTTGGAACGTCCCGCGACCCAGCTCGTCAAAGGCTTCTACGAGCGGCCCTTGCACAACATGCCCACGGGTGGTGGACGGGTCAACGAACTGACAGCCCGGCCCATCCTCTCGCTGCTCTACCCGGGACTCGGCGAGATTCGCCAACCACTCGCCGGCGAGACGGCCGCGCGACGCGGCGCACTCGAGGCGATCACGCTCGAGCCGGACTACGGAGTGGAGATCGCAATGCTGATCGACATGGCCCAACTCTTCGGCGTGCACGCGCTCGCTCAAGTCGACCTTGGGATTCGTCGTCATCGCAACCGACCGCTCGAAGATCTTCGACCCATGGCCGTCGAAGTACTGCGGGCGGCACTCGAGCGCTACAAGGTTGACGTACCGATTGACACGTCTGAACTAACCGCCAGAGTTGGGACCGAGAAGGACGATGACGCCGTCACCTGACGCGCCCGGTACAGGACTACCGCCGCCCAAAGGATGCACCGACGCCGCGCTCACGCCAACTGCTGCCGCGACTAAGAGCGCGGCCGCGCGCTCGCCAGGGTTGTAGTAGATAATCGTCGCTGCGACGTGCGGGCCGTTCACGGGCGGCAGGGTGTCCCAGTTTTGGGTCATGAGTTTCTGCGTGTAGCGCGAAGCGAGCGATCCAATCGTGGTGCCGTTCGCGACCTGGACGCGGACCCTTGACTTGATCACGCGGCCCTTGCCGGGACTGGTGGTACTCGTCGTCGAGCCGGTCGTCGTCGTCGTCGGTGTCCCACTCGACGGTGACGAGCTACGCACCATGGCGAACGTCCCGCCGACGAATAACACGACGATGACGAAGACAACCCCGAGTGAAGGTTGGTAGTGCGACCCAGACGCGTGGCCGCCTCGTGCGGATGAAGTGGGGTCGCTCATTTCACCCACACTAGGGCGATTGGACTCGATTTACTAACCTGAGGAGTTCCAAGCCGGTGTGGCGCAGTCTGGTAGCGCAGGCGATTTGTAATCGTCAGGTCGTGGGTTCGAATCCCTCCACCGGCTCTGTCGGCGGAGGAGCTTTTCGCCCGTTACCGAGCGACCTACGACACGAAGACCTCGACTCGCGAGTACTGCGGCGCGGTCTTTCCCGCGAGAGCGCCTTCACCGGCCGCAGAGATCGCGACTCCCCGGATCTTCATTGCGGTCAGTTCGCTCCTCAAGTACTTGGCCACGTTCGTCGCTCTCGCCAAACTGAGCGTTCGATTCAGCGAAGCCACGCCGGTAGCAGCGGTGTAGCCGTACAGCGACACTTTCGCGTACCTCTTCGACTTGATGGTTGCCGCCAGATGGCGAACCTGGGTCTTGAGACTGGTGCTGAGTGTCGCTGACTTCAACCTGAAGACGCCGACAGCGCCGTAGAGGACAGACGTCGGCGTCTTCTTCCACTGCGCGTAGAGCGTCAACGACGTCGTAAGCGTGACGCTTTGACCAGGGGCGTATGAAGTGCCCGATCCGTTTGACGCCGTGTTCCACGATATCAACGTGTAACCAGGTCGCAAGAGAGTTGACGAAGTCGGAAGCGTCACGGTGGTCCCCACGGCACCACTTAACGTCGGCAACGAACCGCTACCGCCATTCGCCGAGACGGCGATCTGAATTGCTTGCGGTTGACTCCACTGCGCGTAGAGCGTGAGTGCTTGCGTAGGCGTGTAGGTCGAGCCTGCAGAACCGACAAGCGTTCCACCAGATGGCTCACTGAACCAACCACTAAAACCTTCGTTCGCGTTTGAAGGTGTCGGCAAAACGAGCGGCGTTCCTCCGACCACAAAGTTGATCGCTGCCGGGGTAACACTCCCGCCATCCGGCGCAAACGAAACAACGAACTGCAGCGGTGTCCACTGCGCGTAGAAGGTCACATTCACGTTGAGTACGGGGGAAGCTCCTGCCGCGTACGAAGTCCCGCCTCCATTTGCCGACGTATTCCAACCAGAAAAGGTGTACCCGGGGTAGGACAGCGTGGCACCCGAAGGAATCTGAATTGTCGATCCAACTGGGTCACTTATCGAAGGGACTGATCCGGTCCCCCCATTGTCGAGGAAGCTCGCCGTGACATTGGGAATGGCTTGCCAGATTGCGTACAAGACGGTGTCGGAACCAAAGTTGAAGATACTTCCGTTGGGCAGCGAAGTCCCGCTCCCATCGGGTTGCGTGTTCCAATCCAGAAAGGTGCGTCCACTGTCAACGAACGCTGGACTGAGATTAGAAAATGTCGTCAACGCCGTTGGCGTGTTCTCAGTCTGACTTGCGAACACCGTGTCGGCGCCACTGTCATTC
>DATKSO010000158.1:0-2970 GCA_035531635.1 Acidimicrobiales bacterium | reverse complement strand
GAGATCGCGGGTGTTCGCTCCTTTGACGTGGCGTGGCAGTCGGCGGGACGCACGGCCGACCCGTGGCTCGGTCCCGACATCTTGGTGTCGCTTCGAGAAAAGCGCGCGCAGGGATTCACCGACGTCGTGTCGTGTCCCATCGGCTTCGTCTCGGACCATCTCGAGGTGCTGTTCGACCTCGACATCGAAGCCCAGAGCGTCGCGAGTGAAGTGGGACTCAATCTCGTGCGCACGGCGTCACTCAACGACGACCCCGCGTTCACGCGCGTGCTCGCCGGCGTCATCAGAACCGCCGCCGGTACGTGAGTCGCGCCTCCGTCGTCGTGGTCGGCGGAGGGATAAGTGGCCTCGCCGCCGCGTGGGAACTCTCCGGCGCCGAGCGAGGCCCCGACGACTCGACGCCGCGCGTCGAAGTGATAGAGGCCAGCGAGCGCTTCGGTGGATCCCTGACGACGACCGACTTCGCCGGACGCACGATCGACCTCGGCGCGGACGGTTTCTTGGCGCGACGTCCCGAGGCCGTGACGCTCGTCAAAGAACTCGGCCTCAGTGAGGAGCTGGAGGCGATCGACGCGAGCGGCGCGTGGCTGTGGTCTCGCGGTGCGTTGCACGAACTGCCCGGCGGTCTCGTCCTCGGCGTGCCCACGGATCTCCAGGCGATCCTTCACTTCAAGGGTCTGTCGTGGAGGTCACGGCTCGCGGCGCGTCGCGACGTGCTCTCACCCAAACGAATGCTCGTAGGCGACGACGCGACCATTGGCGAGATCGTGCACACCAAGCTCGGTCGCGAACTGAGCTACCAGTTCATCGAGCCCATGGTCGGCGGCATTCAAGCCGGTCGCATTGACGAACTCTCCGCGAAGTCCGTCTTTCCCGCACTCTTCGACGCCGCGAAGGAGGGCGGTTCGCTGATGAAAGCCCTTCGGCCGACGAGACCGATGAACGCGGGGAGTGAAGGCGACGCGCGTGCGAAGAACCCGATCTTCTACTCGCTGAAAGAAGGCGTTGGCTCGTTGCCCGGCGAACTCGCGACGCGACTTCGCGAGCGTGGCGTCGTTCTGCGTCGCGGCGTCTCCGTGAACGCCCTGCGTCGTACGCCCGCGGGCGACTATCCCTGGGAGGTCGACACGCTCACCACGACGACCCCGGCGAACGCGGTGGTCCTCGCCACGCCCGCGCCCGTGGTCGGCGCACTTCTTGGCTCGCTCGACTCGGCGATCGACGAACTACGACGGATCGAAAGTGCCAGCGCGGCGATGGTGACCTTCGCCGCGACGAACGACGAGATCACGTTGCCGCCCCACGGCACCGGCGTCCTCGTGCCCCTCAAGACGACGTGGTCCGGCGACGGGTCGATGATGGTGACGGCGGTCACGTTCCTCGATCGAAAGTGGCCACGCCTCCGTCGAGACGACGGCGTCGTGCTCCGTGCGCACGTCGGGCGAAGTGACGACACTCGCTGGCTCGAGTTGACCGACGAGGAGTTGACGCACCGTGTGCGAAGGGAACTCGACGTGCTCCTTCCCTACTTCGGCGATCCCTCCGCATCGCTCGTGCAACGGTGGCCGATCGGACTCCCGCAGTACGTCGTGGGCCACGACGCGCGCGTTCAACGAGCGCGTGCTGCGAGTGCGAAGTACTCCGTCGCACTCGCCGGCAACGCCTACGACGGCGTGGGCATCCCCGCGAGCATTGGATCCGGTCGTCGAGCGGCACGAGAAGTCCTCGACATGATGAAACACGAGGTCCGAACCGATTGAACGGCGTTTGTCAGGTTGACGTCACGATTCTCCAACGTGCAGCACGAAACGTGAGTGACGATGCACGCGGCGCCCCATTTTGGCGGGCGGCCCCCGACGCGAACCTCAAGGCTCAGCGAGCGTCGTCTAGATCGGCACACCGTGACGTAGTCCCGCACAAAACTCGCCTGTTCGACGTCGACATTTCCCTGCAGTCAAAGGCGACCGACCAGGCCGCAGATCCTCGGTGCCGAAGACTCGACGTGAGAGGAGTGTCACCAAGCGCTGACGCTTCGCGGTGAGTGCGGACTGGTGCGAGAAGCGATCTGGAAGACGTCGATCGTCCGCGCTTCGTTCACGTCGACGTCCGCCGCGCGTGCGGCGGCGAACGCGAACCTCGTCCCTCGTCCCTCGTCACTGGCCTACCCTTCCGTCGATACATTCCCGCAGTAGATCAGCGTGCCCGCAGTGACGGGCGTACTCCTCGATCCTGTGCACCATCAAATCTCGAACGGCGATTCCGTCCTTGCCCAGACGTTCGCCCATATCCTTGTGGTCGAAGAGCGCGGCGTCCGTCGCGGCCTGCTCGCTCGCGAGCGCCAAGTGCGCGGCATTGACCTCGGCCTGTTCGGGGACGACTCCCTCGAAGTCCGCGCCGGCTTCGCCGTACAGCTTCGGCGAGGGATCTCCGGCGATGATCCAGTTACGCCAGTCGCGCTCCGCTTCGGCGAGGTGGCGAATGGGGCCAAGGAGCGACATCGTCGACGGCGGGACCGACCGCGTTGCCAGTTGCACCGGATCGAGGCCCTCACACTTCATCAGCAGTGTTATCCGATAGTTCGTGAGGTACTCGTGCAGCGTCGCAAACTCGCCGTCCGGACTGACTCCGTCGCTGTTGCGAGGGTCGTCGTCGGGGTCGACCCACATGTCGGGGTAGACGGTTGCCTGACTCCAACGCACGGGCCGGTCACTCACGTGTCCCATTTTCGTGCACGACGGCTCACGCTCGCAAGCCCCAGGGCGACGCGCTCCTTCATCACTCGACCTACCATGTGGCGTCGCGCCGGATGTTGTTCGTCTCGGAGGGCCGTTGCCACCGATACCCATGACAGGTTCCGCCGACGTACGTCACGGAAGATCGAACTGCTCCCAAAAGAACTGATCAGCTCGACGGCTGCGTGCTCGACCGTTTGGCGGTACACGAGGCAGGCGTACCAGGTCGACGTCACAT
>DATKSO010000157.1:0-3110 GCA_035531635.1 Acidimicrobiales bacterium | reverse complement strand
CTCGTGACCCCAACGCCGCGTGATCTCTACGGCGTGCAAGACGTTGGCGGTC
The DNA here is from genome assembly GCA_035531635.1 of Acidimicrobiales bacterium. Taxonomy (GTDB): domain Bacteria; phylum Actinomycetota; class Acidimicrobiia; order Acidimicrobiales; family RAAP-2; genus RAAP-2. Next base: position 3,058 of record DATKSO010000157.1, on the reverse strand, counting down.
TTCGACTGACCGTAGGCGGACCACGGGTCGTAGGGCCGATTGACGTAGTCGACGTCGTCGAATCGAACGGGGGAGAAGTGGTGCGCGCTCGAACTCACCGAGACGACCCGGGCGCCCGCGGCTGCGGCGAGTGCGTGGTGCAGGCCTGTCGTCAGTGCGAAGTGGCCGAGATGATTCGTGGCGAACTGCAACTCGTGCCCCTCGAAGCTCAGCTCCAACGTCGGTACCGCCATGACGCCGGCGTTGTTGATCAAGAGGTGCAACGGACCCTCCCACACGGCGCAAAAGAGTCGGACGGAATCGAGGTTCGTCAAATCGAGATAGCCGACCTTCACTTCTCGGTCGCTCGAGGTCAACGCGAGGACGCGGGCGACCCGCGCACCGGCGTCGACGTCACGAACGGCGAGCGTCACGGACGCACCGGCGTTCGACAGAGCGCGAGCGGTCTCTAGGCCAATGCCCGACGCCCCACCGGTGACGATGGCGCGCTTGCCGGAAAGGTCGATGCCGGCGGTCACGTCCGCGGCAGTGGATGAGAAACCGAACGGTGTGGTGATGAGTGCCATCGTGAAGGTGAGTGTAGAGAGAGGGGCAGGTTCTTGGCGCGAGGGTAGATTTTTGCGGTGTCCGACGCCCAGATGTTGATCCTCACTGGTCCTCCGGGTTCGGGCAAGACGACCGCTGGACGTTTGGTGGCGAGCGAGTTCACCCCTTCGGTCGTCGTCGACGCGGACTTCATCTGGGCCTCGGTCGTGAACGGGCTGATTACGCCGTGGGAGCCACTCGCGGACACCCAGAACCAAGTGATGGTGCACGCCGCGCTTTCAACGGCGGTCCGTTTCGTCCGTGGCGGCTACGTGACGGTGCTCGAGGGCCACGTCGGCCCCTGGTGGATGGATCTCATCAGGGAAGAGTTGACGGACTTGAACGTTCCCGTGTCGTACGTGGTGTTACGTCCCTCCATCGACGACTGTCTCTCTCGATCGGTAGACCGGCTGAAGGAACCACGACACGCGGGCGCTTTGACCTTAGAGGACCCGATTCGAGCGATGCACGCCCAGTACGAACGACTGGGCCCCTATGAAAAACACGTTCTCAACAACTCTGGTCTGAGCGCTGATGAGACGGCCCTTTCGATAGTTGGACGACTCGCCGCCTCGAGTGATCTTGTGTTGACGCCGCAGGCGTCGTCGCAGCGCGATCATTGATACGACGCGATCGTGTCGCGAAGGACGTCGAGCCACGGTGTCGGCTCGAGTCCCAGTTTCAGCCTCGTCGCCGTGTCGTCGATGATGAACGGAGCCGTGAACTGGTACATCGTCGTCGGAAGCTCGCGTGCGATCGGACTGACGAGCCCCATGAGTCGAAGGGCGATCGTCGGCACGCTCGATACCTTGACGTGGCCCACGCCCGCGACGTCAGCGAGATCGTCGATCACCTCGTGTTGCGTCCGAGGCGCGTTGGTGGGGACGTGCCAGGCCTGTCCCCACGCCTCAGGGTTCTGGGCGCACGTCACGAGAGTACGAGCGACGTCGTCGGTGTAGCTCCAGCTGTGGAGTTGATCGCTCGACCCGAGCACCCAGCAGCGCTTACCAGAGAGGACTCGCGAGACGACCTGAGCGCCCATGGCACTCTGTGCCTCGGGTCCGATGAAGTCGGACGCTCGCACTTCCGTCGAACGAAGTTGCCCGTTGTCGTGCGCCACGAGAGCGTCGTGCCACATCGTGGCTCGCAACTTCGCCTTCTCGTAGTCAGCGAGAAACGGGGAGTCGGGTGACATCGGTCCCGTCGGACGCCCGTAGGCGTAGAGATTGGAGAGTGTCGTGAGCACCGCGGAGGAGCGCGTCGCCGCGACGAGGAGGGAACGCGCGAGGGGCGGCCAGTCGGTGAGCCAGCGGTGATAACGGGGATTGGCGCAGTTGAAGATCGCGGCACAGCCAGTCGCGAGCTCACTCAACTCGTCGGACCTTGACGCGTCGAGGGCCGCCTTCGTTATCAGGGGGTGCTCGGGACCAGAGCCGCTTCGGGTAACGAGGCGCACCTCGTGACCCTCGTGTGTCAACTGTTTCGCGACCGCGCTCCCCACGGGTCCGGCCCCAACGATTAGATACTGCGCCATAGCGCCTCCTTCGATGTGAGAGAGCACTGCTCTCGCAAACAGTATGGCACGACCTCGGAAGAATTGCAAGAGCACTGCTCTCGGTGTGCGATACTGGACTCATGAGCAAGACGGCGAACTCTAGGACCATCGCGCGAGGCGCGCAGACTGAGGCGATCAAGGACGTGGCGAGACGGTTGATCGCCGAGAAGAGTGTGTCGGGTCTGTCCCTTCGTGAGGTCTCTCGAGAGATGGGGCTCGTCTCCTCCGCGCTCTATCGGTACTTCGCGACCCGGGACGATCTGCTCACGGCGCTCATTCTCGACGCGTACAACGATCTCGGTCAGGCCGTCGAACGAGCGGACGCGAGAGTGGCGCGCGCGGACGCGTACGCGAGGTGGCGAGCGTCGGCTCGCGCTATTCGTCGGTGGGCCACGAACAACCCCCACGAGTACGCGCTTATCTACGGGACGCCAATCCCGGGCTACGTGGCACCGACGGAGACCATCGAGGCGGCGGCGAGAGTGGCGCGCGTCTTGGGGGCGATTCTGAGCGAGAGCCGAAAGGTAGAGGCGAAAGGCGCGCCAAAGAAGTCAAAGGGAAGTGACGTCGGTCGCTACCTTGAGCTCGATAGTCTGGCGGCCATCATGCCGGGCGTGGCGCCTGAAGGGTACCTGAAAGCGCTCATGGCCTGGACGACGATCTTCGGTTTCCTTACCTTCGAACTCTTCGGTCAGTACGTGGGATCAGCGAAGAACCTGAACCTAATGTTCGATCGTGTCGTCGACGAGCTTGCGATCTCGCTCAACCTCGAGGCCCCCTGACGAGACGGTGACCTCGTCTCGGACGATGCGTGTGACGGGTGTGTCGACGTGTGTCTCTTCGTCGCGACCGATGTCGGTCGTGGACGGCGCAGGCCCTCGTTCACTGGCGGGGAGCGATAGTAGGCTTTCTCGGTGT
>DATKSO010000156.1:0-2287 GCA_035531635.1 Acidimicrobiales bacterium | reverse complement strand
GCTTCATGACCTTGTCTTGGAGTCTCGGTAAAACGTGGTCCGCGTAGATGCTCACGACAACCTCCCCTCCGTCAGGACTCGCGTCTCTCCCCATCATCACATCTCTCGCTCGGACCCACAGTGACGGTCGACGAAGTGAGCGGGTTCAGGGTCGATCTGTGGGAGCGGCCCACGTCGCCGATCTACTCTCGACCCATTCGCGCGATCCCGGCCCTGGTGACGCGGGCGCGGTCCGCGTGTCGACACGGCGCGAAACGCGCTCGCTGGCTACTTGCTCATGCTCTGCGCGACGAGAGCGATGCCCTTTCCCCACTTCGAGAGTTGGCCCGACGGGAGGTACGCTTTGCCCATGGCGTTGCGCTCGTCGGAGGGCACACCAACGTAGCGTTTGCGTCCGTCGGGACCAATGAACAACACGATCGACGTGTGAATGATGTCGGCGGTGGGCTTCGGCGCGCTCACCGCAATGGCGTACGCGTTCCAAATCGACTTGAGCGTGGGGACGGGACCCGTGAAGAAGTGCCACGACGCGATCGTGTCCAGTTGGTGCTCAGCGGAGAATTTCGCGACGTTGGCGACCGAGTGGTAGTACTGATTCACGTTCACGGCCATGAACACGACGCCCGAAGCCTTCGTCCCGAGGTTGTGGTACGCGTCGACGAACTCCTGCGAGACGATTGGACAGATGTCCACGCAGTGTGGATCCATGAACTCGAGCACGACGCTTCGGCCCCGAAAGCTCTTGAGCGACATCGTCTTGCCATTTTGGTCGACCAGAGTGAAGTTCGGTGCCAGCGTGTGTGGTACTGGAGAGAGCGACATCAGGTTCGCCAGTGACGTCGACACGCTCGCGGGTAGACCCGTCGCGCGAAGGCTCTGGGGGTTTTGCGGTGCTTTGTGATTACGGATCGCCTCGTAGGCGAGAACCCCTGAGAGCACGACGGCCACCGCGAGGGCTACGAAGAACAGCGAACCCAGTCCCTTCCGATGGTTCTTCGCGTCTCCAGTGACCACCGCTGGCGCGACGGTCTCCGGTGCATCGGGTGAACTCACAGCTATCTCCTTTAGGGACCGCCGCCGTGGCGATAACTCGACGGCAACGCCTAGGTTTCAAACTATTCGACTTTCTTCTGTCGACGTCGCGCGGGACTGAGCGAAGTCTTAGGCACGTCCCGGTCGTCGGGCAGTTCTCGGACGATCTCAAGGTGGCCCGCGTGACGCCGACCCTTCGAGCGTCGGCCCTTCGCGGTACGTCGCGCGCGCTAACTACGGCGCGGCGCCCACTTGAACTTGCGAATGGCCACGATCACCGAGCCGGCTCCCCACAACGCGATGACCAAGAGGTCGTGCCACGCCCACGGCGAGACGCCTGGGCGGAACTCAAAGGGCGCGTCCACGGCCCGAATGAAATGAAGCACGGGAAAGTAGTTCGAGAACTTCTCGAGTCCGGAGTGGCGGGAGAGCGGGAACCATAGACCAGCCAAGAACAGCAGGACGAAGAAGACGATGCTGGTGACAGGCCCGGCGGTCTCCTGGTTGGGAATCACGGTACTGATGGCGACGCCCATCGCCGAAAAACACACGATGCCCACGAGCAACGAAAGGGCGAAGGAGGCCCACGAGACCGGGAAGTGCACCGAGTAGCCGTAGCGGCCGATGGCGAGCAAGAGCACTATCTGCACGAGCGACACGATCGCGGTGCTGACGAAGATCGCCACCACCAGCACTTGCGAGGGCAGCGGACTCAGGCGCAACCGCTTCAACTGTCCCGTCTCTCGCCGAACCACGAGGTTGATGGCCAGGGTCGTGAAACACGCGGACATGACGCCGTAGGCGATGAACCCCGGCACGTAGTACACGATCAGCTTCAGGTTGTAGTAGTTAGGGACGCGCGACTGGCCAGCGCTGGCGCCCAACATGACGAGGAAGAGCACCGAGAAGACGACGGTAAAGATCGCACCGACTCGATTCAGCCAAAAGGCCAACTGCTCGTAGCGAACTTGGTGCGCGATAAGGCGCACGTCGCGAGGGATGAGAGAGCGTCGAGACGCCATCGTCGATTCACTCATTGGTGCGCTCCGCTGGCGTCAGCGGCCTCTTCGTGCGTCAGCGCGAGGTACACGTCCTCGAGGGTCTTTCTCGTCACGTCGAGTCCCGTCAGGGTCACCCTGCGCTCGAGAGCCCAGCCGGTGATCTGGTTCAAGACCGCGACCTCGTCAATGGTGTTGATCTCTACCGCGGTCCCCTCCGACCTCGAGGGCGTCACGGGTAGGTCCGAGGGGGCGAC
>DATKSO010000155.1:0-12898 GCA_035531635.1 Acidimicrobiales bacterium | reverse complement strand
CGCGTTCGCGATCGCGATGCTCATCACCGGGCGGGTGCAGGACCGATGGCCCCTCGAACAGCGCCGCTGGACGGTGCTCGCGTGGGGTTCGCTGTCACTCGGCATCGTGCTCGGCGCGTGGTGGAGCTACCAAGTGCTCGGGTGGGGCGGCTTTTGGGGTTGGGACCCGGTAGAGAACGCCGCGCTGCTGCCCTGGCTGACGGCGACCGCCTACGTCCACTCGGTGATCGTCCAAGACCGACGGGGTCTCTTTCGCGTCTGGAACCTCTCACTCGCCGTGGCCACGTTCGCGCTGACCATCCTCGGCACGTTCTTCACCAGGTCAGGCGTCCTCGTCAGCGTGCACGCGTTCTCCTCGAGCACGCTCGGTCCGATCCTCATCGGCTTCTTCTTCACCGTCGTCGTGCTGGGGGCCGGACTCCTCGCGTGGCGCGGCGACCGATTGCGAGCGCCCGTGGGCGTCGACCACCCGCTCTCGCGCGAGGGGCTCTTCGTCGCCAACAACATCCTCTTCGTCGGTTTTGCCATCGTGGTCTTGCTCGGCACGGTCTTCCCGCTGCTCTACCAAGCCATCAATGGTACGCAGGTCACCGTGGGCACGCCGTACTTCGCGTCGGTCGCGGCGCCCGTCGCGGTGGTGCTGTTGTTACTCATGGCCGTCGCGCCCCTCGTCAGCTGGCGAAGCGCCGACGCGAGGGTCCTGTGGGAACGCACCCGCGTCAGTGCCTGGTCGGGCGTCGTGGCCGTCGTCGTGCTCCTCGTCGTCGGCGTGCGACGCCCGGCGGAAGTGGTCGCGGTCTTCCTCTCGGTCCTCGCGGCCGGAGCAGCCCTGCGCACGCTTCGCGGCGCACTCGTGGCGGCGCTACGACGTGGATCGTGGCGCAGCGTGCTGCGCGCACCCGCGACCGGCGGCATGATCGTTCACTTGGGCGTCGTGATCTTGGCGCTGGGCATCGTGACCTCGACGACGTACGTCACGCGCGCCGAAGTGACGCTCGCCTCGGGTCAGAGCACCGTCGTCGACGGTCAGCTGGTTCGCTTCTCGGGGTTCCACGCCGTGAGCGACGCGCTGCGCTCCGCGACGCAGCTGAAGGTCACCGTCGACGGCCACGAGTTGCGTCCGGCCGTCACGACGTATCACGGTCGAGGCGGCACGACGGTGGGCACGCCCGCCATCGACTCCAACTTTACGCGCGACGTCTACGTGACCTTTGACGCCGTGGGTGGTAACGGCGCGACGTCGGGCGCGCAGGTGCAGAACAATCTGCCGGCCGGTTCGGTGGTGCTGGGCGTCACCGTCGAGCCACTCCTGGCGTGGCTCTGGCTGGGTGGACTGACGATTGGACTCGGTAGCGCGCTGTCGTTCTTCCGTCGGCGCTACGGCGACGTGGCGACGTCGTGAAACGTTCCGTCATGGCCAGCGCGTTGGCGGCCATCGTCGTCGTCGTGGCGCTCTCACTCTTCCTCGCGACGCGCCACCCCATCGGCGGTGCCACGAACACCCAGAGTCCACTGCTCGGAAAGAGGGCGCCAGCCGTCTCGGGCGCGCGTCTCGGCGGGGGGAGTCCACTCAACATCAAGGACGACCTCGGCAAGGTCGTGGTCGTGAACTTCTGGGCGTCGTGGTGCGGTCCGTGCGTGACGGAGGCGCCGAACCTGTCGACGTTCGCCTGGCAGGAGAGGAACCGGGGCGTGGTCGTCGTGGGCGTGATATTCAACGACACGGTCAGTGCCGCGGAGGCGTTCGCGAAGCACTACGGCTCGCTCTACCCTTCCGTCATCGATCCCGGCGGGGTCATCACCAATCGCTACGGCGTCACCGCGCCACCGACCACGTTTATCATCAACGCGAAGGGCGTCGTCGAGGCGACGCTGATCGGGCCGGTGAGCACGCGACAGTTGGAAGTCGCGGTCGCGAAGGTGAAGGCGTGACGATACTGCGCTCGTTCGGCCTCTGGTGCGTGGCGTTCGCCGCGGTCGTAACATTTGCCGTGGTGCTGAATCCGCATGGTTCAAACGCGAGCGCGAGAATCGCTCACTTGGAGACACTGGTGCGCTGTCCGTCGTGCGACGATATCTCGGTGGCGGTGAGTAACGCCACCTCGGCGATCGCCGTGCGCCACGAGATTGCGACCAAGGTTCACGAGGGCCAGTCCGACAACAAGATCTTGACCTCACTTGAATCGGCCTACGGGACGTCGATCCTCCTCAGCCCCGCGACGTCCGGTCTCGGCGTGCTGCTCTGGGTCGTGCCCCTCCTCGGACTGTTGATTCTCATCGCGAGCGCGATTCGTCTTACGAGGCGGCGTTGAAGCGATCGGAGCAGCAGATCCGTGACGAGATCGCGCTTCGTGAGGCCTCGCTCGCCGACGCTCGACGAGAGCTCGAGGCGGGTGAGCTGACCCGACTGCAGGCCGCCACCATTGAAGCGCGCGAAGAGATCGCCCTTCGAGAGGCCTACGAGAAACTGGGCGAGGCGACGGACGGCGACGCACGAAAACGCCCGGCACGAAGGCGCCGTCGCTGGGTGCTCCTCGCGGGGCTCGGCTGTTTTCTCGTGGCTGTCCTCGTCGTCTTGTGGTCGTCGCTCGCCGCGCGTCAGCCCGGCAACTCCGTCACCGGCAACCTGTCGCTCAGTCCTGCCGAGCAGGTGACGCAGTGGCTCACGCAGGCGGAAGCCGACGTCGCGCGCGGCCAAATCGTCTTGGCCCTCAACGCGTATCAAAAGGTGTTGACACTGAGTCCCAAGAACGTGGCGGCGCTGACCCAGACGGGTTGGCTCGACTTCTCCGCCGGGAGTTCCAACACGAATCCGACACTCGTGTCGATCGGCATCAAGAACCTTCGCGAAGCCATCGCGTACGCGCCGAGGGACCCGGCGCCGCGTCTCTACTACGCCATCGTCGCCGACTCGACGCCGGGCAACTCGGCCCTCGCCAAGAGTGAGTTCAAGGTCTTTCTCGCCCTTAAGCCCTCAGCGGCGCAGCTCGCCATCGCGCGTCCCTTTCTCACGGGACTGGGGCTAGCGAGTTCGTAGCCGTCGAAACCCTTGTGTCGACGTCGACCGCGCCCTTCAGGATCGCGTTCGCTGGAACCTCATGGTTGGCTCGACGAGTTCAGATGGAGTCTCGTGGTCCGTCTGAATCAGACAGTGGTTCAGACGGTCACGCGGCACGTGGCGTCACCGAGAGCCTTCGACGTCAGCGTGACGCTGGTGCGCTCGGCGCCGAGTCCCTCGAGCATGCCGGCGATGAGACCGCGATCGACCGCGCACAACACGGGGTGGTGCTGCGCGGCCGAACCGAAGGGGCAGTTGTCCGACACGACGGAACTTGCGGCGTCGTCACCTTCGGCGCGAGCGTTGAATCCGTGCGCCGTTAAGAGTCCCGCTATGGAGACCATGGCGGTCTTCACCGATCGCGTGGAGTCGCTCGCTCCTACCGCCTCGACGAGGGTCCGCCCGTATTCGATGCCGACGTCGTGCGCCATTGCCTCGGAGGCGTCGGGCCCCAGTCGTTCGAGGGCCATCTCCAAGAGCGCGACCAACAAGGCGTCTCGACGAACGGATCCCTCCATCATCACTGACTCGTCCAGGGTCCGATAGCCCTTGGCCGGGCGACCAACGGTGGTCTTGGGTACGTTGTCGAACGTGACGTAGCCGCCCTCGGTCAGGCGCTCGAGGTGGTGGCGAATCACGTTGGCGTGCACCTCACAGTGCAACGCGAGTTCTCCGGCCGTCGCGCCGGGATTGTCTCGAAGGTAGAAGTAGACCTTGCGACGGGTGCTGTCGCCAAAGGAGTGCGTGAGGCTGGTGACGGTGGCCGTAAAGAGTGCCGGATCCAGGTCATTCTCGTTCGGCGTGCTCACGTGGTGAAGTTTACGGGTGAAGCGCCCAAGACCGCCGGTATTGTCAAAGGGCCCATCTAAAGGACTCCCTTGACGCCCGACACCCAGCTTCGTAGTGAGCTCGCCGCGATTCGTGAACCCCAACTGGTGCGGACGCTGGCCGAGTTGGGTTTTCTCGGCGACGTGACCGAGTCTGGCCCCGCCGTTCGCGTCGAACTCGTGCTGCCGGTAACGAACTGGCCGCACCTCGAGACGTTGCGCGCCGCCGTGCTGGAGCGCGCCCCCGGCGCCGAGGTCGTCGTTCGCACGATGAACGACGAGGAGCGATTGGGGCTACGAAACTTCCTCCGTGGCGCGATGGCCACTGACGCGGGACCCGGCGAACACGACCACGGCGACGCGTCACCGCGCTTTCTCGACCGGCTCTCGAAGACCCGCGTGCTGGGCATCTCGTCGGGCAAGGGCGGCGTGGGCAAGTCGTCGGTCACCGTGAACCTCGCGATCGCTTTGGCGCAGGCCGGTCACTCGGTCGGCGTCCTCGACGCCGACGTGTACGGCTTCTCGCTGCCCAAGATGCTGGGGGCGACCAACGACCCCATCGTGCTTGGGGACACCGTGATCCCCACCTTGGTGCACGGCGTGCGCTGTCTCTCGATGGGCTACTTCGTCGACGACGCGCAGCCGGTCATCTGGCGCGGTCCAATGTTGCACAAGGCCATCGAACAACTCGTCACCGAAGCCTGGTGGGACGAGCCGGACTTCTTGTTGATCGACATGCCACCGGGCACGGGCGACGTGGCGCTGACGTTGTCGGAGATACTTCCCCGCATCGAGATGTACGTGGTGACGACCCCGCAGGCGGCAGCGCAGCGTGTCGCGCAGCGTTCGGCCTACGCCGCACGAAAGCTCAAGCTCTCGGTGCGCGGGGTCATCGAGAACATGAGCTGGTTCACCGGCGACGACGGCACGCGATACGAGATCTTCGGTGCGGGCGGGGGAGAGCAGTTGGCGCGCGAACTGGGGATCACGCTGCTCGCCCAGATCCCGCTCGAATCCGCGGTGCGCCGCGGCGGCGACGAGGGCGAACCCGTGGTCGTCACCGACCCCGACAGCGAGGCCGCGAGGGCCTTTATCGAACTCGCGTCGCGCGTCGCGCAGCAGGGTCCTTCGCGCGTCTATCGTCAGGAACTCAAGCTGGTGTAGCGACTCGAGGGGGAACCATGGAGTTAGACGGGAAGACCGCCGTCATCACGGGTGGGGCCAGCGGCATCGGTCTCGCCACCGCCAAACGATTCGCCGCCAGCCACGTCAACCTCGTTCTCGGTGATATCGAAGAGACCGGGCTGGAGGCGGTCGTGGAGGACCTTCGAGCCGAAGGGGCGCACGTCATTGGCCTTCGCACCGACGTGTCCGTCGAAGACGACGTCATCGCCCTGCGCGACGCCGCGCTCGCGGAGTTCGGTGCCGCGCACGTCGTCTTCAACAACGCCGGCGTCGCCGCCGGTGGTGCCGCCATTGGCACGCCGACGGCGATCTGGAACTGGCTCTTGAGCGTGAATCTCGACGGCGTCATTCACGGTCTCAACGCTTTCGTGCCGCTCTTCCTCGAGCAGAACGTCGGTCACGTCGTCAACACCGCGTCACTCGCCGGTCTCGGTGGCGCGCCCGGCATGGGTTCGTACTGCGCGAGCAAGTTCGCCGTCGTTGGGCTGTCGGAGTCGCTGTTTCAAGAATTGCTACTCAGCGGCAAGGACGTCGGCGTCTCGGTGCTGTGCCCCGGTTTCGTGAAGACCCGGATCCACGAGTCGGAGCGCAACATGCCCAACGAACTCGTGAGCTACAACGAAGATCCCGTCGCGCGTCTCATCGCCGAGATGGCGACGACGGCGGTGAACGCCGGCATCGACGCGGCCGACGTCGCCGCGGCCGTCGAGAACGCGGTGCGAACCAACACGTTTTGGATCCTGCCGCACGAACGCTCGGCGATTCGTACCACCGAACTGCGTCTCGAATGGATGCGCGGCGGTCCGCCGATGAGGTTCGACCTCATGGGCGCGACGAAGCCCTAGCGGTCGATCCCGCTCGGCAGTCGTCCGGCGTCCCAACCGAGCACGGTGATCGCACTCTGACAGGCGTAGCGATCGGTCATGCCGGCCACGTACGCGACGGCTTCGTGCAGAGCCTCCGCCGAGTTGGCGATCTCACCCCCACGCGCGGCGACGTCGGGTATGAGCGCGGGACGATCGCTGTAGTACTCGACAAGTGCTCGCATCATGTCCACGACCGACGACGCCTGTTGACGGGAGGCCGCGCGGAGGTAGATCGATTCGTAGTTGAAGGCACGAAAGGCGGCGAGTGCTTCGGCGTGGAACGCGTCCATCCCGATCACTCCCGTGGCGAGGACGGTGCGGATCATCGCGTTGATGAAGGCGCCGAGTTGCTCGCGCCGGCGTACGCCGCACCTTTCGCGAACGAGCGCGGGCAACTCGTCGACGGTGACGATGCCCACCGCGACGGCGTCTTCGAAGTCGTGACAGACGTAGGCCACCCGGTCGGCCCAGGAGACGACTTCGCCTTCAGGCGTGCTCGGCGCTGGCCGTGACCACGAGTGATTGCGGATACCGTCGAGCGTTTCGACACAGAGATTGAGTGGAAGAAGGGACACGTCCGCGCCCCACGTGGCGTGGTCGAAGCCACCTTCGACGAAGGGCTCGAGGGCCTCTTCACTCGCGTGGCCGCCGGGACCGTGTCCACAGTCGTGACCGAGGGCGATCGCTTCGGTGAGGGCGACGTTCAGCCCAAGCGGGCGCGCGATGCTGGTCGCGACCTGCGCGACTTCGAGTGCGTGCGTGAGCCGCGTTCGCGCGTGGTCGTCGGGGAAGATGAAGACCTGGGTCTTGCCAGCGAGCCGGCGAAAGGCACTCGAGTGCAGGATTCGGTCGCGGTCGCGTTCGAAGCACGTTCGAAACTCGTCCGGCGCTTCGGCCTTGGCGCGGTTTCCGCCCCCTTCACTTCGGGTGGCCCCCGTCGACATCAGCGCGTCGAGAAGCTCCTCGCGTTGGCGCAGCGGGCCGGCGAGGGACGGCCGCCCTTCGACCAGCGGACCGAGCGAGGCCTTCGAGTCCTTATGCGCGACGGTCACGTCGTCGTTCGCGCCCTCGTAGCCCTCCATCGTCGCGGCCCAGCGTCGGGCGCGATCGGAGATGGGTTCGTCGCTCACGTCTTTCATCTTGCCTCAGCGCCGTAACATGGGTTGAGAAACCAACGTTTCAGAGGAGTCTCATGGATATTCGAATTGGCATCGTCCAGTCAATGAAGGAGATTGACGTCGAACTCCCCACCGACGCCGATCGGGACAAGATAATGAAGGAAATTGAAGCGGCCCTCAGTAGCGAAACGGTCCTGTGGCTCACCGATCGCAAAGGTCGCCGCGTGGGCATCCCCGCGAGTCGAATTGCGTACGTAGAACTCGGTACGCCCGCGAGCGACCGGGTCGTAGGCTTCGGCGCGGCCTAACGCTTCGTGATTGACTACCACCTGCACCTCTGGCCCCACGAGGAGTCCTCGGTGTGGTTTCGCCTCGACCAGATTGCCCAGTACTGCGACGAGGCCGCTCTCCACGGCGTCAATGAGCTGGCCCTCACTGAGCACGCGCACCGATTCGTCGACGTGGCCTCGGTCGTCGGCCCGTTCTGGCAGCGATTCGGACACGAACCGACGAGTCGCACCATGGCCGAGTACTGGGACTTTCACGCACGGAACTCCCTCGAGGAGTACGTCGCACTCGCGCAGCTCGCGAAGGACGAGGGTCTACCGGTAAAGATCGGCCTCGAGGTCGACTACTACAAGGACCAGATGGACGTCGTGTCCGAGTTGTTCGCCCAGTACCCCTTCGACGTGCTCATCGGCTCGGTGCACTGGCTGGGCACGTGGCACGTCGACGACTACGAAAGCGAAGTGGACCTCCACGAGTGGAGCGTGCGCGGCGTCGAACAAAGTTGGAAGGAGTACGCGACGGCGCTCGACGAACTCTGCACCTCGAACGCCGTCGACGTTCTCGCGCACCCTGATCTCATCAAAGTCGCCGGTTACTACGCGAAGAGTCCCGGTGAGTACTGGGACGCGATGGCCGAGTCGGCCGCGAACGTCGACGTGTCGCTCGAGTGCTCCTCGGCCGGTTGGAAGAAGCCCGTCGCTGAGCAGTATCCGGCTGAGGGCTTCCTCGACCGACTCGTTGCGAAGGGCGTGACGTTCACGACGGCGTCGGACGCGCACGGCTTGGAGCGCGTTGGCGAACGTGCGGACGACTTGGCGGTCCTCCTCGAGGCGCGTGGCGTTCACGAGTTGGCGTCGTACACCAATCGCCAACGGCAGATGATTCCGCTGCGAGTGAGCTAGTGGCCACGCTGGCCGAGCTCGCGTCGCAACGAACGCACCTCGACGAACCCTCGATCGACCACCTCATCCGTCTCATCGCGTCGTGGTCGCTCCTGGCGGACCTCGCGTTCTCCGACATGATCCTCATGACCAAAGTCGACGAACCGGACCGTGACGGGGAGGACTTCGTGGTCGTCGGCCAGATGCGACCGAACAACCGATCCACGTCGATCAACGACGACCTCGTGGGCACCACGCACCGAGCGGAGAATTGGCCCCTGGTCCGCCAAGCCTTCGAATGCGGCGAGCGCGTCGTGGGCGAGGCGAACATCGACGACGTCGACGACCACCTGCCGGTGTGGTGCGTCCCCGTTCGCTACAACGGCGTGGTGGTGGCCGTCATGGTCCGACTCCAGGGACGACTTCGCGGTTCGGCGTCACTCTTCGAGGGACAGTACCTCTCCGTCTTCGAGCGGCTCTGCGACATGGTGGCGGCCTCGACGTTCCCCTACCGCGAGGACTCGGTCGCCGGGCCGGGACTGCCGCGCGTGGGTGACGGCGTCATCTTGATCGACGCCCTTGGTCGCGTGGAGTTCGCCACGCCGAACGCGGTGAACGCGTTGCACCGTTTGGGCGTCTACGCCTCCGCTGAGGGAAGGACACTGGACGAGCTCGGCGTGCAAGCGAGAGCTATCGCGCGCTCGTTGGAGTTCGCCATCCCGACCCTCGAAGAGGTCGATCGCGATCACGACGTCGCCATCCTCTTTCACGGCGTGCCCCTGATCGAGGACCAGAGGGTCACCGGGGTCTTGACGCTGGTGCGCGACGTGTCGGACTTGCGTCAACTTAACCGCGTCGTCCTCAACAAGGAAGCGGCCGTGCGCGAAGTCCACCACCGCGTGAAGAACAATCTGCAGACCATCTCCTCGCTTCTTCGTCTGCAAGCGCGCCGAAGTGAAGAGCCCGAGACGAGGACCGCGCTCTACGAGGCCGAGCGTCGCATTCGATCGATCGCCGTCGTGCACGAAGTGCTCTCGCGAGAGCCCGGAGAAGAAGTGGTCTTCGACGAGATCGTTCGCTCCCTCGTCTTGCTCGTCGAGGACACGGTGCTGGCGCTGCATCCCGTAGAGATCGTGGTGAACGGTGAGTTGGGTGTTCTCTCGACCGACCTCGCGACACCCTTGGCCGTCGCGCTGGCGGAACTGCTCACCAACGCCGTCGAGCACGCCTTCACCGACTTCGGTGGCACCGACAACGACCACGTCGGCGTCGTGACGCTCAACTTGTACCAAGAAGAGGGCAACGCCGTCGCGGAGATCCGTGACAACGGACGCGGGCTACGAGATGATTTCTCCCTCGACGTGCCCACGAGCCTCGGACTCTCGATCGTGCGCGACCTGATTCGTGCGCAGCTGTACGGAGAGATTGAGATGCGTACGGTGCCGGCCGTCGACGGCGGAGGTACGTTCGTTCGTGTTGTAGTGCCGCTGAGCGCGCGCCTCTAGTTCGAGCTTGACGCGCGGCGTCGCGCGGCGAGCCACTGCTTGCGAAGCTTGCGGCGTTCGTCCTCGGTCGTGCCACCCCACACGCCCGACTCCTGATTCG
Organism: Acidimicrobiales bacterium; assembly: GCA_035531635.1. GTDB lineage: Bacteria > Actinomycetota > Acidimicrobiia > Acidimicrobiales > RAAP-2 > RAAP-2. The sequence goes on along the minus strand of DATKSO010000155.1, from coordinate 3,070 downwards.
TCGCGAGAGCAAACTCGAGACAGGCCTTCTGAGCGTCGCAGTGGTCACAGACACGCTTCGCGGACTCGATCTGGTCGGTCGCCATTCCGGTCGTACCGACGGGGAAAAACAGTTCTGGCTCGGTATCTCGACAAGCGGCGACGGAACGCCATTCGGTGTCGTCCCAGGCGTGGGTGCGATTCCAGATCAACGACATGGCAAATCCTTTAACTTTGGGGGGACGTCGCGCTCGGTGCTAAAGAACACGTACGTGGAAGGAAAATTCTACTGAAAGCGGCCCTCAAAAACAAGGGGTATCTAGGGTATTTGCGCGTACGTCACCCTGGAACTACCTGATCAAGTGGGAGACTGGCGCCGTGACCTTGGTCTTCGCCCATCGTGGAGCTCACCTCAAGGAGCGAGAGAACACCGTGGGAGCCTTTCGAGAGGCGGTTCGCCTCGGGGTGGACGGCGTCGAGCTCGACGTTCGACGAACCGGGGACGGGGCGCTCGTGGTCCATCACGACCCTCTCGTCGACGGCGTCACCGTTGGCCGCTGCCTGGCCAGTGATCTCCCAGCCTACGTTCCCTCGCTCGATGAGGCCATGGAGGTCTTACGGGGCACCACCGTCAACGTCGAGATCAAGAACTCACGAGGGCCGAAGGAGCCCACCTACGACGAAACGGGATCGTTCGTCTTCGAGGTCCTCGACTACCTCCACGACGCCGACCTCGTGCACTCCGTGATTCTCTCGTGTTTCGACCTTACGACCTGCGTACGGGCCCGGAGCTACGACCTCGAGGTCCCGGTCGCCTGGCTGGTCTGGGACGTTCTCCTGCCCACGGCCCTCACCCAAGCGCACGTGCTGGGCTTGAGCGCCGTCAACCCTTACTTCACGCTGGTGACCCAAGAGTCCGTGGACCTCGCGAACGAGTTGGGCCTCTCCGTCAACGCGTGGACGGTCAACACGCCCGACGACATCCACGCCGTAGGGGCGCTTGGCGTTTCGAGCATTATCACTGACCAGCCAGCTTTGGCGATGGAGCTCCTATCGCCGTCGTCCTGACCGGCGATCGACGGTGATGACCTAGATTATTGCCCATGAACATCGTCGTCTGCGTCAAGCAGATACCCGACCCCGCGGCACCCCAGTCGTTCGACGCGTCGAACAATCTGAACCGATCGGGCAAGCTCATCCTCGACGAGGCCGACACGTACGGCGTGGAAATGGCTCTCCAACTGGTCGACAAGGCCGGCGGCGGTGAGGTGACCGTCGTCTCGATGGGATCCGGCGCCGACGTCGCGGGACTGCGCAACGCCCTCGCGATGGGCGCCACCAAGGCCGTCATCGTGAGTGACGACGCTCTGCGCGGCAGTGACGCCCTTTCGACCGCCAAGGTTCTCGCCGCGGTCATCGCCCGCGAGACCTTCGACCTCGTGCTGGCCGCCACCGAGTCGTCCGATGGTTACACGGGCACGACGCCGGTACAGCTCGCCGAGCTGCTCGGTCTTCCGTCGATCACGTTCGCCAAAGCGGTGAGCATTGACGGCACGACCCTCAAGGTCAGCCGCCAGACCGAAGCTGGCTACGACGAAGTCACGGCGCCGTTGCCCGCGCTCGTCACCGTGACGGCGGGCGTCGTCGAGCCCCGCTACGCCTCCTTCAAGGGCATCATGGCCGCGAAGTCCAAGCCGCTCGAGGTCCTCTCGGTGAGCGATCTCGGTCTCGACGGCCAGGTGGGCGCCGCGGGCGCGCGCGAAACGATTCTCGCGGTAGAAGCGGCCGAGAGCCGTCAGGCCGGCGAAAAGTACGTCGACGAGGGCGACGGCGCCCAAAAGGTCGTCGCGTTCCTCGAATCAATCAAAGTTCTCTAGGAGTAGCTGATGACACTGTCGACCATCTGGGTTCTCGCGGAGCCCTCCAACGGTTCGTTCACGACGACGTCACTCGAGCTCCTCACGCACGCGCGCTCACTCGCGACGAACGTCGCGGCGATCACCTGGGGCGAGGGTGGCCAACTCGGGGCCGTCGCCGGAGAGTACGGCGCGAGCACGCTCTACGACGTGGGAGACCTCGCGGGGGCGTTGCCCGGCGTGCCGGTCGCGGCAGCGATCCAGGCACTGTGCGCGAGCGCCGCGCCCGACGCCGTACTCATCCCGACCAGTTACGACGGACGCGACATCGCGGGACGGCTCTCGGCACGACTTGACCGCCCGGTCTTGACCAACGTGACGGGCATCAGTGACGACGGCGGTCTCGTCACCGAGCACCCGGTCTTCGGTGGATCGTTGACCGTGAAGGCGAAGTTCACCGACGCTGGTCCGGGCGTCGTCGTCGTACGGGCGAAGTCCTTCGTCGCCGAACCCTCTGGCGGCGCGACCGCGACGGTGGTGGCGGCGCCGGCCGGTGACACGGGCCCGACCGGGAGCGCGGTCATCGCGACGTCGCACGTCGAAGAGCGCACCGGGCCCAAACTCGAAGAGGCGGCAGTGGTCGTCTCCGGTGGTCGCGGACTCGGTGACGCGAGCGCGTACGCCATGATCGAAGAGGTCGCGAAGTTGCTCCACGGCGCCGCGGGCGCCAGTAGGGCCATCGTCGACGCGGGGTGGGTGCCCTACTCGCACCAGGTCGGCCAGACCGGCAAGACCGTGAAGCCCCTCGTCTATCTCGCGTGTGGCATTTCGGGCGCCACGCAACACATGGTGGGGATGAAGGGTTCGAAGAACATCGTGGCCATCAACAAGGACGCCGACGCTCCTATCTTTCAGATCGCCGACCTCGGTATCGTGGGCGACGTGCACAAGGTCCTGCCCGCCCTAATCGACGCGCTGAAAGCGCGCAGTTGACCCACCGCTAGGTTCTTGAGACCGACGGCAACGACGCGCTGCGCTCCTTCGCCCCCAGTGCGCACAGTGGGCGTCGCGGACTTATGAGCAGCAGCCACCAGCGCGCGCACGCGCGTCGATGGTGGACCATGTCGGTACTGAGCCTCGCGCAGCTGATGGTGCTCTTGGACGCGACGGTGATCAACATCGCCCTGCCGCGCGCGCAGACGGACCTGCACTTCTCTTCGGGCAATCGTCAGTGGA
>DATKSO010000154.1:0-6508 GCA_035531635.1 Acidimicrobiales bacterium | reverse complement strand
GTTCGCCGGGAACGACGACCTTGGACCGAAACGCACCACCCTCGCCGGCGTGTCGTAGACCGTGACGTCACTGGCGTCGGGCGCCACGATCAGGACCTCGCGATCGCGAGCCGTGAGGACACGGCTCATGGCGAGGATCTGCTCCTGGACTCCCCCAAAGACGCTAAGCGCGTAGGGCGACACGAGGGCGACGCGCCTGATACTCACGAGGTGAATCGACGTTCGAGAACGTGCCACTGTTCGGGCGCACGACGGATCAGACCTTCGAGCTCTCGGCTGAGGGTTTGCGTGACGCGCGTCACGTCCTCGCGCAGGCGACCCGAACGTTCCGCAGGTATCGGCGGGGTGATGGCGGCGAAGTGGTCGCGACCGGGCCCGGTGTAACACGCGCCCGCCACGAGCGTCGCGCCCGTACGAAGCGCCAGGGTCGCGGGTCCCGCGGGCATCGTGACGCGCTCGCCGAAGAATTCGACCGTGACGCCGTTACCCTGGAGGTCGCGATCGCAGAGAAGGCCCACGACGTCACCACGGCGCAACGTTGACAGCAGGACCGAGCCCGACCGGTCGTTCAGCGGTTCGATGCGGATTCCGATCGACTCACGCTTCGCCTTGAACCACTCGAAGAGCGCCGGCGGCTCGAGCACCTCGGCGACGGCCGTCATCCCGAGCCCGACCGAGTTGAGAAACGAACCGCCCCACTCCCACGATCCCATGTGCGGCAACGCCACGATGACGCCCCGACCGCGTTGCTTGGCCTCGCGAAGATGCTCGAGGCCCTCGGCGATGCAGAAGCGGTCGTAGACCGCGGACTTGGCGAGAGCGGGAAGCTTCGCGCCTTCGGCCCAGTACTGACCGTAACTTCGAAAACCTCGTGCGACGAACTCGCCGAGCAGTTCCTCCGACGCGTGCGTGCCCGGCGCCGCGAGAGCGTGATCGATGTTGTCGCGCAGATTCTCCCGCCTCGTCTTATCTCGGCGCCCGAGAACTGACGCGACCGAACGTCCGAGCGCGACGTCGACGCGCTCGGGCAGGGCTTCCATCACGGCGCCCAATGTCTTGAACAACGCGGCGCGCGAAGCGGTCGCCACAACTAGTGACGCGAGGTGCGGCTAAGGCCTCGTCGGAGACGCCGGCTGTGCTGACGAGCACGAAGCGTCGACGTCGTGGAAGGGGCCGGGCGAGCAGCGACCTGCCAGACGCGCCAAAATCGGCCGCCGGCGGTCATCGCCGTGAGGACCAGCATGACCCAGAGCACGGGGATGAAGATCGCCGTCGCGAGAAGTCCGACGCCCAGCAGAATCATTCGCTCGGCACGCTCCATGAGTCCGCCCTTGGCCACGAGACCCAAACTCTCCGCCTTCGATCGTTGGTAGGAGATCATGAACGTCGTCGTAAGGATGGCAAAGGGTAGCAACACCAGTTGACCGTGGTGATGGGCCGTCAAGTAGTAGGCGGCGCCACCGAGGATGATGGCGTCGGCGAGGCGGTCCGAGACCGAGTCGAAGAAACTGCCACGCTGGCTGGCGCGATGGGATGCCTTGGCGACGGGCCCGTCGAAAAGGTCGTGAAAACCAGTCAGCGTCAATAACACGACGGCCCAATAGTGCAGACCCACTGCGATGGTCCACGCCGTCGCGCAGGCGAAGACGAGCCCCGACGCCGTCAAGACGTCAGCGGAAAAACCCCTTCGAACGAGCCAGCGACCGATCGGCGCGGTCGTCGCGTCTACCGACTGGCGAAACTTGCCGTCGAACATCGACCCTCTTGGCTCATGGGGGCGAGTCTAGTTGTACCCGCCGGTAACACCCAGCTCAAAGATGGGCGTGGACCTTGCGCCAGGTGGACTCGAGCGACTCGGGCAAAACGCGCGTCTCGCCAATGGTGGTCATAAAGTTGGTGTCCCCGTGCCAGCGCGGCAGCGCGTGCGCGTGAAGGTGCTTTGGAATGCCCGCGCCCGCCGCGTGGCCGAGATTCATACCTACGTTCATGCCGTCGGGTCCGTACGCCTCGTTGAGGGCGCGAATCGTGTCACGGAGCACGAAGAAGAAGTCCTGGTACTCCTCGTCACTCAGTTCTTCGAGCGCGCCCACGTGACGGATTGGGAGCACCAAGAGATGCCCAGAACCGTAGGGAAACGCGTTGAGCGCCACGAACGTCGACACGGTCTTCTTCAAGACGCCCGTCGATTCGTCGACGGGCTCACCCGCGAGCACACAGAAGACGCACTCGTTGGTGTCCTTGTCGAGCTCACCGGCGAACGCGCTCGACACGTACGCTTCGCGCCACGCCGCCGAGAATCGCTCGAGCGGCACTAGGGCGCCTCGGGCGAAGCGTGGCGTTCGATCTCGTTGACGAGCCGCTCGAGAAAGACGCCCACCGAGACACCGCGCTCGGGATCGTTCGATCCACGCGCGTTGATGCCGAGCGTCCCCTTTTCGACGTCGTCGTCACCCACCACCACGACGTAGGGAATCTTCTCGAGCTTGGCTTTGCGAATCCGCGCACCAAGTGGCTCACTCGCCGGTTCGACGCTGACGCGTACGCCCACGGCGCGCAGAAGCTCCGCGACCTCGAAGGCGTACTCATCGTGGTCGTCTCGAACCCCGAGCACGCGCACCTGCTCGGGGCAGAGCCACGTCGGTAAGTTCCCGGCGTAGTGCTCGATCAGAATGGCCATGAACCGCTCCACGGATCCAAAGAGCGCGCGGTGAATCATGATGGGCCGTTCGCGCGCGTTGTCCGGAGAGACGTACGTGGCGTCAAAGTTCGCCGGCGTCTGAAAGTCCAACTGGATGGTCGACATCTGGTGCGTGCGACCGATGGCGTCGCGCGCCTGTACCGAGATCTTGGGTCCATAGAACGCACCACCGCCAGGATCGTCCACGAGTTCAAGTCCGGCGGCGTCGGCGACACTCGCGAGCGTGGCCTCTGCTTCAGCCCACTCCTCATCGCTCCCGACCGCTTTGCCGGGCGGACGCGTCGAGAGTTCGAGGTAGAACTCGTTCAGTCCGAAATCGCGAAGCAGGTCGAGAACGAACGAGAGCAGGCTCGCCAACTCGTCGGCCATCTGATCGCGCGTACAGAAGATGTGCGCGTCGTCTTGGGTCATGCCGCGCACGCGCGTGAGACCCTGCACCACGCCTGACTTCTCGTAGCGATACACCGAACCGAACTCGAACATGCGTAGCGGCAGTTCGCGGTAGCTGCGTTGACGCGCCTTGAAGATCAAGACGTGAAAGGGGCAGTTCATTGGCTTCAAGTAGTACCGCTGTCCCTCGTCGAGGACCATGGGCGGGTACATGCTCTCGGCAAACCACGAGAGGTGACCGGACGTCTCAAAGAGATCCGCCTTCGAGATGTGCGGCGAGTACACGAACTCGTAGCCGGAGATCTCATGACGGTGGCGCGAATACTCCTCGAGCACCCTACGGATGATGCCGCCCTTAGGGTGAAAGACGGCGAGGCCCGGTCCGATCTCACTCGGAAACGAAAAGAGGTCGAGTTCGTGCCCGAGCTTGCGGTGATCACGCTTCTCCGCTTCGGCGAGCTGCGCCAGGTGCGCGGCCAACGCGTCCTTCGACTCCCACGCCGTGCCGTAGATTCGCTGCAATTGAGGTCTTGTCTCGTCGCCTCGCCAGTAGGCACCCGCCACGCGCGTCAGTTGAAAGTGACCCAATCGGGCGGTCGTGGGAACGTGCGGACCACGACATAGATCCACGAAGGCGGGAGTGTTCGAGTAGGTCGACACCACCGTGGTGCTCTCCGTCTCGGCGAGGTCGTCACCACCGCCGCCGTGGGTGACGGCTTCGATGATCTCGATCTTGAAGGGCTGGTCCTTGAAGATCGCGAGTCCTTCGTCAATCGAGTACTCCGAACGAACGAAGGGCTGTTCTTCGGCGATGATGGCGCGCATCTCCGCGTCGACGCGGACCAGGTCGTCGTCACTAAAGTGCTCGCCACCAGGAAGTTCGAAGTCATAGTAGAAGCCGTCGCTGATCGCAGGCCCGATCGCGAAGTGAGCACCGGGCCAAAGGCGCGTCACCGCTTGGGCCATCACGTGCGCGCTCGAGTGGCGCAGTATTTCTCGCCCGTCGTCGCTCGCGGGCGTCACGATCGCTACGCGGTCGAGATCGGCCAGGGGCGTCGAAAGGTCGGTGAGCACGCCGTTGACGCGCGCGGCGAGCGCGTCTTTCGCCAGGCGCGAGCCAATGGCCTTGGCGAGATCGAGCGCGCTCGAGCCCTCGCCGAGAGTGCGAACACTACCGTCAGGTAGCTCTACGTTGAGGTCGGTCATGGTGGCCTTTCGCTTGCTACAGCGTAATGCCGAGCAACGACGCCGCCGAAGCGACGTTGGCGCCGGCGTGCGCGGCGGCGTCGATCGCGCGAAGGGCCGCGGGGGTGTCGAGGTCTTCGTCAAGGGCGTCTCTGACGTCGTCGAGGACCGTCGAGGCCCGACCCGTCGTCAACGTGGAACGCCACGTCGCGAGTCTCGACTGCGCGTGCAAGAGCAACTCGTCACGCCACTCCCAATCGTCGCGATAGAACTGGTCGAGCAGCGAGAGACGCACAGCCGCTGGTTCGGAGCGCTCCACGAGTTGGTGCACGAACACTAGGTTGCCGAGCGACTTACTCATCTTTATGCCGTCGAGGGCGACGAGGCCCACGTGCATCCAATGTTTGACGAACGCGGCCCCCGTGACCGACTCGCTCTGTGCCGCTTCGCACTCGTGGTGGGGAAACGCCAGGTCGCGCCCCCCACCGTGCACGTCGACGGTCTCGCCCAACTCGCGAAGCGCCAGAGCCGAGCACTCAATGTGCCAGCCGGGGCGCCCGGGGCCCCAGCGCGACTCCCACGCGGGCTCGTCCTCCAGCGACGGCTGCCACAGCACGAAGTCGAGAGGGTCGCGCTTGTTGCGATCGTCGGGTCGTCCGCCGTGGATCGCCGCGAGGTCGAGCATCGCCTCACGACTCTCGTGACTGACCTGGCCGAAGCGCGGGAACTTCGACACTTCGAAGTACACCGAGCCCTCAACCTCATAGGCCAGTCCCAGATCGAAGGTCTGACCGATCAGCGTCAGGATTTCGGGAATGGCACCCGTAGCGCGCGGCTCGGCGTACACCGCCAAGAGATTGATGAGTTTCATATCGCGCTCGAAGGTGACCATCTCCTGCGCGGCGAGGTCGAGGTAGTTCACTCCCAGTTCTCGAGCCTTTCGTAGGATGTCGTCGTCTACGTCAGTGACGTTGCGAACGCAACGCACCTCACGCCCGGCGTCGAGAAGACGGCGGGTCAACACGTCGAAAGAGAGATAGACGAAAGCGTGTCCCAGGTGCGCCGAGTCGTAGGGCGTAATACCGCAGCTGTACAACGTCGCGACGGGTCCGACGTCGAGCGGAAAGACCCCTCGGCGGGCACTGTCGTAGAGCTGCATCAGTGCGAGAGTCCGGCGAGCTTTACGTAACTGTGCGCCTTGTGTCGAATATTGATCGAGACGCACACGGCGGTGAAGGCCTCGACGGCGCTGGCGAGCGACATCGATCCCGCGACGACGCCGTGGAGGCCGGGCATTTCGTTCACGACACGCGCGACGTCATCTCTGGCCGTTGCGTCGTCCGAGACGATAATGACGTCGGCGTCGAGGCCGCTGTCCAGATTCTCCATCTCACTCGCGGGTAGGTGATGAAAGGCACCGACAATCGTGCTCTCAGGTAGGGCGAAGGCCAGTTGCGCGGCCATCGATCCTCGTGGAGGGTAGAGCGGTACGAGTTCTTTGCCCTCTCGCGTGAGGGCGTTCACCATGGAGATAACGGTCTTGTTGGCGAGTGAAGCTCTCAGTGCACTCACGGTCGCTACCGCTGAATCCCACGGCGTCGCGACAACGACGAGGTCACACGCCGCCGCGTCGTCGTTCGACGCGCCGCGCACTTGCCCTTCACCTCGGGCGTGCAACGTGCTCGCCGTTACTTGCGCGCGCGCTTCGTCGCGCGAGCCGATCACCACGTCGTAACCCGCGCTCGCGAGACGAATCGCGACACCGCGTCCCGCTGGTCCGGTACCTCCCAAGATGCCCACCGTCGTCATTGTCGTCCTCATTGCTCGTAATGCCTAGAAGTACGCTAACAAGATGGCACTACTGAAAGATCACCGTATCTTGGTTACCGGCGTCTTGACCGACGACTCCCTCGCCTTCGGCATCGCCAAGCGCGCGCTCGAAGAGGGAGCGACGGTAGCCCTTTCAGGTGCCGGACGCGGCACGTCGCTCACCCGGCGTACCGCGAAGAAGTTGGGTGACGTCGGTGAGATCATCGAACTCGACGTGACGAGTCCGGAACAGATCGACGCCGCCGTCCTCGAAGTCGAGTCCCGCTTCGGGCGCCTGGACGGCCTCGTGCACGCGATCGCCTTCGCTCCGCCGTCATGTCTCGGCAGTGGGATGTTCGTCGCCCCCTTCGACGACGTGTCGACGGCCATGCACGTCTCGACGTACTCGCTTGCTGCCCTGGTGGG
>DATKSO010000153.1:0-2848 GCA_035531635.1 Acidimicrobiales bacterium | reverse complement strand
CCCAGCATGAACTCACCCGGGTGCAGGATCATGGGCGTCTCGGTGCCGACGTCGATGAGTTCGGTCAAGTCCTCTTGGGCTTCACGAACGTCGATGACGCGCTGGGAGTGGTTGCGAAAGACCCGAAAGTACTGGTCTACGTGGACGTCGACCGACGAGGGTTGGATGCAGTCTTCGCCCAGGGGTTCGATGATCAATCGGCCTGTCGCGAGCGCCTCTTTGATGGACCGATCCGAGAGCACCATTAAGAGGTCACGATACTCGTTTCGACCAATTCAATTGGTTGTCGCGGCGACCCTCTCGGGCCTAGGACAGGACCCGACGCCGGAAGTTTCTCAGGCCGAGGGCCAGGAAGACCGTACAGAAGCCGAGCATCACGGGGTAGACCACGTAGAGATGCATGTGCGGCGCGTCGGTGAAGGCCGCGCGCATCCCCTCGTTCACGTAGACCAGTGGGTTGATCAAGACGAGCGTCTGCAACCAGGGGAACCCACCGATCTTGACCGGGGCCAGATGTGTCCAGGGATAGTAGGTGCCACCCAGGAACGTGATCGGCAAGATGATGAAGCCGAACATCAGACCGATATTGCGCGGCTCGAACGACGTACCGAGGATGAGGCCCAACCCCGCCATCGTCACGCAGGCGATGGGCACGAGCGTGAGAATCACGAGCCAGTGCAGTGAAACGTTCGCCTTGACGCCCGAGGCGTGCACCACCGACGCGATGGGAAAGACGATCGCTGCGGCGATGAGCCCCTGCACCGCACCCGAGAGGACCTTGGACACCGCGACCAACCAGATGGGACAGGGCGCCTGCACCCTGTCCTCGATCTCGCGGGTGAAGCCGAACTCCTGAGCCATCGTGAGGGCGATCGACTGCACGCCTTGGAACATGATCGAGATGCCCACCACACCCGGGACGAGGATCGTGGCGAAGGCGGACGCGCCGCTGGCGCCGCCACCTCCCACGGCCTGGCCGATCTTCGGGAAGACGAAGAGGAAGACGAAACAGAGCAGGAATGGCTGGATCAACGTGCGAAGGACGAACTCTCGAAAGGTCTTTCGTAGAACGACGAGGTCGCGCAAGATCAACGCTCCGAGCGCCGTGCGACTGGCCTCCAGTACCGAGCGAGTGGGCGCGGTCTTCACGTTCGTCATCGTCATACCTCGCGCAGCTCCTTACCCGTCAGATTGATGAAGACGGTCTCGAGACTCGGTTCGGTGACGGCCAAGTCGAGGATCTCCACGTTGGCGGCGTCGGCGACGTTCACGACGCGCGGCACGAGACGGTCACTGCCCTGCACGTGAAGAGTGACGACGTTCTCCACGACGCGCGTGCCGACGACGCCTTCGAGTTCTTCGGCGAACACCTGCGCCAGTCGTTCACCCTCCGTCGTCACCTTCACGGTCACGACAGTGTCGGCGCCAGTGCTCTTCTTCAAGTTGGCCGGGGTGTCGAGCGCGAGGATCTTTCCGTGATCCATGATCGCCACACGGTCGCACAGTTGGTCGGCCTCTTCCATGTAGTGGGTCGTCAACACGACGGTCTGGCCCGTGTGGTTGAGCTCTTGCAACATGTCCCACAGCGCCAGTCGACTCTGAGGGTCGAGTCCGGCGGTCGGCTCGTCGAGGAAGAGCACCGCGGGCGAGTGAAAGATCGCGCGCGCCACCATGAGCCGTTGGGCCATGCCGCCCGAGAGGGCGTAGATCGACGCCCTCGACCACTTCGTGAGAGAGAACCGCTCCAAGAGTTCGTCCGAGAGACGCCGAGACTCCTTGGCGTTGATGCCGAAGAGCCTGCCGTGAAAGTACAAGTTCTCCCAGACGGTGAGTTGGCGGTCGAGCGTGTTCTGTTGGGACACGATGCCCGAGACCTGCTTCACGAGGGCGGGATGCTTGCGAACGTCGACGCCCGCGACGAACGCGTTGCCGGAGGAGGGAACGACCCGCGTCGTCAAGATGCCGGCCGTCGTGGTCTTACCGGCGCCGTTGGGACCGAGGAGGCCGAAGATCTCCCCTTGTCGGACGACGAGATTCAGCCGATCGACGGCCGGCACGTCCATTCCCGGGTACGACTTCGTGAGGTCCTCGGTGCGGATGACCTGACTTTCGTCGATGGAGATCGATCTCATAGTCACATCGTTGTCGCTGTTCACTCGTGTCGAGGGGTCAGAAGTCATCGCTTGAAACAGTCCATCACACGTCGCGCGGAGTCACCAAAAGGGGCGGGTCGCGGCCCTCGAGGGTGACGAAGGCACGCTCTATAAAGTGGACTGTTATGGCCCGAGGCAGACCTTCCCGATGAAGCACTCGCTGAAGCGCCAGTGGATGCTCGGCGTCGTCTCGAGCCTCATCGCCTTAGGGGCCGTCGGCGTTGGCAAGGGCTTCGGCAAGGTCACCCACTCGTCAATCCACGCGAAGGTCATCGCCTGGAGCGCGGCCGTCGTCGTGGTGGTCGCTGGCGGCTTCGCCATCAAACACCTTGCGACCGCCCTCGGTCGCCTGACCGCGCGCAACTCCAACATCGGGGCCGGCGCCACCATTCGCCTGGTTGCGACGGGCCTCGGTTACCTGATTCTCCTCTTCGCGCTCCTCGGGGTGCTCGGTGTGTCGCTCCAACAACTCCTCATCGGCGCGGGACTTGCCGGCGTCATCCTCGGCATAGCCGCGCAGCAGAGTCTCGGCAATATCTTCGCGGCCATCGTCCTCCTCGTCGCGAGGCCGTTCGTCGTGGGCGATGACATTCGGGTGCGATCCGGGGCCATTGGCGTTCTCGACGCCAAGGTGCTCGGCATCGGACTTACCTACGTCACCGTTCGTACGGACGACGGAGTACTGAAGATACCCA
>DATKSO010000152.1:0-2813 GCA_035531635.1 Acidimicrobiales bacterium | reverse complement strand
ACACGGGTCCGAAAATGACGAATCGCTATTTGAACTGGTCACCACTACCCTACGACAACCATGACGCGCTCACCCTTTTCGCTGAAGAGCGCCCACCTCTTGATGTGGTCGAGCCCGCTCTTGTTGATCGTCCTCGTGTTCACGCTGACCGCGACGTCCACCCCACGCGTCCCCGCGGCTTCGTCGCGCCCACCCTCTTCGACGTCACCGGTCACCACGCAAGTCCAGAACACGACGTCGTCCACGAGCCCGGCGACGACGTCCACCAGACCAGCGACGACGACGACGCCGGTCATCGTCACCACGAAGAGAGCGACGACCGGAACGACGAGTACGCCGTCAGTCGACAACAGCTTCTCGAGCGTGACCACCTCGACCGCGAAGCCAATCGCGCCGATCTCCAACGCGAGCGCGATGAGCGGCGAACTGTCCGGAACGCTCAACCCCGGTATCGGTTCGGTCGACGTGCCGCTCCTCGGACCCGGAGACTGGACACTTTCGGCGAGCGCGCCCACCAGCCAATCACTCAACTGCGGGACCGACACCAGTCCGGTCGAACGACAGGTCGTCGTGGGCTCCAACCAGAGCTGTCAGTTGGAGATCACTTCTACCACGGACGGGACGTCGCTCGCGTGGCAGCTCACCCCCAACACCTAAAGCGCTTCGTCGCACCACTCCAGGGCACGGCCCTGGCCACCTATTTCGTGTTGTTGCCCTACGTGGTGATCACGAAGTGGCACCGCACGCAACGACAGAACGACGGGACGTTGGTGCGCGCCCTGCTCGTCGCTCTCGCACTGTTCTGGTGCGCCTTCTTCTTCCAGGTGATACGCGACGTATGGCGCCTTCGCCGGGGTGGTCCGGCCGGTTCGGGCGGCAGTGCGTGGCTCGCCGGTGGCCTGGTCGCACTCATGTCGTTTCTCATACCCACGTCAGCGGGCGCGCTCGCCAGCGTCACGGCCACGCCATTGCGCGTCACCAGTTCGCACACTGTGTCCGCGTCTGGCGCCGCGCCCGCGAAAGCGCCCGGCCGAGTACCAGTCCCGTGGTCGTCCGGTGAGGGCATCATGCCCCTCGCATTGATGGCCAAGCGCCGCAGCGACTTAATCCGCCAACATCAGTTCACCGACGACGTGTATGACGTCGACGAGTCCATCGAAATCCTACGAGCACTGAACCCGACACTGCTAAGTCAATTGCGTGAGATGATCGGCGATCGGCGTGAGGGCGTCGTCGACGTCCCGAACTCAATCGAGACGTCGGCAACGGCGACGCAGTGCGTCGACGCGTACGTCGCGTGCGCGTTGGCCCCATCGCAGTTCGGCACGCTCGTCAGTTTCGCTCGCGAAGGGGGCGCTCTGGCGGTCCTGCCGAACTGGAACAGTCGCGATGTAATGGATGCGACGGTGACGCTGCACTCTGGGAAACTCGTGTTCGCGGACAATGAGCGCGAACTACTGCGGGCGCTGGCGACGCGCAGCGTGCGCAACGCCGTCGTCGTCTACCTCGGCGACCGCGGCGAACTCGACGAGGAGTTGATCGCGTGTTCGATCACCCTGTCGCCCTACAGCGAGCAGCCCCGCAGAGTCCCCACTTCGGCGTGGTCGACGGTCGCCACGCGTCCACCCCACGGCGGCATTCGCGTCGAGCTCCTTCGCGCCGAGCCACACATTGCCGGTCTGGTCGTACCACTCACGCCGACACTTCGACGTCGCGGCGTCGAGATGCTCGCCTATTTGGCCATGCACCGTCACGAACCGATCACCGGCGAACGCCTGCGCACTCGGGTACTCACGCACGCCGACGTCGACGCGTCCCTTCGAACCCTCGCGAACACCGCGAGTGTGGTGCGGCGAAGCGCGGGTTCCGATGAGCAGGGACCGCGTCTGCACGCCGTTAGTTCGTCCGGTCTCTACGTGACCCACGGCATCACCAGTGACGTTGAAGCGTTCGCGAACCTGATCGCTCGGGCCCGTCAGCTCCCCAATGCCGAAGCCGCGCCCCTCGCCCACCAAGCCCTCGCGATGGTGAAGGGCGAGCCGCTGGCGAGTGCGCTTCGTGGATTCGAATGGTTCCTCGCCGAGGGATACGGCGCGCGACTCGCGCGCGACGGTGAGTGGGCCGCGCTCGCACTACATCACGACTCGGTCGCCAACGGGCGCTACGAGATGGCGTTCTGGGCGTTGCGCCAGGGACTGCTCATCGATCCCTACAGTGACGTACTGAGGGACGCGAGCGCGCGAGTGCCGCGCTTACGCGAGTTTGGACGCGATGGAAGTGGCCTTGCGCAAGACCTGACCGTCGGCCCCAGCCGCGCTGTAGCGATGAGTTGGTCGCTCTACGGCCTCAGCAATCAAGTCACGAAGTAAGTCGCCGAAGGCGAGCGGCGGCTCGACGAAGAGATGCTTGGCGAGAGACCCGGGGATCGTGTTGATCTCGTTGACGTACAGTTCGTCGTCACCGCAGAGGAAGTCCACTCGAGCCACGCCGCGAACCGAGGCCACTTCGGCGATCTGGTTCGCGTACCGGCGCACGGCGTGGGCCTGGGCGTCGGGGATCACGGCGGGCAGTTCCCGAGGCGCCGACACCATGCCTTCGCCGCCCACGTACTTGTCGCGGTAATCCAGGATCTCAGAGTGGTCGTCGCGTCGAAGGGGCCGTTCGATCGCGGAGAGAGCGAGCGTCGGGTAGGTTCGCACAGCGATCTGGATATCGGCTAAGTCCGAGCGGTACGGCTCAACGACACACCCGAGCGAGAGGTGCGAGTTCGAGGTGAGCCGAGCTCGCGCCGTGTCCACGGCGGCGACGACGTC
>DATKSO010000151.1:0-5619 GCA_035531635.1 Acidimicrobiales bacterium | reverse complement strand
TTCGGCGTGGCGACGTGGGTGCCGATCGCCAACAACGTCGTCTGCATCGCCGTGTTGGTGTGGTTCCACCTCGTCGACCCGAACCCCACCCTCTCGGCACTCAACGGATCGCGCGACCTTCTCTGGCTAGGGCTCGGCACGACGATGGGCGTCGCGGTCCAGTTCCTCTGTCTCGTACCTTCTCTAGCACGAAGCAATCTATGGCGTCTCAGCCTTCGACTGGATCTGAAGGACCCCGCCGTCAAGGCCGTTGGACGCCTCGGCAGTTGGACCCTACTCATCGTCCTCGCCAACCAGATCTCTCTCTACGTGGTGCTGGCCTACGCCTTTGGCATCGGCACGAGCACCCACGCGGTGAGCGCCTACACCTACGGCTGGTCGTTCATGATGCTGCCGTACGCCGTCATCGTCGTGTCGATACTCTCCGCTCTGACACCACAGTTGGCCTCCCTCGCGACCGCCGGTGACTTCGAGGCGCTGAGCGAACGTCTGCGCTTCGGACTTCGTCAGGCACTCGTCATCATCATCCCCTGCACGTTGGTTCTCATCATCCTCGCGCAGCCCATTGTCGCGATCCTGCTCAACCACGTGAACGCCGTGCACCGGATCTCGGCGGGCACGGTGCTCGCGGTACTCGCGGCCGGACTGCCGGGCTTCACCATCTTTCAACTCGGGGTACGCAGTCTCCAGGCGATGCAGCGCGCGCGGCACGCCTTCATGCTCTACGCGTTTGAGAACGCGCTCACGATCGTGCTCTGCGTGCTCCTCGGACGACACTCGCTCGCCGGTCTCACCGCTAGCGTCTCACTGGCTTACAGCGCCGCCGCCGCCGCGGTGCTCGTCGTCCTCGCTCGCCACCAGGTCAACATCGTCTCGGTTGTCTGGAGCGTGCACGTTCGCCGTAGCCTCTGGTCCTCGCTCGTCGCTACGGTCGTGATGGCGGTCGTCTACGCGTTGCCATCGTGGACGAAGGGTCTCGGTCTGGTTACACGCTTCGGAGTGGCGCTCGTCGCTGGCGTGCTCGTGTACCTTCTCGTGGTCGGGATTCAACGGCGTCGTCTTCGACGGGGATTCACGAAAAGTGTAAGGCTTGGTCAGTTCTAGGGGGAATAATGTCTCGAATTCGTGTGGTCACCGACAGCGCGAGTGACCTGCCCGAAGCCTTCGCTCGTCGTCTGAACGTGGACGTCGTCTCACTCACGATTCGCTTCGGCGACGAGGAGTACACCGACCGTGTCGACTTGACACCCGACCTCTTTTGGGCCAAGTGCAAGAACTCCAAGACGCTCCCGGAGACAGCCGCGCCTTCACCCGGAGCGTTCCAAGCCGCGTACGAACGCGCAAAGGACGACGGTTGCGACGGCGTGATCGTGCTCACGCTGTCTTCACTCCTCTCCGCCACGCACCAGTCGGCGACGCTCGCCGCGGAAGCCGTCACCGGTCTGATCGACGTCCGCGTGCTTGACACGCTGAACGTCTCCATGGGCCAGGGCCTTATCGTGATCGACGTCGCGGAACTCGCGACCACTGGTGCCGGTCTCGATGAGCTCGTGGAGCACGCCGAGTCACTCGTGCCCAAGGCCGGCGTCGTGGCCGCCCTCGACACACTCGAGCACCTCATCAAGGGAGGTCGAATCGGCGGCGCGAAAGCCTTACTTGGTCAAGTGCTCTCGATCAAGCCCCTCATCGAACTGAAGGACGGCGTCGTCGCCGAAGCGGGTCGCCAGCGCACGCGCGCGAAGGCCCTCAACGCGGTCGCCCAGGTCGCGCGTGCGCACGCGCCCCTTCGCCGCCTCGCGCTGATCCAAGGCGCGTGCACCGACGTCGCCGCACTCGAGGCGCTCATTGGTGACATCGCCAGCGAGTACCCCTTGATCGTCACGGACATCGGCCCCGTGGTGGGCGCTCACGGCGGTCCTGGCATCATCGGTCTCACCTGGATCGAGGAGTGACGAGTGGGCTCCACTAAGTTCGTAGCGTGACTGAAGCTAGCGAACCTCGAGAGCCCGATCTCGTCGACCGACTGCTGGCGGGTTTCGACCACGTCCTCGACCTCGTGCACGACAAGGTCTTGCGACCAATTATCATGGCCGCGCGCGCTCTGGCCTACGGCTTCATTATCGTGCTCGTCGCGCTGGTGTTCGTGGCCGTGTTGATCATTGGATTCATTCGACTTCTGAACGTCTACGCCTTCAACGGCCACGACTGGATCAGTTACGCCGTCGTGGGCGCGATTTCGTTCATCGTGGGGCTCGTCATCTGGCGACGACGACGTCCTCTCAAATTAAGGAAGTAATGCCCGAACACACTCGTGTCCTCATCATCGGCTCGGGTCCCGCTGGGCTCACTGCCGCGATCTACACGGCCCGCGCCCAGCTACAGCCCATCGTCATCGAGGGAGAGCCTTCCTCGAACAGCGACCAGCCCGGCGGCCAGCTCATGCTCACCACCGACGTGGAGAACTACCCCGGCTTTCCCGAGGCGATCACCGGTCCCGACCTCATGATGAAGATGCGCGAACAAGCAATGCGCTTTGGCGCCGACCTGCGTGTCGAGAAGGTTCACAAACTTGACGCCACCGTTCGTCCTTTTCGTGCGTGGTTGGCCGGCGACGTCGAACCGAGCATCACCGCCGACGCCGTGATCCTCGCGACTGGTGCGCGATCGCTGATGTTGAACGTGCCTGGCGAGGAGCAGTTCTTGAGCCACGGACTCTCCACGTGCGCCACCTGTGACGGTTTCTTCTTTCGCGGTCAGGACATCGCCGTCGTCGGCGGCGGCGACTCGGCCCTCGAGGAGGCGCTGTTCCTCACGCGATTCGCGTCGAGCGTCACCCTCATCCATCGCCGAGACTCTCTTCGCGCGTCCAAGATCATGCAGGAGCGTGCCTTCGCCAACGAGAAGATTCGTTTCGAGTGGAACACCCAGGTCACCGAAGTCTTCGGCGCCGACAAAGTCATGGGCCTCAAGGTTCGCGACACGTTGAGTGACGAGGAACGCGTGCTGCTCGTGACGGGCGTCTTCGTGGCCATTGGTCACGTGCCCAACACCACACTCGTCACGGGCCAAGTCGATCTGCACGAGAACGGCTACGTTCGAACCGGAATGGGTTCCTACACCAACATTGACGGTCTCTTCGCCGCCGGCGACGTGCAAGACGACGTCTATCGCCAAGCCGTGACCTCGGCTGGATCGGGCTGTATCGCGGCGATTGACGCCGAGCGGTGGCTCGAAGCGCAGGGAATTTAGCCTTCGTCGCTAAAGTGATTGATGCGACGCCGACGAGGCGTTCTAGGAGGTACACATGAGCGAGAACATCACGACACTGACCGACGCCACTTTCGAAGAGGTCATCGGTTCGTCCGAAAAGCCCATTCTGGTGGATTTTTGGGCCGAATGGTGCGGTCCGTGTAAGACGATCGCTCCGATCCTGGAAGAGCTCGCCGTAGAACAGTCGGACAAGTTCACTATTGGCAAGTTGGACGTTGACGTGAACGTCGCAACCGCCACCAAGTTCTCTGTTATGAGCATCCCGACGCTGTTGTTGTTCAAAGACGGCGAGGTCATCGCCCGACTGGTCGGTGCCAAGCCCAAGGGCGCGCTCTTGCAAGAGATCACTTCGAACCTGTAGGCGACCTGACCTTCGAATCGCTACGCCCTGGCGCCACGGGCCCTCGTGTTCGCGAACTCAAAGAACGTTTGAGCGCCCTGGCGTTTAGCGCCACCAACGAAGAGGACGACGTCTACGACGCCGAGGCCGTGGCCCTGGTCGAAGCCTTTCAACGTTCTCGCGGACTCCCCCTCACGGGCGTCGTTGACCTCACGACGTGGCAGCGACTTGAAGAGGCACGTTGGCAGCTTGGCCAGCGTCTCTTATTCCTCACGAGTCCCGCGCTCCGTGGCGACGACGTCGCCGAGCTTCAAGTTCTCCTCGCCCAACTCGGTTTCAACCCCGGCCGTATCGACGGCATCTTCGGATCGGCGTCGACCGGCGCGCTGTGCGAGTTTCAACGTAACTGTGCACTTGAACCTTGCGGCACCTTGACCAAGGCCACTCTTTTGGCGCTTCGGCGTGTCCGCGCGACGAACGCCAATCGCAGCCTCGTCACCGACGCTCGCGATCTGGCGGGTTTCGATCCCTTGCGCGTGGGATCCGTCCTTCTCTGCGGCGAGGGGCCCTTAGCCGCTGAGCTCGCCCGCTCACTTGGGGACCTTGATTTCGTCCACGTCCTGCTCGACGCCACCCAAGAAGAGGCTGCGCAGCTCGCGAACACCCACGACGTCGCCCTGGTCTTGTCCTTCCAGACACTCGACCACGTTGAAGGCATACACCTTCACTACTGGGCGAACTACCGGTCGCATTCGCACCGCGGAGAGATCCTCGCGAGCTCCCTCGCTTCGTTCCTCGCCCACCTTCCGGACGTTCCTCGGGTCGAGGTGACGGGCATGGCGTTGCCCATTCTTCGTGAAACGTCGATGACGACCGTCCATATCGAACACGGCGACATCGCTGAACAGGTACTTCACCAAGTCATCACCGCTTTGGAGGGCGTCGTGGAGCAAGTTATCCACAGATTCGAATAGAAATACCCTTTTCAAAACTGCCTATTTAGAAGGCAAATACCCCTGAATTAAGCCAAAAACGAAGTAACCCACAACTTCATCCACAACTTGGGGAAAACTTCAACGAGAGGGTTAAGTTGAAGGTTGAAGGTCACTTAGGCTTCGCGATTGCACTGTAGAGCCGTTCGAGGTCGTCAAGGTCCGCAAAGTCAATGATTATACGGCCATTGCGCCCTTTGAGGTCGACGTGGACGCGTGTATCCAAGTAGCTTTCAAGGAGTTCTTCGAGCTCGGCCACACTCGCGTCCGGCACCGGACGGAGCCTCGGCGCGCCGTCGGGAGTCTTCGCGGCGGTCTCCGCCGTCACAAGTGGACGCGGTTCGAGGAAGGTCTTGACCGCCTCCTCCGTCGCCCGAACCGAAAGTTCGTTCTTGATCACTCTCGCGACCATGATTGCTTGAGCGTTTGGATCACTGACGGCGAGGAGGGCTCGAGCGTGACCGGCCGTGATTTGAGTTGACGCGAGTGCACTCTGAGCGACATCCCCCAATTGCAAAAGTCGTAACGTGTTCGTAACATAGGCTCGACTCTTGCCAACTCGCTGCGCGACCTGATCGTGCGTCAAGTCGAACTCATCTACCAACTGTTGGTAGGCCGCCGCTTCTTCAAGAGCGTGTAGGTCGACACGGTGGAGGTTCTCGACCACCGCCTGCTCCAGCGAAAGGCGGTCGTTCACGTCGTCCTGGAGCAGGACCGGCACGAGCTCAAGCTTCGCGATGACTGCTGCCCGCCAGCGACGTTCGCCAGCGATTAACTCATATTTCTCAGGTTCTCCTTCGACGGGTCGCACGATGATGGGCTGCAGTACGCCGAGCTCTTGGATCGAAGCAGCCAAAGTCTTGAGACTGTCGTCGTTAAAGGTCTTTCGTGGCTGGAACTGGTTGGGTCGAATTGAGTCGACGGACACCATCCTTAGTGGCCCAGATGATTGGGCTTCAGTCGTCACGTCGCTGGGCGCACCGCTGTTATCGGGAATGAGGGCGCCGAGCCCCTTAC
>DATKSO010000150.1:0-3649 GCA_035531635.1 Acidimicrobiales bacterium | reverse complement strand
GACCAAGTTCCGTCGACCTGCAGCGTCCGCTCTTCGAGCACTTCTGGTGATCACCTTCTCTCTGGCATTGGCTGCATGCTCTACCACGACCGCTGCGCAACAGTCGAACGGCACCGACCAGCAAATGGAGCGCTTCTACGCAGTCGAGCCGGCTGGTGCGCTTCCGATGGGCACACTGCTGCGTGAAGAGCCTCTGACGAAGAATGGGAGCCCGGTCACGGTCTCAGACGCCAGGGCGTACCGCATTCTCTACGTCAGTCGATCTGCCGACGGACGGCAGACGACGTCGAGCGGGATGCTGTTCATCCCAACATCGGGCGCCCCGAGAGGTGGTCGACCGGTCGTGGCGTGGGCACACCCAACAAGATCACCGCGCAACGTCGCACCGTCGAGGTCTTCTGACCCGCTGCTGGGTATGCAGCCGTGGCTCGACGAGATGGTGAGTCGCGGCTGGGCAGTCGTGGCTACCGACTACTCGGGGCTCGGGACGCCCGGGCGCCAGAGCTGGCTCGATGGCAAGGCTGAGGCGAACGACGTTGTCGGCTCGGTCCTTGCTGCTCGGCATGACTCGTCGGTTGAGGCTGGGATGAAGTGGGTGGCATGGGGTGACTCCTACGGCGGTCACGCCGTGTTGTGGACTGCCGCGCTCGCCCGCCAGATTGCGCCGAGTCTCAGTCTTGTCGGCGTGGCGGCGGCGGCTCCGGTTGCTGAGCTTGTTCAGCTCGAAGGAGCGGCGGGTCAGGCATGGGAGCCGTCAGTCGAGAAGCAGATACCCCCGCCACAAACGTACGTGCCCGTCCTCATCGTTCAAGGGACAAACGACTTGGTGGTGCCTGCGTCGACGACCGCCGCACTCCGCACGTCGTGGTGTGCGCAGGGCGTGCCCCTCACAGTCGAGTGGATCAAGGGTGCGACGCACGAGTCCGTCGCGGAGGTAACGAGTAGCCACGTCGTCGCGTGGCTCGCGCAGCGTCTATCGGGCGAGGGCCCTATTTGGCAATCTCCCAGATGTATCCGCTCGGATCCATGAAGCTCGCCGTGCGGATGCCCCACCATCGTTCCATGGGGCCATTCAAGAGGTCGACGCCTCGTTTCTTCAACTCCTCACAGGTCGCGTCCACGTCGCTCACGTTGATGGTGAATACGAAGCGTGTTCCGCCGCCGGCCGTCGCGACGACCGCTGGCGAGATGAGTTCGTCGGCGGCGTCGGTCTTCAGGAGGTTGATCAACGTGTTGCCAAAGCGGAAGACCGCAGAATTGTCGTCTTCAAAATACACCGGAAGATCGAAAACGTCACCGTAGAACTGTCGGGCTTCCGTGAGGTCCTCAACGAACAAGGTGATGGCCGCAATCTCTTTCGACTGCTCGTCCCAATCGCTCACGATGGCGCCCCCTTACGATGTTTCGCACGACCCTAATTGACTTGCGTCGTACAAGCACGACGTTGGCCATTTGCTTCATCGCGGATAGTGTGACCCGAGCCGCAAGTGAGACGGAACGGAATGGTCGCGTCGGCTCTTCACCGTCACTCAATACCAAGTTCCGTTCAGCGAAGTCCGATCAACGCGATGAAGCGCTCGTGGTCGGGAAGGCGGGATTCGAACCCGCGGCCTCCTGGTCCCAAACCAGGCGCGCTAACCAAGCTGCGCTACTTCCCGAGGTCTCTACGTTACACAGTGACGCGAGTGTGCCCTAGCGAAACGTGCTGCGTAGGCTTTGGCGGAACGAAGGAGAACGATGGCATACGAGTGGATTATTGACGCGCTCGACGAGACTTGGACGTCGATAGATCGCACCTTGCGACCACGAAGCACCGACGCCTACGACGCCGCGACGCCCTGTCCCGGTTGGAGTGTTCGCGACGTCCTCAGTCACCTCATTGGCTTCGAACTGATGATGAGCGGTGAACCGGTTCCCGACCACGTCGGAGCGTGGCCTGAGTACGTGAAGAATCCCATAGGTGAGATCAACGAGGCCTTCGTAGTGGCCTTTCGTTCGACGCCGGGCGCCGAGATGCTGGATCTCTTTCGAGCGACGACGAGACGCTCGCTCGAGCGACTTCGCGAGTTGAGCGACGAAGCGTGGGAGAAGGTGGGTTGGAGTCCCGAAGGGGAGCGTCCCTATCACCGCTTTCAAGAAACGCGCGTGCTGGATAGTTGGATCCACCTCCAAGACATTCGTGACGCACTTCTTGAGCCCGCGGACGACCACGGTCCCGGCGAGGAGATTGTCGTCAATCGATTCGAGGCTGCGTTGCCTTACGTACTGGCGAAGAGGGCGCGCGCCCAGGACGGCACGCTCATGCAGCTCAACCTCAGCGGGCGGCTCGCGCGAACGGTACTCATCGGCGTCGAGGGTGGCCGTGCTCGCGCGCTGGAGAGCACCAACGCCGTGCCCGACCTCGAGATCACGACGCCGGTGGCACTGTTCTGGCGCCGGGCGGCGGGTCGGGTGACGGCCGACGCGTTTCTTCGCGCTTCGGCGACTGACGTTCGTGGTGACAAGGCACTCGCGAGAGCCTTCGCTGACGGTCTCGTCGTCATGATTTAGCGCTTTTACCTTGAGCCGGTAGGCTAGCGTCTCTTATGCGCGCTACCACCACCACTCTTGAGAACAACCGTGTCAAGCTGATCGTCGAAGTTGACGAGCGCGAAATGGAAACGGCCATCGACACCGCGGCCTCAAAACTCTCCAAACAGGTCAGCATCAAGGGATTTCGCAAAGGCAAGGTGCCCAAGAACGTCTTGATGGCCCACCTCGGTGGTCCGAGCGTGCTGCGCAGTGAAGCGATTCGCGACGCGATTCCTGACTTTTACGCTCACGCCGTGGCGGACACCTTGATCGACCCGATCGCGCAGCCCGAAATCAACATCACGTCGGGCGAAGAGGAGGGCGAACTCATCTTCGAAGCCGACGTCGAAGTACGGCCCGAGGTGTACCTCAGCGGGCAGAACGAACTCCGCGTGACCATTCCTTCTCCCGTTGTCACCGATCAAGAAGTCAACGCACAGATCGATCGCTTCCGCGAGACGGACGCGACGCTCCAAGACGTCGATCGGCCGATCGTCACGGGAGACCTCGTCACGATGGACGTGCACGTGCAACAGATCGCGACCGACGAAGCCCCGCTCGACATGAGCGACTTCATGTACACGGTGGGTTCTGGCACGATCACCGAGGGCGTGGATGAGTTGATCGTGGGCATGAAGTCCGGCGAAGAGTTGAAGCTCAACGGCAACGTGGGAAACGGTGTCGTCGCGACCTACGAGATGAAACTTAAGAAGGTCCAAGAACGTGAACTGCCCGAGCTCAGCGACGAGTGGGTTCAAGAGAATACCGAGTGGCAGAGCGATGAAGAGATGCGCGACGCCATCTTGAGCCAGATGCGCAAGATGCGCATCGTCGAAGCGAAGATGTCCCAGCGTGACGCCGTGCTCATGGCGTTGAGTGACCTCGTGAGTGAGGACGTCGTGCCCGACGCGTTGATCCAAGATGAGACCAATGAGCGTCTCCACGATCTCGGTCATCGCCTCGAGCAGCAGAAGTTGAATCTCGAGACGTTCCTTCAGGTCACCAATCAGAGCTCTGATCAGTTGCTCGAAACGCTTCGCGCTGACGCTCTTCGCGCCGTACGTGTCGACCTGGCGCT
>DATKSO010000149.1:0-6224 GCA_035531635.1 Acidimicrobiales bacterium | reverse complement strand
GACTCGACACGACGATGGCGGTCGCGGAGTCACTCTACGAGGAGTTCAAGGAGCCGCACCTCGCGCCGCCGCCGCTGCTTTCACGCATGACCCAAGCTGGTCTCATGGGCCGCAAGTCCGGTCAAGGGTTCTTCTCGTACAAATCGTAAGCAGTCGGCATTGTCGCAGAATCACGAGAAACGGCGCGATCGATTGAAAGGGAACGAACACTTCATGGCACGAAGAGTTCGTTGGCGGCAACACCTCCTACGCTGAGTGGTGAGGAGGACGGTCGTGGTCAACTATATCGTGACACTGCAGTGCGTTGACGTGCCCGGCATCGTCCGTGCCGCGAGTGCGGCCATCGTGGCGATCGACGGCAACATCCTCGAAAACGACCAGTTCACCGATCCGGTCACGGGTCAGTTCTGCATGAGGACTCGTTTCGAAACGGCAACCGACGACATCCAATCGGTTCGGTCTCGTTTAGAGGGCGACCTCGCTTCCTTCGCGCCGAAGTTGGGCATTCGTCTGGAGGAGGCCCGTCGACGAGCTCTCGTCATGGTGTCGACCTACGACCACTGCCTCGCTGAACTGCTCTATCGACGCGAGCACGACGAGCTCCCACTCGATATCGCCGCGATCGTGAGTAACCATCGCGACTGCGCCCCACTGGCCGGGCGCTTCGAGATTCCCTTCTACGAGATCCCGGTCACGGCGGAGACCAAGGTGGACGCCGAAATCGAACTTCGACGTCTCCTCGTCGAATACGACGTCGACTTCGTGGTCCTGGCACGCTACATGCAGGTGCTCTCACCCGAACTCTGCTCCGATCTCAGCGGTCGCATCATCAACATCCACCACTCCTTCTTGCCGGGGTTCAAAGGTGCGCGCCCCTACCACCAGGCGTACGAACGCGGCGTGAAGCTCATCGGCGCGACGGCGCATTTCGTCACGTCCGACCTCGACGAGGGACCGATCATCGACCAGGACGTGGTTCGCGTAAGTCACGCCCGACTGCCGAAGGATCTCGTCGCGCTCGGTCGCGACGTCGAGCGAAGTGTCCTCGCTCGCGCGGTTCGCCTCGTCGCTGAGGACCGCGTTGCCCTCGTGGGCAATCGAACCGTCATCTTCTCGCAGTAGTCCCTGACTAGGTTGGACAAGAGATTCATCTCCTGAAAGTGAGCACGTGACCAGAGAACGGCGAGGGGTGTTTGGCGAAGCGGCGGCGCAGTACGAAGCGGCACGCCCGGGCTATCCCAAGGAGCTCATTGACGACGTCTTGGACTACGCCGGACCAGTTGACCGAGCGTTGGAGGTCGGCGCCGGTACCGGGAAGGGGACCGTCGCCTTCGCTGCGCGTGGCGTCAGTCTCACGTGTCTGGAGCCCGATCCTCGCATGGCCGCCGAACTGAAACGTCAAACCTCGAGGTTTCCTTCGGTGTCGATAATCGAGACTTCGTTCGAGACGTGGGAACCACATGATCACTTCGATCTGCTCTTGGCGGCTCAATCGTGGCACTGGGTGAACGAGGACAGAAGATGGGATCTCGCGAACGCCGCATTAAAAAAAGGCGGCACGGTGGCGCTCTTTTGGAACATCTACGCGATCACCGACGTGCCCACACAGGTCGCGCTGCTCGACATCGACCGCCAGTATCACGTGGACGTGATCGGTCACACACCTAGTGAACGACCATTCGGAGACTTCGAAGGCGAGATCGAATTGGCTGAAGGCTGGCCCGCGTTTGACCTTGTCGATGACCCTCGATTTACGAAGTTCGTGTCACGGCGCTATCACCGAGAACTGCCTTTCTCCACCACGTTGTATCTGGATTTTCTCTCGTCACTTTCGGCCTACCGGATGATCGAAGAAGACGAGCGCGTCGCGTTGCTTCGTGACGTAGCTCGTGTCCTCGACAGTCGCGATGGCGCGGTGTCGGTCGGTATCGCCACGGACCTCTTCATGTGCCGTACCGCGTAGTTGCAAGCTTTCCAAAGCGGAGTTACCCGTGTTGACCGAGGACCTTTTGAACGCCTCTGGGATCGGTTCTGCATCTAGATCCTGAGAAACCCGTCACTTTAGGTCTTCGCTCATTCTTGAAACCAGCAACATACGCCTCGTAACCGTCGTCGACGGGAGATGACAAAAATTGACTCATGAAATGAAAACTCCCCCCTCCACCGGACAGAGTCCAACGAAGGGGAGAGCTTTCATGCACGACAAATTTTCCGCGAACCTCTTGGGGCCGCCGCGCGTCTCTATGGACGTACGACGCGTTTCTCCCATTCGACGACTGGCGACAGCCACCTGAGTGAAAGCTCTACGGACGGGGATCACCTTCAATGATGACTGGCGGAGTGCTATCCATAGTTCGTTCGAACGGCGTACCTGAACCTCGGCAATCGCCTCGACGCCGAAGACGCGGTGCAGAAGTCCTCCCTCCGCGCCTGGAAGTTCCGCGACTCCCTCTCGTAGCAGTCCAGTTTCAAGCCGTGGTTGTACCGCGTGGTGGTGAACACCTGCAACTCCAAACTTCCCCACGACACTGCTCGACGCGAGGGTCGCGTCAACGACGTGAACCTCGTCGACAGAGCAGCGTTCGACGACGTCCCAGTGCAGTAATTACGGGTCGTCAGTTCCTCCGCGGTGGCGACGTCGGCGCCGTACGACATCCTTTGGTCGTAAGGAGTCCAGAAGTTGAAGCCAACGTCGAATCCGTCGTGCGCGAGTCGATCGGCCACGGTGTAGCCAATGCCCTCGCGGCGGCCAACGGCCTTGACGAGGGCCACCGTGCTGCTTGAATCCCTGGGGACTCAGTGCGTCACTCCCTCATCTTGACCGATACCAATTCTCTGTCAATCCAACGGTGCCCGCATCCGAGTTGGACGCGGGCACCGTTGGATGGAGCGACATCCGTTGATTGCTAAGGAATCGTCCGCAGGTAGTGCTTGGTGAAGAGTCCGTTATTTCTCATCGCGAGGCGTGAGTGGCTCTGCCAAAAGTAGGTACATCTGGCGGCGCAGCTCCGTGAGCAGTTCTCCGGCTCGCGTCTTCTGATCGGCCGATCCCGCTTGCGCCACTTGAGTGACGGCAACGGCGACCTGACGAAGGGCTTGATTGATCGCCATGTCACCTCGATCCGCCTGGCGGACCATGGTCTCCCATGGTGCGGTGCGCTCCGAACGTGTCTTCATCTCGGCGCGCCCTTCATCAGTCAGGGTGAACTGACGACGACCTTCAGCGCTCTCCGAGCGAACCAGCCCCTGATCTTCGAGGAGCTGCAACGCAGGGTAAATAGATCCAGGACTTGGCTGCCACAGACCTTGGGTCCGCTCAGAAAGTTCTTGCATCATCTCGTAGCCGTGCATCGGTCGTTCTTCGAGCAGGGCGAGGATCGCTACGCGAACGTCGCCGCGGCGCCCCCGACCACCCCTCATTGAAGGGCCGCGGCCCCTCGGGTGCTCACCTCTACCACCTTCGTGGTGCGGGCCGTGTCGACCACGTCCGTCAGAACGACTCCGGAAGAGTTTTCCTTCGCCATTTTCGTCATTACTTCCTCGCTCTTTTGGCGAGTGATCGAATTCTCGATTTCTCATCAACGTATCCTTTCGATAGGTTTGTGCCTATAACGATATATCTTTATAAGTCGTTTGTCAAGCGGTTTTTGCAGTCCCCACGGTACTACCTGATGAGGACCCATATCAGCAGTGGGTCACTCGCTCGCGACAACGTGAACGTGCCCACGTTTGAGTGATGTCGAGACACCGCGGTCGCCGTGAGCTCGCCAACGCAGCACTCTCGTCGACTGCTCTCAGCGCGGGCGCTCGCCGTCGTAAGTTCCAAACATGGAGTTTGAGGGCACGCCGTTCGACTATCACGGAGCTCTCGTCGTGGTCGAGACCGACGCCAACCACGTCGTCTTCATTCATCCTCACGGAGGAACCCCATCCGCCCCGGCGTCACTACCGAGCGATCCCTGCGAACCCAGCGAACAACCAGAAGTGGCAGCGGTGCGAATCGTGCGGGAGAAGACCGGACTAGACGTCGAGGTCGTGCGAGAGTTCGTGACGTTCATCCAGGAGGGAACGCCTACCGGCACCATGTGCGCACACGGGTACTTCGCGCGCGTTACCGGTGGATCGCTTCTGCAAGACGGCCCCGAAGGTCCCGCGAGGGCCTACGCCCTGGACGACCTGCCTTCGATCGTGCCCGTCCGCGTCGCCAATCAACGATCGCTCGACGCCTATCTTCGACAGCGCACTGACGCTGACTAGGTGACGGCGTTTCGTACCGCGAACTTGGCGTCGCGGTACGACTCTCGTTCGATGACCTCGACGAGGATCTCGACGGCGTCATAGACGTCCACGAAGCGAACGTAGAGCGGCGTGAAACCAAAGCGCGCGATGTCGGGGTCGCGGAAGTCGCCGACGACACCGCGCTGCAGAAGCGACTGAATGATCCCGTAGGACTCGGGGTGACGAAGGGCCACTTGGCTTCCCCGCCGCGCGTGGTCGCGTGGCGTCACGACCTCGAAGACGTCGGGCAGCCTCGCTTCAACGAGTTCAATGAAGAGGTCGGTGAGGCGGAGACTCTTCGCGCGTACTTCGTCCATCGACGCGCGGTCCCAGACGTCGAGCGCCCCGTCGAGTGCCGCGAGCGCGACGATCGAGGGCGACGACGTGACGAAGGCCTGCATGCCCTGCGCCGGTACGTAGTCGAGCTCGAAGTCGAAGGGTCGAGCGTGACCGAGCCATCCGGGTAAGGGGTTCTCTAGCCGGCCCTGCCAGGACTTACGAACGTAGACGAACGCCGGCGAGCCTGGTCCCCCGTTCAGGTACTTGTAGCCGCAGCCGGCCGCGAAGTCCACGTCGGCGCCCGTGACGTCGAGCGGCACGGCGCCGGCGGAGTGCGCGAAGTCCCACAGCATCAAGGCGCCCGCGTCGTGGACCTTTGCCGTGATGCCGCGGAGGTCGAGCATCTCGCCACTTCGAAAGTCGACGTGGGTCAACATCACGAGCGCGACGTCGTCGTTCAGTTCGCTCTCGAGGGCGCTGCGCTCGATGGCCTTCACCGTGATGGGACGCCCCGCGCGCGCGGCCATCGCTCGCACGATGTAGAGGTCGGAGTGAAAGTTCGCGACGTCGGTCAACACGACGGAGCGATCCTTTCGTAGGTCGAGCGCGCCGCCGATGAGTTTTGCGAGGAGAACGGTGAGCGTGTCCGCGACCAGGACCTCGCCAGGTCGCGCGCCGATCAAGGGCGCGAGACGGTCACCGAGGCGCGTGGGCATCGCCATCCATCCCGCGTCGTTCCAACCACGCACGAGGCCACGGCCCCACTCGCTGGTTATAACGTCATTGACACGCGCCGCCGCGGCGCGCGACACGGGACCGAGAGAGTTGCCGTCGAGGTAGATCTCTTGCTCATTGAGCATGAACTCTTCGCGTAGTGGCGCGAGCACGTCCTTCGAATCGAGCGAAACGCTGTCGTCACGGGTGATCACAGTACTGACCTCACTTCCCATAGTGCGGGGTAGAGACGCTGATTCAACGTGGTGTCGAGATAGGCCATGCCCTCACTGCCGCCCGTGCCCGGGCGTCGACCGATCTGGCGCCCGGCCATCAACATGTGCTGGTGACGCCAGACCGCGAGATTCTCGTCGTGGTCCATCAGCAGTTCCGCTACTGCGTGCAGCGCAGAACGGGCCGCGTCGGTGTGCGAAAGGTAGAGCGCGCGCACGACATCGATGAGGTCGTCGTTGCTCGCGCCCAAGGTCAGTCGAAGCGAGTGCTCGAAGCCCGCCCACACGCTCGGCACTTCGCTGATCGCGCGCAACCACACGCGCTGTTCGTCGTCGAAGAACTCGAAGTTCAGCACGGCCTTGCGTCCGCCACCACTGAGAAACTCAATGGCGCGGAACTGAAAGGACTGAAAGCCCGACGCGGGGTCGAGGGGGTCGCGGAACTCGAGGAAGCCCTCGGGTGACATGGTGTCGAGGAGGCGAAGGTGCGTGAGCAAGAGCTCTTCGATCTCGACCATCCTTCGCAGGTGTGAGACCGCGCGCCACGGTTCGTTCTTGTGCAGAACGCCCGCCGCGCGCTTCAGTTCATCGACCATCACCTTGAACCAAAGTTCGTAGGACTGGTGTACGACGATGAAGAGGAGCTCATCGGGCGCGTCGTCGGTGAGGGGCATCTGCAGCTTTAAGAGGTCGTTGATACGTAAGTACGTCGCGTAGTCG
>DATKSO010000148.1:0-8518 GCA_035531635.1 Acidimicrobiales bacterium | reverse complement strand
ACCGTAGACCAGCGCGATGTGCTGTTCAGCGTCGAGCACGCTCTCGAAGACGTGGGCCTGGAACTGACCGAACTCGGTGGGTAACGAAGACTCGGCCACCCGGCGTACGAGTTTCTCGTGGCGGCGCCGGTAGCGAATGAGGTCCGCGATGGTGATGACAGGTAGGTCGTGACGTCTCGCGAAGACTTCGAGCTCGGGAAGTCGCGCCATGTCGGACTTGTCTTCCGTCACGATCTCGCACAGCACACCCGCCGGGAACTTGCCGGCCATACGACTGAGATCAACGGCGGCCTCGGTGTGGCCCGCGCGCTCGAGGACGCCCCCTTCGCGGTAGCGCAGGGGGAAGATGTGGCCAGGACGGTTGAGATCGTTCGGTCGTGTCGCCGGGTCGACGAGGGACCGGATGGTGATCGCACGATCGTGGGCCGAGATCCCGGTCGTTGTGCCGTGACGGTAGTCGATCGACACCGTGAACGCGGTACGTTGGGCCTCGGTGTTCGCCAGCACCATGAGCGGCAGCTGTAACTCGTCGGCGCGCTGGCTCTCGACGGGTGCACAGATGACGCCCGACGTGAACTCGAGGAAGAACGCCATGTTCTCCGGCGTCACGTCCTCGGCCGCCATGATCAAGTCGCCTTCGTTCTCACGATCCTCGTCGTCGACCACGACCACCATGCCGCCACTACGAATCTGCTCTATCGCCTCTTCGATCGTTGATAACGCCACTAAACCTCCACGTCAATGCGAATGTCTTGGCCGACCCGCCGCACGTCGACGATCCGACCTCGCCGTAAGGCTTCCATCGTAGGGGTCGAGAGTCCTCGAAGTGCCGCGAGCGTCCCCTCACCGCCCGCGAACGCCGCGGCTTGATACCAGACCACGTGATTCACGAGTCCGGCGTCGAGGAAGGCACTCGTCGTCGTCGGGCCGCCCTCCACCAGAAGCTGGAGGACGTCGTGATGGCCCAACTCGTCGAGCACGAGGCCCAAGTCCCCCGAGAGTTCGAGGCACGGCCGCATGCGCGCTCCCTCGGGCGCGCGGCCGAGCACGACCCGCAGCGGCTCCAAGATGATGTCGTCCAGTCGCGCCGTCAACGCCGGATCGTCACTTCTCGCCGTCCCGGCGCCCACCAGGATCGCTTGGCTCTGCGCGCGAAGGACGTGCGCGTCGCGTCGAGCGGCGGGTCCCGTGATCCACTGGCTCGTGCCGTCGGCCATCGCCACCACGCCGTCGAGCGTGCTCGCGATCTTCGCGACGACGTAGGGCCTCGCCGTCACTCGGTGCCAGATGTAGGGGGCGAGCTGAGCACGTACCGCCTCCTCCTCGACGCCGACCTCCACGTCGACGCCTGACGCTTTCAAGAGATCAACGCCCTTTCCGGAGACCCTCGGATCGGGATCGAGGGTGCCGACGACGACCTTCGCGACGCCCGCTTCGATGATGGCCTCGGCGCACGGGCCGGTTCGCCCCACGTGGCAACAGGGTTCGAGGGTCACGATCATGGTGGCGCCGCGCGCCGCGCCGCCGGCGCGGCGCAGCGCCGCGATCTCGGCGTGCGACTCGCCCGGTGCTTGCGTGTGACCCTCACCGACGATCACGCCGCGATCGTTCACGATCAGCGCGCCGACCCAGGGATTAGGTGGGGCGTGGAGGCGAGCCTTCTCTCCTTCGTCCATGGCCATGGACATCAACTCCGAGAGCGCGTACTTCATCGTCGTGCCTCGTTCGCGGCAGCGCGAAGTTCCTTGGCAGCGCGAAGCGGATCGGGCTGGACGAAGATCGCCGAGCCCGCGACCAACACGTTGGCGCCCGCGCGCACCGCGCGCGGTCCGGTCGTCACGTCGATGCCCCCGTCGACTTCGAGGTCGAGTTCGAGCGCGTTGCCCTCGATCTCCGCGCGCGCTCGTTCGACCTTGGGCATGACGTCGGCCATGAACGACTGTCCACCAAAGCCCGGAAACACGGTCATCAGCAACAAGAGATCGACGTCACCGAGAAAGGGTGCGACGGCGTCAAACGGGGTATCAGGATTGGCGGCGAGACCGACGCGAAGACCGAGCGCTCGAGCGTCACTGATCAACGACGCCGTGCCCCCGACTTCAACGTGTATGGTGCAGCCGTTGGCGCCGGCGTTCTTGAAGGCTTCGAGGTAGCGGCCCGGCTCGGACATCATCAGGTGACAGTCGAAGAATTTCTGGCTGTAGCGACGAAGTGACGCCACGACCGGCGGCCCCAAGGAGACGTTGGGCACGAAGTGGCCGTCCATGACGTCGACGTGAAGCCAGTCGGTCTCGACGTCGATCTCTTCGACGGCTCGAGCGAGATTGCCGAAATCGGCGGCCAGAATTGACGGCGCGATTCGAATCTCGCCCGGCGGGCCAGCCTCTATCACCGTCACGCGGCCAGCCTAGGCCGTCGTGTCGTCACGACCATTCGAGAGCACCGGCGCCGTGGTGTCGACCCGTCCACCACGCCGCGGCCCCCATCGTCGTCGAGCCCTCGGGGCGTACGTCCTCGAGCGCGATCGCGCCGTCGCTGAGTCCGAGGACGACCGCGTCGTTGTGGCGCCTGACGACGCCCCGAGGCACCACGTCCGGCGCGCGGCGCGCCGACACGACGCCCAACCGCTTGTCGGCGACGAAGAGGAAGGCCCCCTCGAGACGAACGGTGCGGAGCGCCATCGTCGTCGTCATCTCCGGCGTCACGTGGAACGTCTCTTTCGTGAGCTTCTCCGCGTAGGTCGCCTCGCCGACCTGGACGTTCGCGTGATCGAGGAGTTGAGGTGAGGCGAGGACCTCGACGAGCGAGGACGCGCCAACGACCGCCAGCTCCGCCGTCAACGCCGGGGCGGTCTTGTCGCCGACGCGGACTCGACGTTCGAGATGCACCGGACCGGTGTCGAGGGTCGGCTCCAATGAGATGATCGAGACGCCGGTCTCGGTGTCACCGGCGAGAATCGCCCGTTGCACGGGGGCCGCGCCGCGCCAGCGGGGCAGGAGTGAGAAGTGCACGTTGAGCATCGGCACCTTTTGTAAGAGTGCCTCGGGAACGAGGGCGCCGTAGGCGACGACGACGCCACGCGCGACGTCGAGACCGTCGAGGTCGGCCAGCCGATGACTGACGCGAAGTCCGAGCGCGAGCGCTGCTACTTTGACGGGACTCGGCGCCAGCGACGCGCCCCGTCCCCGGCGGCGATCAGGTCGCGTGATGACGAGCACCACCTCGTGGCCCGCGTGGACCAGCGCGTCGAGTGTCGGTACGGCGGCCTCGGGCGTGCCGAGAAACGCGAGACGCATCTACTCGCCGAGCAGTTGGTGAAGCTCGTCGTGATCGTCGCGCGACAGTTTGAGCCGGCGCTTGCGAAGAATCTTCTTGGCTTCTTTTCTCTGTTCGTCGGTCAGACGTTCGATGAGGAGAATGCCGTCGAGGTGATCGACCTCGTGCTGAAAGATTCGCCCTTCGTACTCGTCGGTCTCGATGTCCAGTTCGTTCCCGTCGAGGTCGAAGCCCTTCAGGTGCACCGCGTTCGGACGGACGATCTCCCAATTCATTCCGGGAACCGACAGGCAGCCCTCGTCGTAGACCCACTCCCCCGAGGTCTCGACGATGACGGGATTCACCACCACGTGAGGTCCGTCGCCCTTGTCGTAGACGAAGAGTCGCTTCTGCACGCCGATCTGGTTGGCCGCGAGGCCGACTCCTGGCGCCTCGTGCATCGTCTCGATCATCGACTCGGCGAGGGCGGCGACCTTGGCGTCGATATTCTCGATCTCGGTCGTCGCGGCGCCCAGCACCGGGTCGCCGTAGGTTCGAATAGGCAACGTACTCACCCCACTACGCTACCGTGCTCGAAATGTCGCTTGGCTCCAGCCAGTGACGCGCGCCTCGTCGTCGCGCCTCGCCACCGAGCTACTGGACGGCGACGCGAAACTTCTGCGCGGGCCGCTGCACGTTTCGTAGGGCACTCGTCAACGTCGCCACGTCCTTCGCGCGCACCACGTAGCCCGTCGGAGTTTCGTGCACGCTCACGAGTGAGTGCGCAAGTTCGGTGACGAACGCCGCGGCGCCCTCGCCCGTCACGTCGGCGGATGCTCCGTAGGGGCTCAACGACAGGAGCCGCGCAGTCGCCACGTCATCGGCGATGATCTCGTCGAAGGTGGCGTTGTCGAGCGCGCGCACGACGTCGTCGTCACCTCGGCGAGTCTGGAGGACCACCAGCCCACGGCCCTCGCGACGTGATCCCACGAGGCGACCGGCCTTGCCCACCGCGTTGACGGCGGTTCGACGAGCGGACTCGCGCGGGGCGAGAAGGTACTGGTCGAAGTCGACGAAGATGACGACACCACATCGACGCACGCGCTGCCACGTCGCTTCGGTGCCGACGACCACGCGTTCGAGCGTGGCCGTCGGGTCGAGCGCCGCGGTGATCTCACTGACCCTCTGCCCTAGTTGCGCCGCCACGTCGCGCGCGAGCGTCGTGACGCCCACGCGAAGTCGCTTCAAGTTCGTCGACCCGCACGAACGACAGAACCGAGCGCGAAACTCGTGGCGTTCGGCGCACGCCAACTGCTCTCCGACCTCTTCCTCAGCTTGCTGACACGACGCGCAGCGTGCCAGTTCACCGCAGGCGACGCACGCGAGGAGACGCCCCGTACCGAGACGTTGCAGGATCACTGACACGGCGACCGGGTCGCCGCCCTCGAGGGCCCGGTGGGCCGCGGCGAGCGCGACCGGGGCCAAGACCCCCTCGTGAGGATCACTCCGACGTCGGTCCACGACCGCCACGCGCGGCCATCCGCCAACGAGATCACGGTCCTTTTCGTACCGTTCGCCTTTCAACAACGCCGGCGAGGGGATCATTGACGTGCACCACAGCGGCGCCTTGTCACGGGCGCAGCGTTCGCGCAGCATCGCGACCGCCTCCCAGGTCGGCGTCGCGCTCGATCGGTACGACTCGTCGTCGGCGTCGATGACGACGGCGCCCGCGACGCGCGGCACCGGGGCCAGCGCCGTGCCACGCGCGCCCACGACGACGGGCCAACCCGCGCGCATCCGGTCCCACTGCTCTTCGCCCGACGCCACCGCACAGCCGCGCTGTTCGAGGCGGCCGCGAAGACGTCCAGCCCAACTCTCGGTGGGGACCAAGACGAGCAGTGACCCTTCGGCGTCGCGCGTGGCTTCGTAAGCGCCCAGTACCAAAGCCAGCGGATCGGTCGTCGGTGCCATTTGGATCACGCCCGCGGGAAGGTCCGAGGCCGTTGCTTTGACCGCGAGCGCGAGCGGTTGCGTCGCGGGCACGCGAGGCAACGTCGTCACGACGCGACGCGGCGACGCGGCCAGGAGGAATCGCGACCACGTGCCGTACCAGCGCTCGCTCGCCCAGCGCAAGAGATCCAGCATCGACGACGGCGGACCGTAGCCGAGCCACTTCTTCACGGTCTTCAACTCGGCTCCGGGCGAGGCGCCGTCGATGACCCACCCGCGCACGGACCGGTGGTTGAAGTCGACGCGCACGCGGTCCCCCACGCCGACGTGATCGGTCACGTCACTGAGCAAGTAGTCGAAGGGCCGATCGACGGCGGCGACCTCGGTGATGATGCGTACCGCGCGCGCGGTCACTAGGCCAGCGACAGTTCCCGGCGCAGGTCGTCGAGCCGGGGCGTCTGCTCCCAGGTGAAGCCCTGGTCACTCCGTCCGAAGTGGCCGTACGCCGCGGTCCGCTGATAGATCGGGCGTCGCAGGTCCAGGTCGCGGATGATCGCCGCGGGGCGAAGGTCGAAGAGCGCGTCGACGGCTTTGACGATCTTGGCGCGATCGACGTGCTCGGTGCCGAAGGTCTCGACGAGGAGCGACACCGGACGAGCGACGCCAATGGCGTAGGCCACTTGGACCTCGCAGCGCTCCGCCGCGCCCGAGGCGACGACGTGCTTGGCAACCCAACGCGCGGCGTAGGCCGCGGAACGGTCCACCTTGGAGGGGTCCTTGCCCGAGAAGGCGCCGCCGCCGTGCCGCGCCATGCCGCCGTAGGTGTCGACGATGATCTTTCGTCCCGTGAGACCGGCGTCCGCGTGGGGCCCGCCCAGTACGAACTTGCCCGAGGGATTGACGAACACTCGCATCGAGCTGGTGTCGAGGTCGGTGGGCAACATCGGTCGAATCACGTGCTCGAGCACGTCGGCGTGGATCATGGCGTGGTCGTAACCGTCTTCGTGCTGGGTAGAGACCAGTACGGTGTCCACCCCAACGGGACGACCGTCTTCGTAGGCGATGGTCACCTGGGTTTTGCCGTCGGGTCGTAGGTAGGGAACCTGACCAGAGCGTCGTACCTGCGACAGCCGCATCGACAGGCGGTGCGCCATCCAGATCGGCAGCGGCATGAAGTCGTCGTTGTCGTTGCAGGCGTAGCCGAACATCATCCCCTGGTCACCCGCGCCCAGCGCGTTGAGCTCGTCCTCGCCGCCCGATCCCGAACGGTGTTCGAGGGCCACGTCGACACCACCGGCGATGTCCGGGCTCTGCTTGTCGAGGGAGACCAGGACCGCGCAGTTGCGTCCGTCAAAACCCTTGTCCCCGTCGTCGTAGCCGATGTCGAGGATGGTGCGACGCGCGCTGGCGGTGATGTCCACGACGGCCGTCGTCGTGATCTCGCCCGCCACGACGCACAGACCGGTCGTGAGCAGCGTCTCGCACGCCACGCGCGCGTAGGGATCTTGCGTGAGAATCGCGTCGAGCACTCCGTCAGAGACCTGGTCGGCGATCTTGTCCGGATGGCCTTCGGTCACCGATTCCGACGTAAAGAGGGTCCGATCGCTCATTGGGCTCCTTGAGGTAACAATGCAGCAACCCTAGCCAAGATCTCCCACGAGATCGCTTCTTTGGAACGCAGCGTGACCCGCTCGGGCACTTCACGGCGATCGAGAATGACGACCTCGTTGGTCGCGTGCTCGAAGCCCGCTCCCGGCGCGACGACGTCGTTCACGACGAGCAGGTCCACGCCTTTTTCGCGCAACTTCACGAGCGCGTTGTCGAGGACGTCGTCGGTCTCGGCGGCGAAACCCACGATGATCTGACCTTCTGGTCGGTGGGCCACGAGGTCGGCCAAGACGTCGGGCGTGGGCTCGAGGCGAATCGTCGGCGCGCCGTCACGCTTCTTCAACTTCTTTCCGGACGCGAGTGGCGTGAAGTCCGCGACCGCGGCGGCCATGATCACGCAGTCGCTCTCGAGCGCGCGCTTCTTCATCGCTTCGTGCAACTCCGCGGCGCTCTCCACCGCGACGACCTCAATGGCGCCGACGGTGTCGAGACTAAGTTTTCCCTCCACCGTCGAGACCAGCGTCACGCTGGCGCCCATGCGGCACGCCACCTCGGCGAGGGCGTAGCCCTGACGGCCCGACGAACGGTTGGAGAGCACGCGCACGGGATCGATCGCTTCGCGCGTACCGCCCGCACTGATGAGGACGCGGGTGCCCGTGAGCGCGCCGCGGTAGCCCCCGACGATCTTTTCGACCAGTTCGGCGATCGTCGCTGCCTCGGGCAAGCGCCCTGTTCCCTCGTCGCCTCCGGCCAAGTGACCGACGTCGGGCTCGAGGACCAACACGCCGCGACGGCGCAGCGTCGCAAGATTCTCCTGGACCGAGGGCTGCTCCCACATTTCGGTGTGCATCGCGGGACACAACAGGACGGGTGCCCGCGTAGCGAGGAGCGTCGCCGTCAAGAGGTCGTCGGCGAGGCCCATCGCGAAGCGCGCGATGAGGTGCGCCGTGGCGGGCGCGACCACGACGAGTGTTGCGTTCGAGCCGAGGTAGGTGTGGGGAATCGGCGTCGTGGGATCGCCGTAGAGGCTCGTGCGCGCGGGCTCACTCGCGAGCGCGGAGAAGGTGACCGTACCGACGAAACGTGTGGCGTCAGGGGTCAACACCGGCGCGACGTGGTAGCCCTTCTCTCGGAGCAGGCGCAGCAGTTCGACGGACTTGTAGGCCGCGATTCCGCCGGCGACGCCTAGGACAATGCGAGGAGTCGGCGACTTAGGCGTCGCGGAGGGCATCGGTGAAGGCGTCCAGGTCACTGTTGGCGTCCTGGCGAGCCTGCTCAGCGGCCTCGGCCTGCAGTCGCTCGTTCTCGAGCTCCTCGCTGGTCGGACGGTGAAACAGCAACTTACCCTCGTAGAGTTCTTCCATGGCGAGTGACAGCGACTTGTTCGACAGTGAGGTGACCTGCGGGGGAATCAGGGCGCCGTGGCCCGAACCCAGTCCGTTGTAGTACTCATTGATCTCACGCGCGCGGATCGCCGTGACCGCCACCAGGGTGAACTTCGAGTCGCCGACCTTGCCCAAGAGGTTCTCAATGGGTGGATCGACGAGAGTGGGGCGTTCGGCCATGGTGATTAGTCCTTAGTAGGGAGATCACGCCGTTGCCGGCGGAGTTCTTCCATGGCGAGTGACAGCGACTTGTTCGACAGTGACGTGACCTGCGGGGGAATCAGGGCGCCGTGGCCCGAACCCAGTCCGTTGTAGTACTC
>DATKSO010000147.1:0-4686 GCA_035531635.1 Acidimicrobiales bacterium | reverse complement strand
GGAGATTGTCTACCGTGGGGCCGCAGACGTACATCGCCACGCGCCCGGGATCTCGCAGGCTGAGGTCGCGGACCTCGCCACGGGCCGTGTCATAGAGGCGAATCACTGTTCTAAACTACGCCAACCATGCCTGACGCTTCTACGCCCTTCGCCCACGCGGTGCCCGAAAAACCGACCGTCGACGGCCTGGAAGACACCTGGCTCGCGCGTTGGGAGGCGGAGTCCACGTACCGCTTCGACCGCGACGCCACCCGCGAGACGGTCTACTCCATCGACACCCCTCCCCCCACGGTCTCGGGTGAGCTGCACATCGGCCACGTCTTTAGCTACACCCAGGGTGACGTCGTAGCCAGATTTTGGCGCATGCGCGGCAAGGACGTCTTCTACCCCATGGGCTGGGACGACAACGGCCTGCCCACCGAGCGGCGCGTCGAGAACTACTACGGCGTGCGCTGCGACCCGACCCTCCCCTACGACCCCCACTTCGTGGCCCCCGAGAAGGCCGCCGAGAAGAAGGTCTCCCTCTCCAGACGAAACTTCGTCGAACTCTGCCACCTCTTGACCGCCGTCGACGAGGAGGCCTTCAAGCGACTGTGGCGCTACCTCGGCATCAGCGTCGACTGGACCCTCGAGTACACGACCATCTCGCCCGAAGCCCAGGCCATCTCCCAGCGAAGCTTCTTGGAGATGTTGGCCCGTGACGAGGTCTACTCCAGCGTCGCGCCGACCCTCTGGGACATCGACTTTCGAACGGCCGTCTCCCAGGCCGAGCTCGAAGACC
The DNA here is from genome assembly GCA_035531635.1 of Acidimicrobiales bacterium. Lineage (GTDB taxonomy): Bacteria > Actinomycetota > Acidimicrobiia > Acidimicrobiales > RAAP-2 > RAAP-2. The sequence goes on along the minus strand of DATKSO010000147.1, from coordinate 3,905 downwards.
GCGAACGACCCGGCACCTATCACCGCGTGTCCTTCCAGCGCGCTGACGGCGAGGGCCTGATCGACATCGAGACCACGCGTCCCGAGATGCTGGCGAGCTGCGTCGCGCTCGTCGCCCACCCGGACGACGAGCGCTACCGGGGGCTCTTTCACACCAACGTCGTCACGCCGCTCTTCAAGGTCGACGTCCCCATCCTCGCGCACGAGCTCGCCGATCCCGAGAAGGGATCGGGCATCGCCATGATCTGCACCTTTGGCGACACGACCGACGTGACGTGGTGGCGCGAGCTTGATCTTCCAACGCGCGCGTTGATCGGACGAGACGGTCGGTTCCTCCCCGCGACCTTCGGCTCGGAGGCCTTCCCGTCGAGGGATCCAGCGGCCGCCAACGCCGTCTACGCCGAGATCGAGGGTAGGACCGTCAATCAGGCGCGCGCCACGATCGTCGACGCGCTTCGCGCCTCCGGCGATCTCGTCGGAGAACTTCGTGAGATCACCCACCCCGTCAAGTTCTACGAGCGTGGCGAACGACCACTCGAGATCGTCACGTCACGCCAGTGGTTCGTTCGAACCCTCGAGAACCGAGAGGCCCTCCTTCGTCGCGGCGAAGAGCTCCACTGGTACCCGGACTTCATGAAGCACCGGTACCGCTCGTGGGTGGAGGGCCTCAACGTCGACTGGAACATCTCACGCCAACGGTTCTTCGGCGTGCCCTTTCCCGCGTGGTACCCCGTCGACGAGAACGGCGAGATCGACTTCGACGCGCCCATCGTGCCGGCACTCGATCGACTACCCCTCGATCCGTCGAGCGACGTGCCCGAAGGCTACGAAGAGTCCCAGCGCAATCAGCCCCTCGGCTTCGCGGGCGACCCCGACGTCATGGACACCTGGGCCACGAGTTCGCTCTCGCCCGAGATCGCCGGTCACTGGGGCACGGAGCTCTTCGAGAACGTCCACCCCATGGACTTACGCCTCCAGGCACACGAGATCATCCGCACGTGGCTGTTCTCGACGGTCGTACGAAGCCACCTCCAGCACAACAGCCTGCCCTTTGCTAACGCGTTGATCTCGGGCTGGGTCCTCGATCCCAGTCGCAAGAAGATGAGCAAATCGGTCGGCAACGTCGTCACGCCGCTGCCACTCTTAGAACAACACGGCGCCGACGCGCTGCGCTACTGGGCCGCCTCGGGTCGACCCGGCACCGACACCGCCATCGACGAAGCGCAGATGAAGATCGGCCGAAGACTCTCCATCAAGATCCTCAACGCGTCGAAGTTCGTCCTGGGGCGCCTCGAGGGCACGACGACGTTCACTCCGAGCGACGTCACGACGCCGCTCGACCGCGACCTGCTGGCTCTCCTTGGCGAACTGATACGAGAGACCACGACGTCCTTCGAGCACTACGACTACGCGCGCGTCCTCGAACGCACCGAGTCCTTCTTCTGGTCGTTCTGTGACAACTACCTGGAACTCGTGAAGATCCGCGCGTACGGCGAAGGGAGCGACAGCGACACGACGTCGGCGCGCGCGACGTTGACGATCGCCCTCTCGGTCCTGCAACGCCTCTTCGCGCCCATACTGCCCTTCGTCACCGAAGAGGTGTGGCGCTGGTGGCACGACGGCTCGGTGCACCTCGCCGCGTGGCCCCTCGTCGACGAGCTCGGCACGCTCTCGGTGGACCCCGGATCGATCTACCGGCCCGCCTGCGACGCGCTCGAGGCGATTCGTCGCGAGAAGAGCACCGCCAAGGTCTCACAGCGCGCGCAGGTCGCGCGACTCGTCGTCAACGCGCCCGAGGAGTTCGCCGCGGCGCTGCGCGCGAGCGCGGGCGACCTCGTCGCCGCGGGCAACGTCCACGAGATGACCGTGAACGACGCCAACGAACTCAGTTTCGAGATAACGCTCGCGTCGCCGTAGGTCAGCGTGCCGTCCGAGGTGACGCCCGTAGGGTGACGTGCAGTGGGGTTGAAGGAGCGACGCGCGCTTCGTTCACGAATAGTTTTTGATGTCGGCCCACGAACGAGACCAGGGGATTCGAAGCCCCGTTGCCACCATGACCCCGATGCCCTGCTCGTCGTTGGACACTCCCAGTCCATTGTGGTAGGTGAAGCTGTATCGAACGTGCGAGAACAGTCGGCGCAGCAGTACGGGGTCCATGTTCACCGCCACCACCGTCGTCGCGGACCGGGGAGGCGGCCCCCACAGCCAGAACGAGTTCGCGCCGCTGAAGACCCTCCCGACGGGAATGTCGAACTGCGCGCCGTATCGTTCGAGCGCGCCGGCCTCACCGTAGTTACCCGTCAAGAAGACCGTGCGGCGGCGTTGCGCCTCTGGGAGCGAGTGGTACACCGTTGCGACGTCGCGGACCTCACGCGGCCACGCGATGGTTTCCGCCAGGTCGTAGTTGATCTTCTGCAGCGCGATCGAGTGCAAGGTGCGTGCCGGCAAGACGGGAATCGCCAGGGGGACGGTGAGCACACCCGACACGACGAGCGCCGCCATGGTCGATCTCGGACCGATCGATCGAAGTCCACGAGCGCGCCGTTCCTCCCAACGTCGTTCGACGGCGACGGCGCCGGCCGCGAAGAGGAGGACGAAGACCCCGCCGGCGTAGTACGGCTTGCCGCCGAGGATGAACTGGAGGACGAGCACGACGGCGCAGGCCACGGCGAGCGATCGCCACCTTCGATCGGGCGCTCGGCGCCTCCACAACGACCACAGCCCCGCCACCCACAGTGGCGTGGCGGCCAGACCCGTGTAGACGATCTGGGCCGGCCAGTAGACCGCTCGATTGTGTCCCGCGTCGCGCTGCAGCGCGTGAAAGACCGAGAAATTTGGCCAACCGTGCGTCGCCTGCCAGACGACGTCGGGCCAGGCGAGCACTACGACGACAGCGAGGGCGACCAACGCCGGTCGGCCGGTGACCAGACGACGGGCCGACGGCGTCACCAAGAATCCGATCACGAGCCCGCCCAGGAGAAAGCCGATATTCCACTTCGCGTCGAAGCCAACGCCGGCAAAGACGCCGGCGACGATCAACCATCGCCGTTGCTCGCCGTCGAGGAAGTGGGCGCAACTCCACAGGACCCCGGCCCACGCCGCGAAGTCGAACACCGTGGTGGTGAGCAGGTGCGCCGTCGCCAAGTATTCGCCGCAGGCGGCCGTGGCCACGGCCGCGAGGCGGCGCGCGTGGACGCCACCGCCCAAGAGTTGCGCACTCGCACTCGAGGCGACGACCAGCCACCCTAAGAGCAGGGCCGGAACGACGCGCAGTCCGACGAGGCTGTTGGCGAAGACGAGCGAGGACAGTTTTGCCACCAACGGCGCCAGCGGCGGCTGATCGACGTACCCCAGCGCCGGGTGTTGACCCGCGGCGAGAAAGTACAGCTCGTCGCGGTGATAGCCGTAGCGAGCACTCACCGCCAACTCCAGCGACACCGCGCCCAGTACGACGATCGCGACGCCGAGGTCAACGCGACTGGTCACCCGGCTCCTACGAATCGCACCCATTTCGCACCTCAAGGCCGTCGGCGGTCTACCACCACGAACGTGTCGCCCGTTCGCTCCCACGTGCCGACACGTCGTCGTCGCGCGGGCACGCACGACACTATCGACATTGCGCCTGCGGCGCTGACGTGGCGCGACCGCGCGCCAGCGCGTCGATCGTTCCCGAAAAGCGATCTCGGGTGACGCTGGCGCTTTCACCCCTCTGGTTCGCCCGATGCCACCGAGCCTGGCGGGTGTCGTTGGCGCTCACCCATCCGAGCGATGGATCACGAGCCGACGGAGAACCGCGCCGCGCCATCAACTGGTGACTAGCGGTGTTCGCTCACGTGGACGGGGTGACGGGGACGGTCGTGGCGTCGTGCACGATGACCGCGTCGTCGTTCACCTCGTAGAAGGCGA
>DATKSO010000146.1:0-2036 GCA_035531635.1 Acidimicrobiales bacterium | reverse complement strand
GTCCCTTCACTAGAGTCGAGGGCACTATGGCTCGCGCGCTCGCACTCCGTCACCACGACGAGGACCGTCCGGGACTCGTGGGCGAAGCCTTCGAGGCCCGCGGCTTCGAGGTCGACCTCGTCATGATGGACGAGATCAGCGCGACGCCCTCACTCGAAGGTTACGACGCGATGATCATTCTCGGGTCGAAGTGCGCGGTGTACGACCAAGAGGTCGAGGCGGCCTGGTTTCACCGAGAGTTGGCCCTCATCGGCGACGCCGAGAAACGTTCGCTGCCCATCCTGGGCATCTGCTTCGGGGCACAGGCCCTTTGTCGCTACTACGGGGGCGAGGTCCGTCGCGCACCGGACGGCGAAATCGGCTGGTTCGAGATCGACGTCGTTGCCGACGTCGATCTACCACGTGGGCCGTGGTTCGAGTTCCACTTCGATCACTGCTCGCCGCCGGCCTCCGCGGAGCTCTGGGCCACCTCGCCGCGAGCCGTGCAGGCTTTCGCCATTGGCCTCAACGTAGGCGTGCAGTTCCATCCCGAGATCGACGAGGCGCAACTCAAAGAGTGGCTGGCCGCCGACGAAGATGAGACGAGGGATCTCGGGCTCGACCTCGACACGCTGCTGAGCGAAACGGCGCGCGAGACGCCGGCGGCACGCGTGCGGGCCCAGGAACTCGTCGATTTGTTTCTCCGCCGTGTTGGTTAGGTGACGGAGGTGAGTGAGTGCTCGTCCGACGAGATAATGACGGTGAGAATCGATCGCCCGGCGACGGGCGGCGGGGTGGGTCGAGCCGACGACGGGCGCGTGATCTTCGTGCGTCATTCGTTGCCGGGCGAACTGGTCCGGGTCCAGGTCAATGAGACGACGTCGAGTTTCTACCGAGGCGACGCCATAGAAGTACTCGACCCGAGCCCCGACCGCGTCGAGCCACCGTGCCCCTTCGCGCACCCGGGGGGCTGTGGCGGCTGTGACCTGCAGCACGCGTCATCGAGCGCGCAGCGCTCGTGGAAAGCGTCCCTCGTCGCCGAGCATCTCAAGAGAATCGCGGGACTAGAGATGGACGTCGATGTGACGCCGGCGCCCAGTGAGGCGAAGGGTTCACGCACGAGACTTCGATGCGCGGTTGACGACGATGGTCGACTGAGCCTGCGTGTTGCTCGCTCCCACGAGCTCGTCGCCATCGACGCGTGCTGGATCGCCAACGACGCGTTCGGAGCAGCACTTCGCTCGACGTGGCGAGGTATCAGCGAAGTCGAACTTCGTGCCATCGGCCACGGCGAGCCCTTTGCCGTTGCGCGCCGCGAGAGCGAGCGCGGCTCGCACTTCGAACTACGCTCGCTCACCGGCGCCCCCCTCGAGCCCGCGACGCATTCGCGCGTCGCGGTACGCGATCACGTCTTCTCCGTTGGTCCCCTTTCGTTCTGGCAGTCACACCGTGACGCGCCGCACGTGCTTCTCGACGCCGTGTTGGAGTTCGCGGACGTCTCCTCCGGTGACGACGTCGTGGATCTCTTCAGTGGCGTTGGTCTCTTCGCGGTGCCCCTAGCGAAGTTGGTCGGACCGGCCGGCCGCGTCGCGGCGGTCGAGTCTTCGTCATTCGCCGTTCGTGACGCACGCACGAACGCGACAGGCCTACGCCAGCTGAAAGTTCGCGAGTGGTCGGTCACGCCGCGTTCGGTGAACGACACCGTGCGCGAAGGATCCGTCGTTGTCGTGGACCCCCCGCGTCAGGGTCTCGCCAAGGGTGTCGCCGAGAGCCTCGTTCGCCGCCGGCCCGGCCGACTCGTCTACGTCTCGTGCGACGCGGCGACGTTCGCGCGTGACCTTAAGATTTTCTTAGGTAACGGGTTTTCCCTTGATCAGTTGAGAATCTTCGACCTCTTCCCGATGACGGAGCACGTGGAGCTCGTCGCGAGCCTTGACAGCCCCTCGTAAAGGGTGGATAGTAAAAGCCAGAACGAAAATCTCGTTTCCCGCCGAGGGGGTTGAGAATGTCGATCAAGTTAGATCATCACCACCGCGTTACCGCCCAGAAGCTGTTTT
>DATKSO010000145.1:0-6414 GCA_035531635.1 Acidimicrobiales bacterium | reverse complement strand
GTTCGTAACGACGGTCATCTTGGGGTGCGCGAGCACTTTGTCTTGAAGGAGGCGGCTGCCCGCCAACTTCTCGGAGTACTCAACGACGGTGACGTGATCGGCGAACTGAGTGAGAAAGAGGCCTTCCTCTAAGCCACTGTTGCCGCCACCGATGACGACGACCTCCTCGGCTCCTCGGTAGAACGGTCCGTCACACGTGGCACAGAAGTGGATGCCCGCGCCAATGAGTTCTGCTTCGCCCTCAGCGCCGGTGCGACGGTACATCGATCCCGTCGCCACGAGAACGGCGTGAGCTTCGTAGCCGTCACCAGTGGTCGTCGTCACCGTGACCCATTCACCCTCAACACTGATGTTGCTTACGGCGACCGCTTGGAGTATCTCGACGCCGTAGCGTTCGGCCTGGCGTCGAATTCGATCGGCGAGTTCATGTCCCGCGACGCCATCGGGAAATCCGGGGTAGTTGTCGAGGCGTTCGGTGATCCCGGCCTGGCCACCGACGGCGGACTTCTCGACGACCAGCACACTCTGATTCTCACGTGCGGCGTAGATGGCCGCAGTAAGTCCGGTGGGTCCTCCGCCGATGATGATGACGTCGTAGGTCGTAGACGTCGCCGAGCGATTGATGCCCAATCTCTCGGCGAGTTCGTCGTTACCTGGCTCGACGAGGTGCGAGCCGTCGGGAAAGACGATGGTGGGAATGCTCCGACTGCCGCCGTTGATCCGTTCGACGAGCTCCGTGGCCTCAGGGTGTTGCTCGAGATCGATCCAATCGTAGGCAACGCGGTGCTGGCCCAAGAACTCCTTAGCTCGACGGCAGTCGGGGCACCAACTTGCGCCAATGACGGTGATCGTGTCCTTCGCCAGTTCCATCGATCTCCTCTTTAAAGATGAGGCCGGGCTCCGAGCCCGCTTGGCTCGTCACTCTACCGGTCGACGATACGTCAAGACCACGAAGTCTTCTACCGACCCTTCGACGTACCTAAGCTGCCAGACCGCAGTATCGAGACCTTGGTCGTACAGGCGCCGCACGGCCTAGCGTCGTTGCTATGCGATTCGCCTCGTCACCGGGCCAGATAGCGGAGACTCCCGAATCCCTACGTACGTTCTTCTCTCTGACGTTCGCGCGCGTCGCGCGGACCTCGTTCAACACGAGGGTCGAGCTCCCTCGACGGTGACCAATCCTCTCCCCTCCGTCCGCGTCTTACCATCGGTGAAGGAGCGGGTGGTCCGTGACGTCGCGCGAAGTCAGACGGCGTTCGCGTTCTTTATCGCAGTCTGCGTGGCCCTGCACCCTGGCGAAGTGCTCAAGGCTAACGAAGGAGGCTTGAGCAACTACGGCCTTCATCTCAAAACCGCTCTTCCGTACACCCTCGCGCTCGTCCTCGCGTCGGTCCTCTGCTATCGCGCGGCACGAGCTCTTCACACGGCACGCCCCGAGACCCGACACTTCAAGTTGATCCTTCTCGTTTACAGCACACTCACGCTGCTCACCCTCGTCACCACGTACGGCTACACCCTCGACGCGCCGCAGCGGGTACTTCACGTCTCGGTCGGAATCGTGATCACCGTCTTCGAGTGCGCGGCGTCACTGTGGATGTTCGACGTCGTTCGTCAACTGGTCCTCGTAGTCGTCGCGGGACTCATCGGCTTCGTGTTAGCAACGCTGACCTTCTTCGGCGTGGTGCACCTGTTGTTCCTCACCCAAGTACTCATTGGCGGATCTTTCGCCCTTCTGTTGGTGAGAACCAGTCGAGAACTGGCCTAGCGAAGCTCACCACTCATAGAGTCGAGTACTGCGCGACGTCAAAGAACGCAACGCCGTCAGACTAAGGGCCCGCGCGTGGATCCGTCGGAACTCGGCCCCAACCCAGCGCGTTCACGGACCACGGACTCGAACGCGTCTGGATCGTCGGGCGTGACGAACGGCTTCACCGCTTTTCCGTTGTCAAGGATGAATCCGAACTCCTTCGCAGGACGTCGCGCGTCCAAATTGAGCCAGTACCGAAGGTTCCCCGTTCCCCAGATTCGGAGTTTTCCTCGCAACGCGCTGATCACGACTCGACGGACGTCCTTAAGCGACGAGTAGGGAATGTCCTTGGTGCCAAAGGGAAAGTAGTACCAGTGAATGCGCAACGTGGTGGGCGTGCATTCGATCTTCGAATCACGATAACTCTCGCTCACGCGCGAAGCCTACCTCGGGTCATTGACCAGTTGTTCGCGTGAACGCCACGCCCCGATAAACCTACGGGAACGTGACTTACGTGGCCGTGACGAACTTTGCGGGATTGGCGACCGCCACTACCGCCGGCCGAGCAGCCCAGGGAATCTCTGGACGCCACCGCCCCGTGACCGGTGATCTTGAAGACCCCAGATCCTTCAACGCGCTCACAGAATTCACTCGTTGGAACAGGGATGATAGGAGAATGCCCGACGCGATGTTGGCGTAGTTCTTGTTGGTGGCCGGGACGCGCACCTACCCATCTCATTTACCACTTTCGAGTTCTTCACGCCAAAGTCCTGAGCGTGCGACGTCTTATCCCCGAAGATGAAGGGCGTCGTATCGAGGAGTCTGCTCCTTTTCGTGTCGCCGCCGAGCTTCTTGAACTGGACACGCCCGGTCATTGAGCTGTCGGTCGAAAAGGTGATCTGCACAATGCCTCCGTAGGAGTCAATCGAGACGTAGTGAGCGTGAGAATCTGCGAAGGAGTCTTGGCGACCAAGGAGTTAGCCGCGGCGCTCGGCGCCAACGTCAAGCCAAAGACCGTCGTCAGGACGGCGAGGACCGAAATGGACGTCGGTCGTAAACGCATCGGGTTCCAAAAGTGGTCGGCGCGCGGAAGATTACGACCGGGTCGTGTAGAGAAGCGTTCGAGGCCGTGCACCGACGAGTCGATGCTCTCTTTCGGAACGTCTTCCTCATGCCCACGAGGCTGTCGTGCCGAAACGCCCAGGGCACCGACCGACGCCGTGTTCATCACGCTCGGCGAGCAGGGCCGCCCGCGCCCGCTCGGGCCGACAACGCGATCGCCCCAACAGTAAGGTCACGTTGTGGGTCAACACCATTCTTCGCCAATTTGGATGTGACGTTGTCTACGAGACGTCACAAGAGTGCGCCACTCGGGCACCCGGCATCACCACGGCCCACCGCGTCGATTGGCCACCGTGACACCGTCGTCAACGCCTTGGACGGTTCTTTCGCCCCTACGCGACACGGTGTCTTCCGGGAGCCACGGTGAGCACGCGTTCAACGCGAGACGGCTGGCATCGCGAACTGCGCCGCCTCTATTGCAGTATCGAGTGCCACGAGAGACCATGGCAAGATACGACGTACGTCACTCAACCTGCGCCACCCGAAGTGAGCAGCCTGAAGGTCGAAGGAGGTTCGTCTCAGATGTCCAACGACACTTCGAGCGATCTGGAGTCTGAGATCGTCAAGGGCTTCACCCGCGGCATCCTCCGCTTCGCCGAGAGCGATATCAAGATGGCCGATTTCACTGTCCGGAACAGTCTTCGAGAGGGCGTGCCCGACGACCCTGAGGCAACGCGCAAGATCCGGCTGTCGTTTCGTCGCATCCGCTACGTACTGAAGACCATGGCCGCCATCGAGAGTTCCCTCGGCGCTGAGTTTCTCATCGGGCGCCTGGGCGACGTCGGCAAGCCCTTCGGTCGGCTTCGTGACGCCGAGATCCTCGAGTCGACTGTGCTCAAGGCGTTAGGCGACCGGGCCGACACGACCCAGGGTCGTCAACTATTGGCAATCGCCGCGCACGCGCGTCGCGTCGAGCAACAGACCACCGACCACATCCTGCGCTCTGACACGTACCGAGAGAATATTGATGAAGTGAGCAAGTTTCGCCACTCGCTCCCCTCTCGTGACTCAACGCCCGACATGTTGAAACCCATGGCCGGACGAGCGATGCACGTGTCGTGGCGAGCCCTTCGCCGAGTGGCGCTCAAGGCGATTCAAGATCCCGCGGACACCAACCTTCACCGCACTCGAATTGCGGCGAAGCGGACTCTTTACGCCGCCCAAGCGCTCTCGGAGGTACTCGGAACGCCGACCGAGGAGTTTGCGAGCAAAGTCAACGAGCTTCAAAAGTATCTCGGCAAGCAGCACGACCTCGCCATCGCGTCGAAGTGGTGTGCTCGTGTCTCCAAGGACTACCCGGCCCTGCGAGGTTTTTCGCGATCGCTCGGGCGCGAAGTTCGTCGGCGCGCGGACAAGCGATCAACGCGCTGGACGGAGTACTGGGACTCCTTAGTGGCCCAACAATCCACCGAGCAATGGTGAGACGCACCTCGACAGAACCATGCATTTTTTCTGGCTAGACCTGACCGATGATGAAATCGCGATAGGCGTCGATGGTCGCGTCGGGTTGGTCGTGCATGAGGTAGAGCGAAAACTGATTCACGCCAAGTTCACTCAACTCACTGAGGCGATCACGATGTTGTTCGACTGACCCGAGCACACAGAAGCGATCGATCACCTCGTCGGGGACGAACTCAGCGTCGGGATTGCCCGCCTTTCCGTGATGGCTATAGTCGTAGCCCTTGCGGCCCTTGATGTATTCGGTCAACGCTTGCGGCACGATGTTGGAGTCGTCGCCGTATCGTCCCACGATGTCGGCAACGTGATTGCCCACCATGCCACCGAACCAACGAACCTGATCGCGCTGGTGCGCGAGGTCGTCGCCCACGTACGCTGGCGCGGCGACGCACACCTGGTAGTCATCAGTGCTTCGGCCCGACGCGAGTACCGCGTCGCGCGCCGTTTCAATCGCCCACTTGACGACGAAGGGATCGGCGATCTGAAGAATCAGACCGTCAGCTTTACTTCCCGCGAGTTCGAGCGCCTTAGGACCGTAGGCCGCCATCCACACGTCGAGGTGGCCGTCCTCGATCCATGGCATCGAGACGATTCGGTCGTTGATGACGACTTCACGCCCTTCGACGAGCTCTTTGATCACCGTCATGCACGATGAAAGGGTGGCTAGAGACGCGGGCGTTCCGCCCGTCACGCGAAGTGCCGAGTCACCACGACCGATGCCGCAGATCGTTCTCGGTCCGAACATCTCGTTCAGCGTGGCGAAGAGGGACGCCGTCACCGTCCAATCGCGCGTGATCGGATTGGTCACCATCGGACCAACGGTGATGTGATCAGTGGCGCTAAGTATCTGGGAGTAGATGACGAAGGGTTCTTGCCAGAGCACCACCGAGTCGAACGTCCAAAAGTGTGAGAACCCGGCGTCCTCCGCTCGTTTGGCCAACTCGACGACGTTCTTCGCTGGAGCGTTCGTCTGCGCGACCAGTCCGAAGTCCATCACGCGAAGCGGCCCGTCATGTTCTTCTCAACCACGTTGGTCTCGTACTCACCTCCGCGAGCGGTCATCGCAGATACCCGTTGAGGCCGCGACGAAGGAACTGACCGTACCCTTTTCGACCCACGTACTGCTCGTTCTCAATGACGACCGTTCCTCGTGACAGCACGGTCGTCACTTGGCCCTTCACCGTCATTCCTTCGTACGCCGAGTAGTCGACGTTCATGTGGTGCGTATCGACAGAGAACGTCTGGGTGGCGTTGGGATCGTAGAGCACGATGTCGGCGTCCGATCCTGGCGCGATGACTCCCTTCTTCGGGAAGAGGCCGAACATCCTCGCCGGCGTCGTGGCCGTGACGTCCACCCACCGAGCGAGCGAGATCTCCCCCATGGCGACACCCTGAAAGATCAGGTCGACGCGGTGTTCGATGCCGGGAATGCCGTTGGGGATCTTCGAGAAGTCGCCCAGTCCGAGTTCCTTCTGTTCCTTGAAGCAGAAGGGACAGTGATCCGTCGAGACGATGCTGAGGTCGTCGGTGCGAAGACCTCGCCAGAGATCGGCGTGGTGGTGCTCGGGGCGAAGCGGCGGGGAGCAGACGTACTTCGCGCCTTCGAATCCATCGCGCGCAAGGTCTGCGTCCGAGAGAAAGAGGTACTGAGGGCAGGTCTCGGCGAAGACGCTCTGGCCACGATCTCTCGCTTGGATCACTTCTTCGAGCGCTTCGCCCGAAGAGAGGTGGACGATGTAGAGCGGCGCGTCCGTGACGAGCGCTAACTGGATGGCGCGGTGGGTCGCCTCGGCTTCGAGCGCCACCGGCCGGGTCAGGCCGTGGAACGAGGGGCTCCCGTCGCCCCTGGCGAGCGCCTCGGCAACCAACACGTCGATGGCGATCCCGTTCTCCGCGTGCATCATGATGGTCGCGCCGTTCGAAGAAGCTTGTTGCATGGCTTGGGTGATCTCGCCGTCAGTGGAGTAGAAGACGCCCGGGTAGGCCATGAACAACTTGAAACTGGAAAGGCCCTCGTCAACGACGAGGTCCATCTCCTTCAGTGACGCCTCGTTCACGTCCGACACGATCATGTGAAACCCGTAGTC
>DATKSO010000144.1:0-4648 GCA_035531635.1 Acidimicrobiales bacterium | reverse complement strand
AGCCCTTCCTGCGCTACGCGGCGTCGGGCGAGATCAACACCGAAGTCGCCGATCCAAGTGCGACGGTGCAGCGAATGACGAAGAAGCTCGAGAGCGACGGCGTCACTATCGATCTCCTCGATGGACTCACCGCCTTCTACGATGACTGGTGGTTTAACCTTCGCCCTTCGAACACCGAGCCGCTGTTGCGTCTGAACCTTGAAGCAAACGACGACGCGTCGTGTCGGCGACACGTCGATGAAGTACTCGCGCAACTAAAGGAGATTGGCTGATGGCCCTGGACTCGTTTCTCTTAGAGCTTCTCGAGGATCCGTTGGATCACGGTGCCCTGCTCTACGTGCCCTCGAAGGATCTACTCTTCAACCCCCGCCGCCTTATCGCCTACGAGGTTCGTGACTCAATTCCGGTGATGTTGCCCGACGAAGCTCGTCGCGTGAGCGACGAAGAAGCGGCCGCGTTCAACGATGACCCGGACGCGCGCTTGACCGGCACCGCGCACTAGGAGACTGCTGAATAAATCGCTCCACGATGCCGGTTCTCGGGGCTCCGTGCCACGAGAATTGACGCATGCAAGGTGTGAACGACCCCAACCGTGAACTGCTCGACGCGTCGGCGCTCTGTCGCCAACTCGTCCCTCAGAGCAGCGTCGAGATGTTCCTCGCGGACCATCGCCACGAACTGTTCCCTGACGAGATGTTCGAGGACCTCTTCCCCTCGAAGCGCGGACGTCCCTCGATCCCGCCAGACACCGTGGCCTCGGTCATGGTCCTCCAAGCCCTCGAGGGGCTCTCGGACCGCGAGGCCGCGAGGGCTCTCACCGACCGGATCAGCTGGAAGGTCGCCTGCGGGCTCGCCCTTGACGAGGCGGCCTTCGACTCCTCGGTCCTCACCTACTGGCGAGGGCGCCTGCGCAACTCAGAGCGTCCCGAGCGGATCTTCGAGGCCGTGCGCGCGGTGGTCGAGGCGACCGGGGTCCTAAGAGGCAAGACCCGTCGGGCGCTGGACTCGACGCTGCTCGATGACGCGGTCGCGACCCAAGACACCGTCACCCAGATCGTCGGGGCCATCCGCCGGGTGCGCCGGGTGATCCCTTCCTCGCGCGAGGTGGCACTCGTCGCCCACGACTACGACCAGCCCGGCAAGCCCGCTATTTCCTGGGACGACGAGGCGGCGCGGGCTGCGTTGGTGCACGCGCTCGTGGAGGATGCCCGGTCCCTGCTCGCGCTCGACGAGAGCGAGGATCCCGACGCCAAAGAGGCGCTCGGACTGCTCGCCCTCGTTGCGGGCCAGGACGTCGAGCTCGACGAGAGCGGCCGTTGGCGAATCGTGCGCGGGGTCGCGAAAGACCGCGTCATCTCGGTGGTCGACCCCGAAAGTCGTCACATGCACAAGTCTCGCAGTGTCTATCGCGACGGCTACAAGGCCCACCTCTGCGTCGAGCCCGAGACCGGACTCGTCACCGCGATGGCGCTCACGCCCGCGAGCGCCCCCGACGGGCCGACCGGTGTCGAGTTGCTCCAGGGCGAAGTGCCGGGTCTCCAGGTCCTCGCCGACGGCGCCTACGGCTCGGGCGAGACCCTGGCTGCGCTCTCGCGCGCGGGCCACCAACGCGCCATCAAGCCCTTCGCGAGCCACGCGGCGGTGCCCGGAGGATTCTGCCGTGACGACTTCGTCGTTGACGAGACCAGCGCGACCGTCACCTGTCCGGCGGGCCACGTCGTCGCCATCACTGCCAAGCGCAGCGCTACCTTCGGCGTGCGATGCGCGAACTGCCCACTACGAACCCGCTGCACGAACGCCAAGGGCGGCCGCGTGCTGCACCTCACGATCCACGACGCGGATCTCGTCGAGTCTCGACGCGCCTGGCGCGATGGTGACTTCATTTCGGACTATCAAAAGTATCGGCCCATGGTCGAACGATCGATTGCGTGGCTCGTGAGGGACCACTACCGGCGCGTCAGATTCCGCGGGGCCCAAAGGAATCAGTTCGGCCTCTCCACCCGGGTCGCCGCCATCAACCTTCGTCGACTACTCAACCTGGGTCTCACCTTCGAGGGGACGTGGCGGATCCTGACCACCTGAGAACCAGCGCACGTCCCGGTCGTCAAGATGAGGAGCAACTTCACGAGCGATGCCAAGAGCGGTCAGCCGATTTTCGTCTTCTTCTCGTCGGCACCTCGACAGAGACCAATCCCAGACGTGCGCCACCGAACCTACGACTGACGGCGACGTTATTCAGCAGTCTCCTAGGCCGTCGTCACGCGAAGGGGAACCGATTGGGCTCCCCACACGGCCAGTCGCGAGTCTTTCCAGACCACCTCACCCGCCGGTTCGATCGTTGACCAACGATCGCGCAATGCGACGAGGGCTTCGTGAAGTTCCGCGCGTGCCAGCGCGGCCCCCAAACAGTGGTGGATGCCCGAGGAGAAGGTCAGATGGTCGCGGGCGTCGAGTCTTCGTGGGTCGAACGTGTCGGCTTGAAGAAAGTGGTGAGCGTCGCGATTCGCGCCCGCCAGACTGAAGGCCAATAACGTGCCTTTCGCGAAGGCGACGTCGCGGTACTCGAATGGCTCGTGCACCTGACGGATGACGAAGCGAATGGGGTTCAAGTACCGCAGCGACTCTTCGACGACGCCCGCCACGAGTTCGTCGTCCCCTTTCATCTCGTCCCACAGTTCGGGCCGCGTCGACAACAACGCGAGCGTCGTCGAGAGTTGGTTTCGCGTGGTGTCGGTGCCCGCGGCGATGATGCCCTGGATCAGACTCACCATCTCGGGGGTGCTCAAGCGATCACCCTCTTGTTCGGCTTCGATGAGGTGGCTGATGAGGTCGTCGCCAAGACGTCGGCGTCGCTCGTCAATGAGTGCCGTGCAGTAGTGCGAGAACTCTTTCATCTCGTTGAAGATGCGATCCTCGTTGCCCTGCGCCTCGGACGAAAAGAGCAGGAACGTCGTCTCGGCCCAGCGCGAGAAGAGGTCCCAGTCGGCTTGCTCGACCGCCAGGTGGTGACAGATGACGGCGATGGGGTAGCGCGCGAGTACCACGGGAGCGTCCAGCACGAAGCTCGTCGGCTCGTCGTTGGCGAGGCCGAGCGCGAGGTCGTTCACGTAGTGGCGCATGAAGGGGCGCAATCGATCGATCGACTTGGGTGAAAACGGCGACGCGACCAGGCGGCGCAGTCGAGTATGGGTAGCACCTTCGGCACTGAGGAGACTCTCGCGACTGAGTTGGTCGAGTGCCGTTCCCTCACCGGTGAAGAGTTGTGCGACGAGACCCGAGGCTTGGTGTAGCGAACGCTCTCGAAGGAGAGCGAGCACGTCCGAGTATCCCAAGACCACGTAGCCAAAGGTGAACTTGGCGAGCCAGCCAACGTCACCCTGGCGTGCGAGTGCGGCGACGTCGTGTTCGGGGTCGGGTGACGTTGAGGTAGCGAGCAACACCAGGTCGAGCTCGTCAACCGGCGTCGCCACGGATCAGTCCAGCCGCTCGACGATCATGGCCATGCCTTGGCCACCGCCGACGCACATCGACTCGAGGCCGAAGCGCTTGCCGGCGTCTTCGAGGGAGTTCAACAAAGTGGTCATGATGCGCGCGCCCGTCATGCCAAAGGGGTGACCCAGCGCAATCGCTCCGCCACGGATGTTGAGCTTGTCGAGCGTGATGCCGAGGTGTTTTGCGCTGGGTAGCACCTGGGCGGCGAAGGCTTCATTGATTTCTACGAGGTCGATGTCGTCGATGGTCATATTGGCGCGTCGTAGTGCCTGACGACAAGCTTCAATCGGACCAAGTCCCATAATCTCGGGGTTGAGTCCACTCACGCCGCTCGCCACGATGCGCGCCAGGGGCTTGATGCCGAGTTCCTTGGCCTTGGTGTCACTCATGACGATGACGCCCGCGGCGCCGTCGTTCAGTGGACAGGCGTTGCCGGCGGTGATGGTGCCCACCTGGCGAAAGACTGGCTGCAGACTCGCGAGCTTCTCCAGCGTCGTGCCGGCGCGCGGGCCGTCGTCCTTGGAGACGACGGTGCCGTCGGGCAAGGTCACGGGCGTGATCTCGCGTTCGAAGAAACCGTTGTCCTGGTGCAGTACCGCGAGTTCTTGACTGCGCAATGCGAATTCGTCCATCTCGTGACGCGAGACGTGCTCGAACTCCGCGACGTTTTCTGCGGTTTGGCCCATGGCGATATAGATATCGGGCAGCCCGGGTTGCGGGGTCCAGGGGTCGGTCACTTTCTCGGCACGCGCGGCGGAGCGCGCAATCGCGGCCTCAAAGAGGTGGTTCCGGGCATTGCCGGAGTCACTCGCGCCACTACCAAACCTCGACACCGTCTCCACGCCAGCGGCGATGAAGATGTCACCTTCGCCCGCACGAATGGCGTGCGCGGCCATGCGAATCGTCTGCAGTGAGGACGAGCAGTATCGATTGACGGTGACGCCCGGGACGTCGTCGAGACCAGCCAGTACCGCGACAACGCGCGCGATGTTGAAACCAGACTCGCCGGCCGGTTGACCACAACCCACCATGAGGTCCTCGACGCTGTGGGGATCGAGCTCGGGGACTTTTTCGAGCAGTTCGCGCACGATGAGTGTCGTCAGGTCATCGGGACGCATGTCGACGAGTGAACCCTTAAAGGCGCGCCCAATTGGGG
>DATKSO010000143.1:0-4548 GCA_035531635.1 Acidimicrobiales bacterium | reverse complement strand
GCGCCCATGACGTTCGCGCGGCGCAGCGCCGGCAGGAACGTCGCCGACGTGAACTTCTCCGCGAGGACGCGGATCGCGCGCTCCATCACGCCCGCGTCTTCGGCGAAGTTGGGACGTCCGACGATGAAGACGACGCCGTCGCCGCTGTCGCCGAGAAGTCGGCGTGTTTCGTCGAGCTCGGCGACGGTGACGTTCGAACCCTTCAGCACCGTTCCGTCGCTACGACTTACCGCCTCGGCGACGAGGTGAGCTTCACCGGGGCGAACCGGTATCGACACCGTGGCGAGCGAGTGCAGCCCACTCGAGGCGAAGGCGAACTCGACGAGGGAGTTCTTGCGCTTGATGAAGTTCTCGCGTAGTCGCAAGAAGAGGACGGGTAGTTCTTCGCGAAGGTCGCCGGTCAGGGTCACGACGACGCGCGCGTGAGCCGCGTCGTCGATCGTGGCCCTCGGGAGGGACTGCAGCAGCGCGCCGTCGAGTCCGTCGTCGTACTGCGCGTCGAGGTGGTTGCTGCCGAGGACGCCGCGAACGAGACGCTCCCAGGCGAAGGCCCCTTCGTTGGTGAGGGCCGCGCCGCCGATGGCCCCCACACCGTTCGGGCTCGTCGCGGCGTCTTGCAAGATGGTCGCGGCGCGCGCGAGCGCGTCGCCCCACGTCGTCGGCACGAGTACGCCGTCGACGCGAACGAGTGGTTCGCGCAGTCGCGTCGACGCGTTGAGTGGATCGAGCGACTCTTCGTTGCCGTCGACGGAGTCGAGGGTGAAGCGACCCTTGTCACAGAGCCAGCCGTGGTTCACGGGTTCGCTGTCGACCCCGAGGACGCGCGTCAGTCGGTTCCCCGACGACTGCACGGCGACCCGACATCCGACGGCGCACGTCGTGCACGTGCTCTCGACCTGCTCCAAGTCCCACGGACGTGCCGTGAAACGGTACGGCTTCGCCGTGAGGGCCCCGACGGGACAGATCTGCACGGTGTTGCCCGAGAACGTCGAGTCGAACGGTTCCGTCGGTGACGGGGCGACCTCCATCTGGTCACCTCGACCGGAGAAGGCGATCTCCGTGTCGCCGGACACTTCGGCACTGAAGCGCGTGCAGCGCGCGCACTGGATGCAGCGCTCACGGTCGAGCAGCACCAGCGCACCGATTTCAATGGGCTTGACGAAGTGACGCTTCTCTTCGACGAACCGCGTCTCGCCCGAGCCGTGCGCGAGGGTCTGGTCTTGGAGGGGGCACTCGCCACCCTTGTCGCAGACGGGACAGTCGAGCGGGTGATTCGCGAGCAGGAACTCCAAGACGCCGTCCTGGGCCTTCTTCACTTTCTCCGAGTCGGTGACGACCGTCATACCTTCTTGCACCTTGAGGTAACAGGCGGGCTGCAGGGTCGCGCCGCGGGGCCCTTCGACTTCGACGAGACACATCCGACACATGCCGACGGGTTCCATGCGCGGGTGGTAACAGAACCGCGGCACGTAGTGGCCCGCGCGTTCGGCCGCTTCGATGAGCAGCTCACCGGTCCCAGCCTCGAGGCTTCGCCCGTTCACGGAGATAGTCACGCTGGACTTGACGTCAGTCAAAGGGGCATCCTCCCTTGTGGACGTGATCGATGAACTCGTTGCGGAACATCGAGATCGCTCCGGTGATCGACGAAGGAATGGAAGGACCGAGCGGGCAGATGGTGGTCTGCTGCGGCGGCCAACCGCCGCCGGGCGCGATGTTGTCACAGAGGTCGAGGAGAAGCTCGAGGTCCTCCATTCGACCGCCGCCGTTCTCCATGCGGTACATGATGCGTTCGATCCAACCCGAACCCTCGCGACACGGCGTGCACTGGCCGCAGGACTCCCTCGCGAAGAACTTCGTAATGCGCCACGCCGCGCGCACGACGCACGTGGTGTCGTCGAAGACGATCACCGAACCCGAGCCGAGCATCGAGCCCTTCTCGCCCACTTCGTCCTGTCCAAGGGGTGTGTCCAGCATGTCGGGCCCGAACCACGGGGCCGAGACGCCGCCGGGGATGAAGGCCTTGATCGTGTGACCGTCGAGGAGTCCCCCGCCGAGCGCGGGGTCGTAGATCAGGTCGCGGAACGTGTTCTTCACCATCTCCACTTCGAAGACGCCGGGGTTCTTCACCCGGCCCGCGAGCGCGAAGAGCCGCGTGCCCTTGGAGCGACCGGCGCCGAGGGCCGCGAAGGCCTCACCGCCGTTCAACACGATCCAGGGAATGTTCGCCATGGTCTCGACGTTGTTCACGACCGTCGGCTCACCGTAGAGGCCGTTCACCGCGGGAAAGAAAGGGGGCTTGATGCGCGGGAAGCCACGCTTGCCCTCGAGAGCTTCGAGCAGGGCCGTCTCGTCACCGCAGATGTACGCGCCCGCGCCGGGGTGCACGACGATGTCGAGCGAGAAGTTCGAGCCGAAGATCTTGGATCCGAGCGCGCCGTGCTCGTAGGCGTCGTTGACGGCCTGCTGGACACGCTCGAGACCGAGCGCGAACTCGCCGCGCACGAAGAAGAAGACTTGGCTCACCTGCAGCGCGTACGCCGAAATGATGATGCCCTCGATGATCTCGTTCGGGTCACGCTCGAGGAGGAGGTGGTCCTTGAAGGTCGCGGGCTCGGACTCGTCGCCGTTCACGACGAGGTACGAGACGGGTGCCTTGCGCAACATCGACCACTTGCGACCGGCCGGGAAGCCCGCGCCACCACGACCGAGCAGCGACGCCTCGTCGACCTCGAGCGCGACGTCCTCCGGGAACATGGTGAGGGCCTTGCGAAGTCCGTCGTAACCACCCGTCGCCAGAAAACGCGACAGCGTGTAGGAGTCGTCGTAGTCGGTGCGCGCGGTGACGATGCGGGGGGCTTCGAGGGTCGCCACTACTTCGTCCCCTCGGCGCGCTGGTCGCGAGCGGCTTTCGCCTCTTCGCGTTGCGCGACGATCTCAGCCTTCGGCGCGTGTAGCCCACCGGCGCGGCGCACGCGTAAGAGCGTGCCGTGCGTCGGGATGTCGTGCTCGCGACGTCCGTCGCGAAGTTCTCCAACGAGCGCGTCGAACGTCTCGGGCGTCGTCGTGCGAACGAATCGGTGGTTCACCTGCACGCAGGGCGCGAAGTTGCAGTCGGCGAGACACTCGGTCTCTTCCAACGTGAAGAGTCCGTCATCGGACGTGGAGCCCACGGCGCAGCCGAGCGTCGAGCTCGCGTGCTCGAGCAGTTCGAGCCCGCCTCGTAAGAGACAGGCGATGTTGGTGCAGACGCCGACGACGTACTTGCCCACGGGCTCGAGGTGGAACATGTCGTAGAAGGCGGCGGTGCCCCGGACGTCCGCGGTCGTCGTGCCGGTCAACTCGGCGACCTCGGCGATGCCCTCGGGGCTGACGTAGCCGTCTTGCTCTTGGGCGAGGTGCAGCAACGGCAACATCGCCGAGCGTGGCCGTGGGTAGAGCGCGACCAACTCTTCGGCGCGTTGGCGCAGGTCGACGCGTAGGTGGCTCATCGGTCCACCTCACCCATGATGGGGTCCACCGACGAGATGACGGTGATGGCGTCCGAGACCGATCCCCCGCGCATGAGGAGCGGCACCGCTTGCATGTTGACGAAACTCGGCGCGCGCACGTGGATGCGATACGGCTTCGGTCCGCCGTCGGCGACGAGGTAGCAACCGAGCTCGCCGCGCGGCGACTCGATGGCGCTGTAGACCTCGCCCGCGGGCACGTGGAAGCCCTCGGTGAAGAGCTTGAAGTGGTGGATCAACGCCTCCATCGACTCGTCGATGCGCGCGCGTGGTGGTGGCGTCACCTTGGGGTCCTGGCTGCGGTAGTCGCCCTTGGGCATCATGTCCACGCACTGGCGCACGATGCGCACCGATTCGCGGATCTCGTTGAGGCGAATCGCGTACCGGTCGAAGTTGTCGCCGAAGGTGCCGACGATGACGTCGAAGTCCACCTGGTCGTACGCGAGGTACGGCATCGAACGGCGTAGGTCCCACGGCACGCCCGTCGAGCGCAGCAGTGGGCCGGTCACGCCGAGGGCCAACGCCTCTTCGGCGGTGATCGGCGCGACGCCGACCATGCGACCGCGGAAGATGGGCTGGCCCGTCAAGAGCTGGTCGTACTCGAAGGTGCGCTCGTAGATCGTGTCGCAGATCACCAGCACGTCGTCTTCCCAGCCGTCGGGAAGGTCCGCCGCGACGCCACCGGGACGCACGTAGTTGAGGTTCATCCGCAGCCCGGCGGTCTTCTCGAAGAAGGCCAGTACCAGTTCGCGCTCACGGAATCCGTAGATCATCATCGACGTGGCGCCAAGGTCCATGCCGTTGGTGGCCAGCCAGACGAGGTGCGACGCTATCCGGTTCAATTCGGCCATCATCATGCGTATCCAGATCGCCCGATCAGGGACTTCGATGTCGAGGAGTTTCTCGACGGCTATGGAGTAACCGAGTTCGTTCGAGATCGGACTGACGTAGTCCATGCGCGTCACGTTGGTGCCGCCTTGGACGTAGCTCAGCACTTCGCCGGTCTTCTCCATGCCCGTGTGCAAGTAACCAATCACTGGCT
>DATKSO010000142.1:0-17582 GCA_035531635.1 Acidimicrobiales bacterium | reverse complement strand
GCTGGGGCTTCTCGTCGTCGACGAGGAGCAGCGCTTCGGCGTCCAGCACAAGGAGTCGATCAAGACCCGTTCCGTGGGCGTCGACGTCTTGACGCTGAGCGCGAGCCCCATTCCCCGCACGCTCGAGATGGCGTTCGCGGGCATTCGAGACCTGTCGATGATCACGACGCCCCCGGCCGATCGGCGACCGATCCTGACGCACGTGGGGGAGTTCAACGAGCCCGCCGTCGTCGAAGCGATTCGCCGAGAGCTTCTTCGCGAGGGCCAAGTCTTCTTCGTGCACAATCGGGTCAGCGACATCGACCAGACGGCCCGACGCCTCGGTCAACTGGTTCCCGACGCGAGGGTCGCCGTCGCGCACGGCCAGATGGATGAAGGAACGCTCGAGCGCGTGATGGTGGACTTCTGGGAGCGTCGCTACGACGTGCTGGTGTGCACCACCATCGTCGAGTCGGGCATCGACCTGCCGTCGGTGAACACACTGATCGTGGACCGGGCCGAACGGCTCGGTCTAGGTCAGCTGCACCAGTTGCGCGGACGCGTGGGACGAAGTGGACAGCGCGCCTACGCCTACCTCTTTCACCCGCGCGACCAAGTGCTCTCCGAGACCGCCTACGAACGTCTTCGCACCATCGGCGACAACACCGCACTCGGCAGCGGCTTCAAGATCGCCATGCGCGACCTCGAAATTCGCGGCGCGGGCAACCTCCTCGGCCACGATCAGTCAGGTCCGGTCGCGGCGGTTGGCTACGACCTCTACGTGCAACTGGTCGCCGAAGCCGTCGCCGACGCGAAGGGCTTTCACGTGCCCGACGTCGTCCCCGTCAACCTCGACGTCCCCGGCGAGGCGCACTTGCCCAAGGAGTACGTCGAAGCCGACGACGCCCGACTCGAGGCCTACCGGCGTCTCGCGGGCGTCACGTCAACCGACGAACTTGACGACCTTCGCGTCGAGTGGATCGACCGCTACGGCGCGCTGCCCTCGCGGACGGTCGGGCTCTTGGACTTGGCGCGCCTGCGTCTCGCGTGCCTCGACTTCACGGTGACGTCAGTGGTCGTCCTCCCCGCGCGCGTGGGCGTTCGATCGAAGCCCGTCTTGAAGATGGGGCCGTTGACGTTGGCGCTCTCGCAACAACTTCGCCTGCGGCGAAAGTACGGATCGAGCGCGTACAACGAGTCCACCAAGGAACTTCGGATGGAGCTCACGCCAAGCGCCACGTCGCCGAGCGCGATACTCGCGCTGCTCGAGGAACTCCACGCGCCGACCGACCCGTCGTAGGCACGTCGAACGTCAGCGGTTGAGCCGAGACACAGTTCACCGGGCGGGGAGGAACGACGAATAATTCGCGCACCGTGACGTCTCTTCACACGTCAGGTCCCTCCCCTGGGGGGGTCCGTTCCCGGCGACCGTGTCGACTCGACCTTCAGTCGTCGTCTCGGACAGTGAGAATCCAAGCGTTCGATGACCTGCGAGATGAAGAACTCGCGCAGACGTCGGAATGAGGAAACCCCGCACGAACGGCGCAACGGCGCGGGCAGCTGCGGTTTAGCTTCGGAGGTCGATTCGGTAGCATGACTAGGTGCGTCGCCTCGTAGCCTTGTTCGTCATCGCTCTGCTCGGGGCCGCGCTCTACGGCGTCAGTAGTTCCTCTTCGGGCCTCGTCGTGAACCATCAGACGCTGTCGGCGAACACGCTGAATACTGAACTCAGTGCGATCTCTCACAACAACACGCTGCAGTGTTTCGTCACGGCGCTCAGCCCCACGAGCTACGCGCCGGGCGCGGGGGGCTACTCCATCAAGGCCTCGGGTGCCGCGGCCTGGGCGAATCTGCGCGTCGAAGGTCTCGCGATCGACCAGTACGTCACCACAACGTTGAAGTACCACCCGAGCGCCCATGACCTGGCACTCGCGGAGTCGTCGTTGGAAGGTGAGATGACCGCGCAGGCCAGCGCGAACTCCCTGACCTGTCCGGGGACGAGCGTGCAGGCCCTTGCGGCCATGCCGAGTGAGATGCGTTCGGCCGAGATACTGGCCCAAGCGGACTCTCTCTACCTCGTGCAGAAGATCAAGACCACGATTCCGCTCACGACGGCGTCGATGAAGAGTTACTACGCGCAACACACCTCGAGCTACGACACGCTGTGCGTCTCGGTCGCCCTCGTCCTTCCCGCGTCGGTCACGGCGTTCGCGCAAGGTGAGGCGTCGGGACTCAGCGTGACGGCGCTCGTCAAGAAGTTCTCTCAAGACCCGGCGTCGGCCGCCAAGGGAGGGGCCGTTGGTTGCTTCTCACCCACGTCGACCTCGTACGCGAACGTCCGTGGCGACGTAGCGTCGTTGGGGCTCAACACGTTCGCCACGACGCCCAACTACATATCGAACAACGGCCAGACGTACGCGCTCTACGTCGCAGTGACGAAGCGCACACCGACACCGTTCAGCGCGGCCGCCGCGACGGTGCTCGCTGACCTGCAGAGCCTGAACGCGTCGTCGGCGAACTCGCTCAAGAACGGTCTGCTCCAATCTGCCGCGGTGCACGTCGATCCAGCCTTCGGACGGTGGGGACTCAACACGACGGGTCCCAGTGTCTTCGCGTCGGCCGTGCCCGCTACGAGCGACGTGACGGGAACGACGAAGCTCAGTACCACCGCCGCTACGTATAAGTGAAGCCCGTCGTACGCGTCGTAGGACTGGGGCCCGGCACTCTCGATCACGTCACGCTTCGCACCCAATCTCTCCTTACCTCGTCGCCAGTCGTTCGTCTTCGCACGCGTGAGCACCCGAGTGCCGCTTCCTTTGGCGACCTCGAGAGTTACGACGAGTTCTACGAGAGTGCGTCGTCGTTCGACGACCTCTACTCGGCTATCGTCGACGACCTCGTCGCTCTCGCGCTCGGATCGCCGACCGGTGAAGTCGTCTACGCCGTGCCGGGATCGCCGACGGTCGCGGAGCGAACGGTTGAACTCTTGCGTGAACGGCACGACGTCACGACCATCAGCGAACCGGCGGTGTCGGTCATCGACGTGGTGTGCGCCGCGCTGGGACGAGATCCCATGGGCGCGGGGCTTCGCGTGGTGGACGCCCTCGGGTCCGCCGACGAGTTCCGAGGTCCCGGACCACTCTTGATCCTCCAGACCTACTCGCCCGAGGTGCTCGCCAGCGTGGCCGACCGCCTTCCGCCGACGAGTGACGTGGTGGTCTTGCATCACCTCGGACTCGACTCCGAGGAGGTCGTCACCCTTCGGGCGTCCGCACTGGCGTCGTTTCACCGCGCCGATCACCTGACGTCACTGTGGGTCGAAGGGTTTCGTGACGCGGGCGTAGCTATAGGCGACCTCGTCGCCTTCATGAAAAGACTCCGCGCCGAGTGTCCTTGGGATCAGGAACAGACTCACGCTTCGCTGACGCGACACCTCCTCGAGGAGGCGTACGAGACCATCGACGCCCTCGAGACGTTCGTGCGCGTCGAGGCGGACGGTCTCGACGATGAACGCGCGGTTCTTCACGTTGAAGAGGAACTCGGCGACTTGCTCTTTCAAATCGTCTTTCACGCCGAGTTGGGTGACGAGGAGGGTAACTTCAACTTCGCCACCATCGCCGATGCCGTGCGCGACAAGCTCATTGGGCGTCACCCGCACGTCTTTGGCGACGTCACGGTGACCGACTCGAACGACGTGGCGACACGATGGGAACGTCTCAAGCAGAAGGAAAAGGGTCGCGAGAGCATCACCGACGGCATCGCGTGGCAGCTTCCCGCGCTCACGCTCTACACAAAACTCCTCCGTAAGGCCGTGCTCGTCGACGTGGGCGTCCAGTCCGGCGAAGCGTCACGCGAGATCGCGCTGCGGGCGATGAACGCACTCGAGCTCAACGACGTGTCGGTGCGCGACGCGCAGTCGGCGTCCGACGTCGACTGCGCCTGGGGCGACGCTCTGAGCGCGCTCGTCGCCGCCGCACAGTTTGCGGGCGTGGACCTTGAGGGAGTGTTGCGCGAACGAGCGGCGCAACTTCGAGACGCAATTCAAGCGGTCGAGCGTTCCTCGAAGTAAAGGTCGCCTAGTAACGTTGGGCCGAACTGAGGAGACGTCATGAGCGCGATTGAAGTGGTCCTGGGCCGCCAGGTTCTCGACTCGAGGGGCAATCCCACGGTCGAAGCGGAAGTTCATCTGGAGTCGGGGGCAATCGGTCGCGCGGTGTCACCTTCGGGCGCGTCGACGGGCATCCACGAGGCCGTCGAGCTGCGTGACGGAGGCGGCCTTTGGGGTGGCAAGGGCGTCCAGACTGCCGTGAACTTCGTCAACGGTGAGATAAACGACGCGCTGGAAGGCTACGAGGCCGAGGACCAACGCGCCATCGACTTCGCCATGATCGATCTCGACGGCACGCCCAACAAGGCGCGCCTGGGCGCGAACGCCATCCTCGCGGTGTCGCTCGCCAACGCCAAAGCCGCCGCCATCGAGAGCGATCTGCCCCTCTACCAGTACTTAGGTGGCGTGAACGCGCACGTCCTGCCGGTGCCCATGATGAACGTCGTGAATGGTGGCGCGCACGCGAGAAACTCGATCGACTTCCAAGAGTTCATGGTGATGCCGATTGGTGCCGCCTCCTTCAGTGAGGCGTTGCGCTGGGGGACGGAGACCTACCACGCGCTCAAGGGTGTATTCGAGAAGCGTGGACTCCACACCGCCATTGGTGACGAGGGTGGTTTCGCGCCGGACCTGCCCGACAACGAGTCGGCGGTGAAGGTGCTCATCGAGGCAATCGAGGCGACCGGTCGCACCCCCGGCGCCGACGTCGCGATCGCCATGGATCCCGCGGCGAGTGAGTTCTACCGCGACGGTGCGTACCACTTGGACGGCGAGGGTCGCGTGCTCACCAGTGACGAACTCGTCGACTACTGGGTGGACCTCTGTAGTCGCTACCCGATCGTCTCGCTCGAAGACGGCATGGCCGAAGAGGACTGGGATGGTTGGCACTCGCTCACCGAGCGTCTCGGGTCCAAGGTCCAACTCGTCGGTGACGACGTCTTCGTCACGAACACCACGTTGCTCCAAAAGGGAATCGATCGTGGTGTGGCGAACTCAGTGTTAGTGAAGTTGAACCAGATCGGTACGCTCAGCGAAACGCTCGACACCGTGCGTTTGGCAAACCTCAATCGTTACAGTGTCGTGATCTCGCACCGTTCGGGTGAGACCGAAGACGTCACTATCGCCGACGTCGCGGTCGCGACGAACGCGGGCCAGATAAAGACCGGCGCGCCGGCACGTTCCGATCGCGTTGCGAAATACAACCAATTGTTGAGAATCGAAGAACAACTCGGCGACCAAGCTCGCTTTCTCGGATCGTCGTCGTTGTCGGGAGAAAAGCGCTAAAGAGACGCCGCGCGCTGGCGCGTCGGTGCGTGACGACAACTGACTTTGCGGACGTGACCTTCAACGCACGGCGCAAAACCGTCGCCTTGTCGTGGTCGGTGGGCTCCAGCAAGTAAGATGCGTTCTCTAGAAGCAGAATCACCTGAGCGGTCAAGATTGGTTAGCAGTCTCAAAGTCTTTGTCGGGGGCGGCAATTGTCAGTAATACATAACGTCGACGCGCGCAGCCGCAATCGCTGGATGTTGCCCCTAGGCGTCGTGACGGCCGCCCTGATGCTGGTCGGTTGGTTCCCGGCGTCCGCGTTGTGGCACCAGCAGACGCAGATCAACGCCACCGCCGCCCAGATCAAGGCCCTGCAGCGACAGGAGTTAGCACTGACCAGCCAGGCCAAGTCCGTCGACACGAAGGCTGCCGCTTTGCAGCTGGCGCGCGCGCAGTATCAGTTGGTCTCTCCGGGACAGAGTCTGATCCAAGTGTTGCCCGGCAACTCCGCGGGCCTCGTCTCACCGAGTTCGGCCGATCCCGGGCTTCAACCGCTGGCCCCGCCCTCGGGCGCGGGACTCTCGACGACCTCGACGCCGACGCCCACCTCGACGCACACGAGCGCGAACGCCTATCTCTCTCGACTGGTACGCACCCTCGAGTTCTGGCGTTGACCTTTCACGACGCGTTACCCGACGACCTTGCGCTCGTCGAATCGCTTCTCGGACGTCCTCCTTCGGGTCGATTCGCGGTGGTCGTTCGCCGCGTTGACGGTCGGCCGGTCGTCATCGAGAACGAGCCCCACCTTCGCGACGGCACGCCCATGCCCACGCTCTACTGGCTCGTCGATCCGGAACTCCACGACGCGGTGAGTCGCATCGAGGGTGATGGCGGCGTGCACCGCTTCGAAGTGCTCGTCAACGCCGACGATCTGCAGCACGCGCACGACGAGTACGCGCGTCGGCGCCGGGCAGCGACCGTGCGCACCGACCTCGTCCAGCCTGAGGGAGGCGTCGGGGGCACCCGTGTCGGCGTGAAGTGTCTGCACGCGCACCTCGCGAACTTCCTCGTCGGCGCGGCCGATCCGGTCGGAGAAGTCGTGGCGAGCACCCTCGACGTCGGACCACTCATCGTCGAGGACGTCCGTGGCTGACGCGGTTGCCGCGATCGACTGCGGGAGCAATTCGACGAGGACACTGATCGTCGGCGGTGACGGTGACGTGTTGGTGCGTGAGATGAACATCACGCGACTCAGTCAAGGCGTCGACGCGTCAGGTTCGCTGCTACCCGAAGCAATGGAACGAACGTTTCGCGTGCTGCGTCACTACCGCGAAGCGTGCGACGCCGCGGGTGTGACGAAGGGGCTGCTCGTGGCGACGTCGGCGGTGCGCGACGCGGCCAATGGATCGGTGTTCCTAGGAGCGGCGCACGACATCGTGGGTTTCGACGCACGGATCTTGCGCGGCGACGAGGAGGCGGCCTACTCGTACGCGGGCGCCACGGATGATCTTGAACCGGTCGCCACGCCCACCATGATCGTTGACATCGGAGGAGGTTCGACGGAGCTCGCCGCCGAACTCGACGGGGTCCTCGTCAGTTATTCGATGCAACTCGGCTGTGTCCGGGTCACCGAACGCGCGCTCGGTCGAGGCGTCGTGACGGCGGCGAGTGACGTGGCCACCCGGTCGATGATCGAGCAAGAATTGGACCGGGCCTTCGCTGCGGCGCCGTCGTTGCACGACGTCGTGGCGAACGTACGACTCGTCGGACTGGCGGGCACGGTGGCGACCCTCGCGCAACTAGACGCCCACGTGACGACCTACGACCGCGAGGCAATCCACCATCGCGTCCTTTCGCGCTCGAGCGTGCAGTACTGGCGCGACCTGCTCGCGAGCGAGCCTCCTGACGAGAGACTGAAGCATCCGGGGATGATCCTGGGAAGAGAGGACGTCCTGCCCGCGGGGCTCTACGTCCTCGACGCGGTGATGGAGCGCTTCGACGTAGATCGGCTGTTGAGTTCGGAAAACGACATCCTGGACGGCATCACGACGTCGCTCGTGCACTCGTGATTGTGCCGCTGGCGCGGACCTGTAACTTTGGAGGGTGAGAACTCGCTCATGGTAACCACCCGAAGCGCCGTCTACTCGCCCATCACCTTGCACGGGCGACGGATCGTGCTGCGCACCATGAACGAGCAGGACTACGAACAGTGGTACGAGGTCCGCACGCGTTGCCGTGACTGGCTCTTGAAGTGGGAGCCCCGTTCGGCTCACGCGACGCATCTGGCCGAAGACCACCGCAGTTTCGTGAGTCGCTGCGCGATTCGTGAACGCGAACGACAGATTGGCACGGGCTTTGGCTTCGGCATTTTCGTCGAGGGTCAATTCGTTGGCGAGATCACGCTCTCGTCGATCCAGCGTGGTCCGCTGCAGTCGGCCTACATCGGGTACTGGATCGACGAAGCCGTCGCCGGGCAGGGGCTTATGCCCGAAGCCGTCGTCACGATGTTGCAGTACGCCTTCGAGTCACTTCGCCTGCATCGCGTCGAGATCAACATCATTCCTCGAAACGCCCCCTCGCGGCGCGTGGTCGAGAAGCTCGGTCTTCGCTTCGAGGGGGTCTCCGAGCGCTATCTCGAGATCGACGGCGCGTGGGAGGACCACGCTCGCTACGCCATCACCGCTGAGGAGTGGAGTGATCGAGCACCCGAACTCGTGACGGACTGGCTGCTACCTCGCCGGGACTAGACGGCCTCGTAGTGCCGTTGCGCCAGTTCATCGAGACGGGCCGTGCGCAGCGTTGCGTTCAACGCGCTCGCGACGCCCAACCCGCCCAGCGCGCCGTCGCGACCCAGAACGAGGAGCGCGTCGTGGTCGTTTCGTGCGATGACGAGTCCGTGCAGTCGAGCGTCTTTCGCGAGTGGGGCGACGTCGTCCACCGAGACCGACGCCGGCAGTTCGACGACCGGGTTCTCGTAGTGCGTCTTCTTCAGTCCGCGGATATCACGAAGCATGGACCACGCGTCGCGAGCCGGTCGCACGGACGAACCGCCCACGTCCTGCCACGTCACGAGGAGCGGTCGCACGCTCAGACCTAACGTGTCCGCCAAGTACAACATTTCGACGTCGAAGGCGAAGCCGTCGATCATCGCGAGGAGTGCCAAGAGCCGCGCCGGCCCAAGTTGGAAACCCTTGCAGCCGCACTGCGTGTCGCGCAGTGTCGTGCCCGTGTAGTGGCGGACCAATCGATTGAACGCGGCGCCGGCGAAGGTACGCAGTCGAGCGTTGTAGTTGATGTTTCCCGAGAGCGCTCTCGAACCGGGCACGAGCGCGCTGTTCGCGAGTGCGGTCATGAAGTCCGGGAACTGTCGGGGATCGATGGCCATGTCGGCGTCAGCGGTGATGACGTTGGTGCCCTGGGCGAGCGCGATGCCGAGGCGCAGTGCGGCGCCCTTGCCGAGGTTGCCGGGCTGTTGGACGAAGTGCGCGTGCTCGAGGTGACCGTAGACCTCGTGCGCGCGCTGCAAGGTGCCGTCATTCGAACCGTCGTCGATCACGATCACTTCGACGCTCGAGGGATCCAGGGACGCCAGCGTCGGACGGAGTCGCTCGTAGCCAATGGAAAGTCGTTCGGCCTCGTTGTAGGCCGGGATGACGAGAGAGAGGGCGAGGCTCACGACTGCTCTAGGGTCGCGCGGCGCCGATGAGCCCGGCCGTGAAGAGGGGAGCGAGCGCGACGGTGGTTCCCGAGTGTGCGGCGGCGATGGTCGTGTCGACTCCCCACGGGCCACTACCCACGTACATCACGACGTGATCGACGAGGTTGTCGCCGTCGAGGTTGTAGTAGAACAGCAGGTCACCCGGCTGGAGTTGCGTCAGGGTGACGTGAATCATGGCGGGGTACTGGGACTCGGTCGTGCGCGGAATCGAAATCCCGGCCTTCGCCCAGGCCCACTGAACGAGCCCGGAGCAGTCGAAGCCCACGCCCGCTGTCTCGCCGCCCCAGACGTAGGGGACCCCAATCTCGTTCTTGGCGTACGCGACGGCCGCGTTGCCCTGGGCCGAACTGCCGACCTGGGCGATCGTGGGCGTCGCGATCGCGGCCTGGATGGCGTCGATAACCTGGTTGGCGGCGCTCTGGCCCCCGACGGCCGACGCCGCGGCGACGGCCTGCTCTTCGCCCGCGGTGTTCTTCGACTTGGCGGCGGCGACGCCCGCTTGAATCTCGTACGAGACGATCTGACTCTTGAGGCGTGCCGTCACCGTGGCGAGCGTCGCCTGCGTGGCGTTCTGGAGTTGGATGTTCTGCTCGAGAAGGTTCTTGAGCTGGTACGTCGCGTTCTGTGCCCTCTTGCGTTGGCCGGCGACCTTGGCGACGGTGGTCTGGAGTGACTTCTTCTCGCGTTCGTAGGTCGACTCCAACTTGTCGAGGTTGCCGATGACCTGGTTCTGGAAGATCTTGGTGGCGTCACTTTTCGTGACGTTCTGGTTGAACAGCGAGATCCCTTGCAAGTCGGCGGCACCGAAAACGTAGGCGCGAACGACCGCGACCGCCAGTTTCTTGGACGTCACTTCGGCGGCGTAGCGCTTCTGGGACTCCATGCCCTGGAGTTTCCCGATGTTGACGTTGATCGTTGCGAGGGTGACCTTCTCCGCGTCGTATTGGTTGGCCGTCGTTTCGCTCCGCATCTGCTGGCGCGAGAGTGCCGCCGAGAGGTCGGCGATCTGCTTCTGGGTCACGGCGATCGACGACGCGCCCGCTGACGTCGGTGTGAAGAGTCCCGACGCGGTAAGCGCCGCCAAAATCACTAGGGGAGTTGTTCGAGTCGTGCCCCGACGACGCACGCGAAACATGGAACCAGCCTAGTTAGCGCGCCTAAGATTTTTGGACGTTCCTCCAAATCGTAACAATGCGTTAGCGTTACGACGCGACCCGACTGCGTGGGGGCGTAGCCCAATTGGCAGAGGCAGGGCGCTTAAACCGCCTCCAGTGAGGGTTCGAGTCCCTTCGCCCCTACGCAACCTCGAGGCCTTCCTAATTTTTAGTAGCGTTGTAGGGTGGCTAAAAGCACATCAGGTAAATGGGTAAGTAGGGTTGGCGCCGCGGGTGGTGGCAAGGCCTACCAGAAATCTCGTCCTGGGAACTACTACGGGATCCTCGCGGTCATCGTCGTGCTCGGCCTCGCGCTCACCGTCTACTCACGCTACGAGTACCAAAATCCGGTGAAAAAGCACTCCACCGCGGTTGCGCCGATCATCGGGTCGACCAGGTACGCGGCCCTGTCCATCGAGTCCTGCGGAAAGAAACTCCCCTACCTGCACGCCGACCCTTCCTTCAAGGGTGGCTTCACCGTGGCGGTCGACAACGTCATCAAGCTCAAGCCCACCGTCGCGGGCGAGGCGGGGAACAACGCGACGCTGAAGAAGTTCACCGCCGAGTTCCCTGGGCTCATCGCCACCTCGAGCGAGCTCGCCGTGCCCACCTCGACCGGTCTCGCGAACCCCGCGACCACGTTCAAGAATGGTCAGAACTGCCCAGCCACGTCGAAGTACGCCGGCCAAAAGGGCGCGGTCGTCTACGCCTACTGGACCACGTTGGCCCAAAAGACGCCCACGCTCACGACCAATCCAGCCAAGATCAAGTTCGTGAAGGACCTTCGCGTGACGATGGCTTTCGAACCCACGGGCGTAACGCCAACGCCACCGACCTCGAAGACCGTCGACGCCATGTTCTCCGCGGCGATCACACCAGCGACGACCACGACGGCAGCCGTAACACCGACCACCACGACGACGGTTGTGGCACCCACGACGACGACCACGAAGAGTACGACTACGACCACCTCCAAGGGCTGATAGTTGCTAGCCATAATCTTGGTGGGGGGTAAAGGGACACGGCTCCGGCCACTGACCTACGAGACGCCTAAACAGATGTTGCCGCTCGTGGGCGTTCCCATGATCGAGTGCGTCCTCGAGTCGCTCGCCCGTCACGGAGTCACCGAAGCGGTCCTCTCCCTGGGCTACCTGCCCGATCGGTTCACCGAGGCCTATCCGTCGGGTCTCATCGCGGGCGTTCGCGTCTCGTACGCCGTTGAGAAAGAGCCGCTCGACACTGCGGGCGCCATTCGATTCGCCGCCTCAGTCGCCGGAATCGACGAGACGTTCCTCGTCGTGAACGGTGACGTCGTGACCGACCTCGACGTCACCAGGCTCTTGAACTTCCACCGCGATCGCGCCGCCGAAGTGACGATCGCGCTGCACCCCGTTGAGGATCCTTCACACTTTGGTGTCGTGCCGACGGACGACGACGGACGCGTGCTGGCCTTCGTCGAGAAGCCGCCGCCCGGTGAGGCCCCGACGAATCAGATCAACGCCGGCACGTACGTATTCGAGCCACGCGCCCTCGATCGCATCGCCTCGAGTGGACCCGTGAGCGTTGAACGGGTGACGTTTCCCGCACTCGCCGCCTCGGCCGCGCTCTACGCCCTCTCCGACGACGCCTATTGGCTCGATACCGGGACGCCGCAACTCTACTTACAAGCCAACGTTGACGTTCTGAAGGGCCGAAACCATCAACACGACTACAGCGGCGTGGTCGACGGCTCGTGGCGGAGTCCGTCGGCGACGATCGACACGACGGCCACGTTGCGCCACTCGGTCGTCGACCGAGAGTGCGTCGTCGGTGCGGACGTCATTCTCGAAGATTCCGTCCTCCTACCGGGCGCGATCGTGCAGAGCGGGTGCGAGATACGTTCGTCCATCATTGGACCCGAGGCCGTGATCGGCACGAGCTCGGTCCTCGGACCGACCTGCGTCGTGGGGGCGAAAGAGCACGTAGCGCTGGACTCGCGCCTTTCGGGCGACGTCCGACTCGGTGGGGTCTAGCTAGCGAAAGAGATCGTCGTTCTTCGTTCGAACGATATTCTCTTGAATCGAGCCGGGGCCGAAGAACGACTCGTCGAGACCACGCACCAACGCGAACGGCGTTCCCGCCGCCTTGTGTAGGACCAGGTTGGCCGCGCCCGCGATCTCGTCGGCAATGGCGACCTCGGTAGCTTCTAAGAGTCGGCCGTTCGCGTCGACGGTCCCTCGAAGGTCCAAGAGGGGTTTGAGTCCGGCCGAACCGAGCGCGACGTCGGTGACACCCTGGCGCCAGACGCGCCCGAAGGTGTCGGTGATGAGTATGGCGACGTCGACGCCGCTACGTTGCGCAATTTCGGCCCGGATTCGTCGCGCCGAGCGATCGGAGTCCTTCGGGAGTAACACCGCCGTTCCTTCGTCGGTGTTGGAGAGGTCCACGCCGGCGTTGGCGTTGATGAAACCGTGTCGGGTCTCGGTGATCCGCAGCGTCCCGCGGCGCCGCAGGACCCGAACGGACTCCCGCTCGACGATAGCGACCTTGTGTTCCTCGGTGCCGTCGAACGCCACGACCTGGCCCTCGGCCTTCGAGACGACCTTGCTCGTCACTATGAAGAGATCGTGGTGACGGACTTCCTCCTCGGCGTTCACGACGGCGTCGAGCAGTAACGTGGCAAGATCGTCGTCGCGCTGGACCATCACGCTCGTGGCGAGCGCCACGAGACGTAGTTCACTCACGAGAGCACGACCTTGGCGAGACGCTCGGCGTTCACTGGGTCGGCCATGACCGTCGTCGTCACTTCGACACGATAGCCCCTCGCGCGAATCGCGTCCGCGAGGTCCGCGTCAGCTTCGTCGATGATCCACGTTCCAACGAGGCCCTCGTAGAAGTCGACGACGCCGAGTGTCGAGACCTCGTGGCCGAGTTCGCGCAGGAGTCGGTCCGCCGGTCCCTTCAACGCGGCGCCTCGGATGATGGGCGACACGGCGACGACGTCGTCTCGACGCTCGAGCAGCAGTTCGCGAACGGCCGGTACACGAAGGATCGGGTCTATCGAAATCAAGGGATTAGACGGCGCGATCACGACGCGACTCGCGCTCGCGAGCGCTCGTCGCGCTTCGCTGCTCAGGTGAGCGCGTTCGGCGCCGACGACGTCAATGGAAGAGACGACGACGTCGTGGTGGTGACGCACGAAGTACTCCTGGAACGTAAGGCGCCCCACGTCGGTGACGAACTCCGTAGCGATCGGGTCGTTGGTGACGGGAAGGAGTCGCACGGTGACACCGAGACGCTGCGCGAGCTCAGCCGCGACCTCGGTCTTGGTGGCCCCGTCGTTCAAGCGTTGACTGCGGTACAGGTGGGTCGCGAGGTCTCGATCACCGAGTCGAAACCACGCTTCGCCACCGAGCGCCGCCAACTCGTCCATGACGCGCCACGATTCGCCGCGAAGCCCCCATCCGAGTTCGTCGTTGTTCAGTCCGGCGAGTGTGTAGGTGATCGTGTCGAGATCGGGGCAGATGGTGAGGCCGTTGAGCACGAGGTCGTCGCCGACGTTCACGACGGCGGCGAGTTGTGAGGGGTCGATCACGTCACGAAGTGCGCGAAGGAGTCGAGCCGCGCCGACACCACCACTCAGGACCGTTATCACCCAAAAGACCTTAGGGGCGCGTGGGTATCATCGAGTGTTGTGAGTAGCCCCCTCGTCGACGACTGGCCCGGCTCACCGGCGTTCATCGTGCTGCGCGTTCGAGGCGGGGCCGTCGAACGGGTTCACCAAGCGGGCGACCTCGACGACGTACGTCCGTGGGCCTCCGTGTCGAAGATGGTCGTGGCGCTGGCCTTCGGCGTCGAGATCGACTGGGGTTTTCACTCCTACAGCGAGACCGTCGGTCCCCACGGAGCCAACTTCGCCAATCTCCTTTCGCACTCGAGCGGTCTCGGTCTCGAAGAAGGCGACCCCGTGGTGGCGATCGCCACGAAACGGGTCTACTCCAACTACGGGGTGGATCACGCGGTGCACGCCGTCGTCGGCGGGCGACCTCCGGCCGATTGGCTCGACGACCGGGTCTTTCAGTCCCTGGGCATG
The DNA here is from genome assembly GCA_035531635.1 of Acidimicrobiales bacterium. GTDB lineage: Bacteria > Actinomycetota > Acidimicrobiia > Acidimicrobiales > RAAP-2 > RAAP-2. The sequence continues at coordinate 3,285 of DATKSO010000142.1, read as the reverse complement.
ACGACGAGCGAACTCGTCGGTCGAGCGTCCTCGGGTGTCCAGGGTTCGACGAACGACATGGCGAAACTGGCGGTGTCGTGGCTACGACCGGACGGCGTCGCGCGCGAGACGAGGGACCGACTCATCCGTCCCTACCTACCCGACCTCGCCGGCGTCGTGCCCGGCTTTGGCCGGTTCACGCCCTGTCCCTGGGGCATCGGTCCCGAGGTTCGTGGTGACAAGGAACATTGGATGGGCGACTGGCCGCCGGAGAGTTTCGGTCACTTCGGCCAGAGTGGTTCGCTCATCTTGTTGAACGTCGACGAAGGAATCGGTGTCGTCGCGTCGAGCACCGAACCTTTCGGGTCGTGGGCCGTCAACCTCTGGCCCGAGTGGACGAGCTCGATGAGAAAGCTAGCTCTCACGTCGTGAGTTCTGAACGTCCGCGAGTTGGCCTCGACCTCGATGGATCGCTCGAGTCACTCGGAAACTCGATGATCGACCTCGCGAACGCCCTCGACGCGACGGGTGAGGTCGAGCTCGTACGATTCCGATCACACTCGGCGCCCGCGTCACCCAATGAGGAACGGCTCGCGCTTCGCTTGCTGTGGACGCCGATGTGGCGACGGAGCCTCGGTCCGTCGATCAATCGTTTCCTGGACCCGGTCGACGTCGTGCACGTGGCCGGACGCACGACGCCGCCGACTACGTCGACGCCCCTCATCATCTCGGTGGACGACCTTCGTCCACTGCGCGGTGAGTCGCGCGAGCACCAACGCATCGCTCAGCTGCGTCGCGCCGTTCGTCACGGAGCGACGCTCGTCGCCTCTACGAGGAGCGCGAGTCACGAAGTGCTCGACGTGCTCGGGGTCGAACGAGCGCGCGTCGTGGTGGTGCCCCCGGCCGTGCCGCTCGTGCAACCAACACTGAAGGGCACGGCGATCGTCGTGAACCTCACGGGCATCTTGGATCCCTTCCTCGACCTCGCGCCCGCGCTGATTGAGTTCGCGAAAAGTCACGGCACGCACGTCGAGGCGCTCACCAGCTCGGCGATGACCCAGCGGATCAGGTCACGAGGTCTCGGTGTTCACCTGCGCCCAAGGAGAGAAGCTCGCAGCGCGCTGTCGGAAGCGAAGGTCGTCCTGCACATCTCGGATGGCGCGCGCTTTCCCTCCTTCGCGATCGCGGCGCTGGCGGCAGGTGTGCCGACCATCGCGCGCGCGACGACGATCAACCGAGAGCTCTTGAGCGGCGCGGCTGCTCTGACCGAAAGTGACGACGAAGTGCTGCCCACCTTGAACGAACTGTGGGAGAGTCCGACACGCCGAGCCATCATGACCGCGGCTGGGCGCTCGAGAGCGGAGGATTTCGCGCCCGCGACCGCCGCGCGCGCGTACGTCGCGCTGTACCGAGAAGTCGTGCGAGGCTGGAATCCGTGACTCGTGCCGTCAGCATTTCGCTGGACCAGTTCTACCGACCGCAGCCCGGGGGCATCGCCACGTACGTTCGCGGACTCGTCCAGGGTCTGGCGTCGCTCGACGGGGAGTCGTTGCGGCTCGTCGGCATCGTGCCGCGCGGCGAACCGACCCAAGACGTCTCGGACCTCGCGCTCGAACGTGTTCGCGCGAACGCGCCGCTCGGCGTGTTGACGCAGCTGTGGTCGCGTTGGCCCCTCGGCGTGCCTTCGTACAGCGACGTCGTGCACGCCACCTCGGTCGCCGGACCGTTCGCGGGGGGCAAGCGCGACGCCGTGCACGTCGCGGCGTTGCACGATCTGCTTTGGCGCGACGAACCGAGTGCGAGTACGGCGCGCGGCGTCCGATTTCATGAACGACGTCTTCAGATGCTCAAACGTCGCGAGGACGTGCGCATCGTGTCGACGGCCCCGGGCCTGGGGCAACGGTTGATCGAGGACGGTTTCGATCCGGGTCGACTCCACGATTCTCGACTCGGGGTCGACGACGCGCGCACCGTGCCCGACACCACGGCGCAGGTACGCGCCGCGCTCGCCGCGCGCGGCGTCGAAGGACCGTTCACCTTGTACGTCGGCACGCGTGAACCACGGAAGAACTTGGAGCGGTTGGCGAAGGCCCACGCACTCGCCGCGTCGACGAACCAAGAACTGGGTCCCCTCGTGCTCGTCGGACCCTCCGGCTGGGGCGACGTCGACAGCGGCGACGCCGTGGCCCTGGGTCTCGTGTCGAGAGCACTGTTGCAGGGCCTCTACCGCGACGCCAGTGTCTTCGCCTACGTTCCTCGGGCCGAAGGTTGGGGGCTGCCCCCCGTCGAAGCGCTGCACGCGGGCGCGCGCGTCGTCGCGAGCGCGACGACCCCGAGCGTGGCGAGCAACGACGAGGTCGTGCGGGTCGATCCGCTTGACGTCGAGGCCATCGCGCACGGACTCGTTCGAGCCCTGTCCCAAGATGATGACGAAGCGGCGCGTCAACGCCGACGGGCGTCGGTGGCGTCGCTCACGTGGCGCAACGCCGCGCTCGATCATTTGGCGGCCTGGCAGTGAAAGTCGCGCTCGACGTGTCCGCCGTCCCGCCGCAGATCGCCGGTGCCGGTCGCTACATCGACGAACTTGCCCGTCGTCTACCCGACGCCGACGTCACCACGACGCTGGTGACGCGTCGAGGTGACACGAGGCGGTGGCGTGACCGGTCGCCTCGAGCCGACGTGAGGGGGCTGGTCCCCGACGGACGAGTCGCGCGGCTCGCGTACGAAGCGTGGTCCTTGGGCGCGAGCGCGACCGCGCGCGAGGCCGATCTCTGGCACGCGCCGCACTACACCATGCCGCGCCGGGGCACGAGGCCCACCGTCGTGACCATTCACGACCTGACGTTCTTCACGAATCCCGAATGGCACGAACGCTCGAAAGTAATCTTCTTTCGTCGCGCCATCACGTACTCGGCGCAGCACGCCCGGGTCTTGGTGAGTGTCAGCGACTACAGCGCTCGACTCTTGACGTCGTTGATCCCGTCGCACGCGCCGATCGTCGTAGCGCCGCTCGGCGTCGAGCTCGCGACGTTTCAACCGGGGGATCGTGACGATGAGTCCGTCCTTCGTGGTCACGGATTAAGAACGGAGGTGCCTTACGTCTTCTTCGTGGGCACGGTGGAACCGCGAAAGGGTTTGGACGTGTTACTCGACGCTTTCGGACAGGTCGCACGTGACGACCACGAGGTCGAGCTGTGGCTGGCGGGTCAGTCCGGCTGGGGCGAGGGCCCGATCGAAGCGCAGATCGAAGGGCATCCCTTTCGCGCACGGATCCGACGACTCGGCTTCGTCGACGACGCGTTACTG
>DATKSO010000141.1:0-2457 GCA_035531635.1 Acidimicrobiales bacterium | reverse complement strand
CCAGCACGTCTCGTAGCGCGTCGAGCGATCCCACCACGATCGTCGTTGCTTGCATCACGTCACCTTCTTGATCATTGCTACCAGTCAGTAACGCTAGTGTTCCCACATGAGCTTCAGAAATATCGGCGTCGTGGGTTCGGGCATCATGGGTAGCGGCGTCGCCGAAGTAGCCGCTTCAACAGGTGCCCAGGTCATCGTGCGTTCCCGTTCGACGGCGAGTGCCGACGCCGTGCTGTCGACGCTGGAGAAGTCACTCGCGAAGCAAGTCGAAAAGGAGAGGCGCAGCGCCGACGAAGCCGAAGCGATTCGCCAACGCGTCAGCGTCACGACCGACCTCAACGATCTCGCGCACTGTGACCTCGTCATCGAGACGGTGGTAGAGGACCTCGAGGTCAAAAAGGCACTCTTTCGCGCCCTCGACGCCGTCATCAGTCCCGCGACGATCGTCGCGACGTGCACGTCAACCCTGGCGGTCATCGATCTGGCCGTAGAGATGTCGCACCCCGAGCGCGTCTGTGGCGTCCACTTCTTCAACCCGGTGCCGGCGATGGCCCTCGTCGAAGTCGTGCGACCTCTCAGTGCGAGTGACGAAACGATCTCGTCGGTGACCGAGTTCGTTCTCGCGTGTAAGAAAGAGCCAATTGGGGTGAAGGACCAGGCGGGCTTCATCGTGAACGCTCTTCTCTTTCCGTACCTCAACAACGCCGTGCGTCTCCTGGAGGGCGGGGTCGCGACCAAGGAAGGGATCGACGCCGCGATGAAGGGTGGCTGCGGCTTCCCCATGGGGCCCTTCGCGCTGCTCGACCTCGTGGGACTCGACACCTCGGTCGCGATCCTCGACGCTCTCTACGTCGAGTTCGCCGAGTCGAACTACGCGCCCGTCCCGCTGCTGCGCAGAATGGTCAGCGCGGGAATGCTCGGGCGTAAGTCCGGCGCGGGCTTCTACCAGTACCGTGCGTAACTGACGACGGGAGGAACAGTGAAAGAACGTTCCAAAGCGTGGGTCATGCGAACATACTCGGGTCACTCGAGCGCGAGAGCCTCCAACGAGCTCTACCGAAACAATCTCGCGAAGGGTCAGACCGGCCTCTCCATCGCTTTCGATCTGCCCACGCAGACCGGCTACGACCCCGATCATCCCAGCGCGGCGGGTGAGGTGGGCAAGGTGGGCGTACCCGTCGCGCACCTCGGTCACATGAGGCAGCTCTTCGCGGACCTTCCGCTCGACGAGATGAACACGTCCATGACGATCAACGCCACGGCCGCGTGGCTCTGGGGTCTCTACCTCGCCCTCGCCGAAGAAGAAGGCGTCGACGTCAAGGGACTTCAGGGCACCACCCAGAACGACATCGTGAAGGAGTACCTCAGTCGCGGCACGTACATCTTCGCGCCCGAACCGTCCAAACGGCTCATCGCCGACATGATCGCGTACGGCATCCACCACGTCCCTAAGTGGAATCCCATCAACGTCTGCAGCTACCACCTCCAAGAGGCGGGCGCCACGCCAGCGCAGGAGATCGCGTACGCACTCGCGACCGCGATCGACGTCTTGGACGCCGTGCGCGACTCGGGCAAAATCGACGACACCCTCATGCCCGAGGTCGTCGGGCGAATCTCCTTCTTCGTGAACGCGGGCGTGCGTTTCATCGAAGAGGTCGCCAAGATGCGAACGTTCACGGCGATGTGGGACGAGATCTGTCGCACCCGCTACGGCGTCGACGACCCGTCGTTACGGCGCTTTCGCTACGGCGTGCAGGTGAACTCACTGGGCCTCACGGAACAGCAGCCCGAGAACAACGTGCAACGAATCGTGCTCGAGATGCTCGGGGTCACGTTGAGCGCCGACGCGCGCGCCCGCGCAGTGCAACTTCCCGCCTGGAACGAGGCGCTCGGACTCCCGCGCCCGTGGGATCAGCAGTGGAGTCTTCGCGTCCAACAGGTGTTGGCGTACGAGAGCGATCTCCTCGAGTACCCCGACATCTTCGCCGGCTCTCGCGTGATGGAGGCGATAGTGCACGAACTGACCGTCGCGGCTCAGAGTGAACTCGACGACGTGCTCGCGCTCGGCGGCGCTTTCAACGCGATCGACGAACTGAAGAGCCGCTTGGTCGAAAGCCAGTCGGCGCGTGTCGAACGTATCGAGTCCGGCGAACAGATCGTCGTCGGTGTCAACCGATTCACCGAGACGGCGCCGTCACCGCTCACCGGCGACCATTCGCTCGAAGCCGTCATGACCGTCGATCCCGCGGTCGAGCAGCTCCTCATCGATGACGTGACGTCGTGGCGCCAAGATCGCGACGCCGACGCCGTGCAGACTGCACTCGCGGAGCTGCGCCGCGTCGTCGCGAGCGGTGACGTGGCCGACAACGTCATGGTGCCCACCATCGCCCTCGCGAAGGCCGGTGGGACGACCGGCGAGTGGGCCGGGGCCCTGCGCGACGTCTTCGGCGAGTACCG
>DATKSO010000140.1:0-9932 GCA_035531635.1 Acidimicrobiales bacterium | reverse complement strand
GATCGCATCGGCGTGCCGCTCGTCGCGGATCGCGACGCGGCGTGGTTCGACTTCGCCGGTTGGCGGATGAACTACGACGCGATCATCGAGGCCTTCTACCTACTCTTCAACTGCCCGAGGACCGACTGGCACCAGTCGTCGGTACAGCCACTCTTGGGCCCCTCGAACAAGCGCGGTGCGTAGTCGCCTTTCGCTTCGGAAGTGCGTGAAAGCCGTGTGAAGTATTGAGGCGCGGTCAGAACGAGACAGCGCGTCGAACAACGCGTGCGCACCTCCGACGCAGATCTTTGCTACGCAGCGACGAGCAACGTGACGCCGGGTCGTCGCATGACGAGTAACGACTCGTGGCGCATGCCAGACGTCCTTCAGTGCGAACACCTGCACCAACCCCCACGCGCGACGAAGGGGGGTTCGCCCGCACGGTCAGACTTTGTTACGAGCTTTCGAGATTTTCGATGGCGTCATCAGGTCAGCCGGTGATCCGATCCACTGAATCTGAAGTCCCGTCGAGGTGACAACGCGGGCAATGGACGAACGAATGGAGCGAGAGAGTGCGAGCGCGTCCGTACCGGCGGTGCCCAAGGGATCATTTCCGTGGGCGCCCAAGACAACGGCGTAGGTCGTGATGACCGAGTTCATGAGGTGGAACTGAACGGCCATCACGTCACAGCCCCCGGCGGCGCCCGTGAATCCAGACTTGACGCCAACGACGCCGCCCTGGCCCACGAAGGGCGTAAAGGACTGAACGACACCGGCGACGGGCAGCAACGTTCTGGGAAGTGACACGATTCCACGAACAATCGCTTCATTGGTCATGAGGTCGGCCGCCAAAGTGGCCTGGTCCTGCGCCGTCGAGACGTCGCCGATCGAGATTCCCGTGACGTCGACGTAGTGAGTGTGACGGAGCCCGAGCGCTCGGGCGTACTGATTCATCGCGGCGACGAAGGTCGGCTGGTGCATTCCCGTCAACATCACCAAAAGTTCGGCGTAGTCCCCAGCCGAGTGCACGAGCATCCCGCGCAAGAGGACGCTTTCGCACAGCGTCATGCCGGCCACGATCTTTGCCGTGGACTGACCGCTTTCGACGTCGTACTTATAGATTCCGACGTCACCGGCACCAATCGTTTCACAGGGTCCGTTCTGACCAGGACTGAGAGGAAGCGCGTGGAGAACCACCCACGTGGTCATCATCTTCGTGAGGCTCGCGATCGGGACTCGTGGCTGCGAGGGCGACGAAGCGACCACAGAGAGTTGAGGGACCGCGACGGCCGCGGTGACCTGCGAGGGCCACGACAGTATCGGTCTGTTGGGAATCGTGGTCGTCGTCGTAGTCGTAGGAATCGTCGAGGTCGTCGTGGTCGTCGGATTCGTCGTGGTGGTTGTCGTGGTCGGATTCGTCGTGGTGGTGGTCGTCGTCGTGCTCGTGGTCGTCGTCGGCGGCGAAGCTGTCGCAGGGCTCGCCACCAGGAGAAGTCCAACGAAGCACGAGACAAGTACCGTCGAAAGCAGTGACATCCGGCGAATCACCGAAAGTAATGACCGTTTCACCACTTCAATTTACCTTGTTCTCTTCGCCAGCTCTAGAAAAGCTCTGCTCAGAGGCGACCCACCAAAGGGCGATCTTCGGGCGACAGTGCCCTACAGCAGACGGCGTGGCGAACGGCCTTCGTCTCACGATGCCGCGCCCGGAAAAATGTAATGCAGAAGTAATCTCGCCGCAAACTAGGATTGTGCAATGAAATCGAAGACTTCGTGGGTTCCTTACCTGGTGGCAGCCAGTGCGGTCACCATGGGAACGATGACGCTCTCGACGGTCGCCCAAGCCGCCAGTCATCGCTCCGCCGCGGTTCCGTTCACCATTCGACTTGAGGATCAGTTCCTCGCCAACCTTCGATACCTTCCCGTTTCATTCCAGGCGACGACTCGCCCGACTACGACGACCACGACCGTAACGTCCACGACAACAACGTCGACGACGACCACGACGACTGTTGGTTCGACATCGACCACGGCGCCCACCACCACGACGACGACGCCTCCAACGACGACCACGACACTGCCTAAGGCGAAGAAAGCCACTCCAACAAAGCTCATCAAGGGAAGTTTCGTATGGCGTTTTCGCTCGTTGCCAGCAGCGTTCCGCTCACAGTGGACCGTCGGATCCGACAACGTGATTCTTCGCGGCGCCCTCATGCGTTTCCAGTCGGTGCACGGTTTCGCCGTGAACGGCCAAATGACGGGTCCGGTCTGGCAAGCACTTACGCAAGCCGTGCTGAAGAACGAACTTGATCCCATGACTTACAACATGGTCTACGTCACCCAGTCACTCCCCCAAAAGATGAGGCTCTACCAGAACGGACAGGTCGTGATGTCGTCATTGGTGAACACCGGCATCAGTGCCGCACCGACGCAAAACGGCACGTTCCCCGTGTACCTTCGCTACACCACCACGACGATGTCGGGCACCAATCCGAACGGATCCACGTATCACGACACCGGAATTCCATGGGTGTCGTACTTCAACGGCGGTGACGCGCTTCACGGCTTCATCCGATCCGGGTACGGCTACCCACAGAGTCTGGGTTGCGTCGAGATGCCCTTCGCCAACGCCGCCAGTCTTTGGCCTCACACGCCGGTCGGTACGTTAGTGACCGTTCAATAGTTTGACGTTGCGCAATCGTCGCCGTACTTTGCTCTGAACAGTTAGTACGGTGGTCGGCGACCTACGCAGCGCTTTCTAGAAAGTAATGAAACTGCGACCTAAGGCGTCACGCTACAGGTCGTCCACCCAAAAGTTCCGCGAGATCGGTCACCACGACGTCGGCCCCGTGGTCGATGAGCTGATCAGCGTACGCGTGTGCGCCCGCCGCGTCGTGGTTGTCGACGCCCACCACGAGCGCGAAGTGTCCGGCTCGTCCCGCGGCCACGCCGGCCAGTGCGTCTTCGACCACGACGGCCTGAGCGGGACCAACCCCGAGCTCTTTCGCACCCGCCAAGTAACTGTCGGGCGCGGGCTTTCCGGCGAGGCGGAGCCTCTTCACGACGTGGCCGTCGACGAAGGCGTCGAAGAGATCGATGATCCCCGCCGTTGTGAGTGCGGCCTTGGTGTTCTCGCTGGCCGAGACGACGGCAACCTTGACGCCAAGGGCGCGAAGTTCCTTTACGAGCGCCACTGCACCGTCGAAGACGGCCACGCCTCTGGTCTTCATAACCTCTAAGACCAAGTCGTTCTTGCGATTTCCGAGTCCCTCGACGGTCCGCGCGGTGGAGGGATCGTCCTCGGTGCCTTCGGGAAGGGAGATGCCGCGCGCGGCGAGGAAGTTACGGACACCATCTTCGCGGGGTTCTCCGTCGACGTACTGTTCGTAGTCGCGCTCGACGTTGAACGGTTCGTACGTCGTTCCGGTGCGAGTGGTCTCTTCGAGTAGGAAGGCGTCGAAGGCCTCCTTCCACGCCTCGGCGTGAACGATTGCGGTCTTGGTCAGTACGCCGTCCATATCGAAGAGCCACGCGGCGAACGCTCTGATGTCCACTGACGCAGGCGTTCGAGCGTGCGAAGGCTCGCTCACGACGACGCCCCGGGTTCTCGATTCACACCAGGTTCACGATGCACCGGCGCTCGTCCGGAGGGCTGGCTCGGCGCCAACAGAGGCGACGTCGAAGGATCGTTCGCCACCCGGGGGCAGACCACGGGTCGACCGATTGACACGGTGATCGAATCGCCGAAATGAAAGAGGTCGAGCGCTTCACCGTCGGTCACCGTGTACACCGTGGCCTCGGGCGTCGTCTCGACGCGCAGTCGTCGCCCCCGAAAGATCACGCTGAACGCCAGTCGGGTGATCCCTTGAGGCAAACGAGGAGAGAATTGGAGCGTCTCGTCACGTTCGCGAAGACCTCCGAGTCCCGCCACCAACGCAATCCAGGTACCGGCCAACGAGGCCACGTGCAGACCGTCGCGTGTGTTGTGTTCGAGATCGTCCAAGTCCATGAGCGCGGCCTCAGCCAAGTAGTCATAGGCCAAGGCGAGGTGGCCCACTTCGGCGGCCATCACCGCTTGCGTGCAGGCGGACAACGAGGAGTCGCGTACCGTGAGGCGCTCGTAATAGTCGAAGTTGGCCCTCTTCTGCTCCGCGCTGAACGCGTCGCCGCGTAAGTACATGGCCAACACCAGGTCCGCCTGCTTGACCACCTGCTTTCGGTACAGGTCGAAGTAAGGAAAGTGCAGCAGCAGTGGGTACTTGTCGGGGCCCGTCGACGCGAAATCCCAGAGTTGGTGGTTCGTGAATCGTTCCGACTGGGCGTGGACGCCCAGCGTGTCGTCGAAAGGGAGGACCATGGTGTCGGCGGCCTCGCGCCACGCCGCGACTTCGTCGCCGTCGACGAGGAGTTGTCGACTCCGTTCGGGGTAGCGCTCGGCGACGTCGGCGGCGGCTCGGAGGTTCTGTTGCGCCATGAGGTTGGTGTAGACGTTGTTGTCCGCCACGGCGCTGTACTCGTCGGGACCCGTCACTCCGTCGATTCGAAAACCTCCGTGGAGGTCGTAGTGACCGAGCGAGCGCCAGAGCCGGGCCGTTTGAACGAGAAGTTCGTGGCCGTACTTCTCTTCGAAGGTCGTGTCCTGCGTGACGTGCAGGTACCGCACGACGGCGTCGGCGACGTCGGCGCCCACGTGAAAGGCGGCGGTCCCCGCGGGCCAGTAGGCCGAGCACTCAGCTCCCGTGATCGTGCGCCAAGGGAACGCTGCGCCCTTGAGACCCAGTTGCTCGGCTCGCTCCAACGCCAGTGAGAGCGAACTGTGGCGCCACTCGAGCGCGTGGGCGACGGCTTCGGGCATGGTGTAACTCAGTACGGCGAGTACGTAGGTCTCGGTGTCCCAGAAGGCGTGCCCGGCGTAGCCCGTGCCCGTCAGTCCCTTCGCCGGGATTGCTCGGCGTTCACTGCGCGCGCTCGCCTGCAACACGTGAAAGAGGGAGAAGCGCGCGGCCTGCTGGATCTCCTCGTCACCGTCGATCTCCACGTCCGCGCGCGACCAGAAATCGTCGAGGTACTCGCGCTGCTCGGTGAGCAGTCCGTCCCATCCGGTCTGGCGAGCGACGGTGAGCGCGGCGTCGACTTGGTCGCGCAGGGCCTCTTTCGTGCGCTGCGCCGACCAACCGTACGTCACGTACTTGACCACTCGCAGACACTCTCCCGGTTGCAACGTCACGGTAACCGTGACGCGACCAAGGTCGGGAAAGCTCTCGGACTCGACTTGCGCGTTGGCGGGCCCTTCGACCACGTGATCCATCGCGGCCGCCACCCTCAACTTGCTGGCCGTGGTGCGATGGACGAGTTCGGCCGACGCGCCAGTGCTGGAGTAGCTTCTCGACAGCCACGGCGACTCGAGTACCGCCGCCATGCGCGGGTCACCACTCGTCGACGGTGGCGGCGATTCATTGACGACTAACTCAGACTGGACCACGAGCCGCACCGACTGATCGACCGCTTCGACCTCGAAGGAGACGGCGGCGACCGAGCGCTGAACGAGTGACACGAGACGCGTCGAATTCACGCGAATCTTCCGATTCGACGGTGACGTCCACTCCACTCGACGCTCCAACACTCCGGCGCGAAAGTCGAGGAGGCGTTCGTGAGCGGTGAGTTCGCCGTAGCGCACGTCGAAGGGTTCATCGTCGACGAGCAGACGAATCAGTTTGCCGTTGGTCACGTTGATCATGACCTCATCGCTGACGGGGTACCCGTAGCCCGCTTCGGCGTAGGGCAGCGGTCGGAGTTCGTGCACGCCGCCCAAGTACGAGCCGATGAGGCCGTGGGGATCGCCTTCGTCGAGATTGCCTCGCCATCCGATATGACCGTTCGACAGCGTGAAGAGTGACTCGCTCTGCGCCAAGAGGTCGAGGTCCAACTCCGTTTCGCGGAGACACCACGGTTCGACAGAGAACGTTGACTGCTCGATCACGTGCGCGCGCCCGCTCGCAAAGAACTCGTCACTGGGGTCCGTGAGCCAGTGCACTAAAGGCGTTGCAGTGAGGCACAGTCATCTCGCCCCGCACGACCCACCACACGATAACGGCGCCGACGAGTACGTCATGGCCAACTCCTATCTGGTGGGTTGAGTACGACCGGACGTGCTCGCACCACCTCGGCGACACGAAATGTAGTCGGAGACTGCGGCGTCATCGAACGAGCCCGTACGCCTCGCTCGTTAGAGGGTGAAGCCACCTTCGGGTGGATTCTCCGTCTCGGTGGTCGCTTCATCGGCGGGCGGGGCAGCCTCACTCGCGTCCAGCGGGCCGTTTTCGGATTCGAGTTTGGTCAATTCGGAAACCAGTCGATCAATGTCACCGGACGTGTCGCCCGTGGCGCTGCCCGTCCGTTGGGCGTACACCGCGGCACCGAGGTCACGGAGGAGTCCGTCCGCGCGACGCTTCGCCTGAACGTCGACGATCTTCGACTGTCCCGCCTTTCCGGCTTCTTGCGCTTTCTGGGCGAGTTGTGCCGCCTGAGCTTTCATCTTGTCCATCAAAGCCATACTTCACCTGCTTTCTACTTAGAGTCGACCGAGAAGTCCTTGCCGCAACGGATTCGAATCACTCTGATCTTGATGCTCTTCATCTTCAAACTCGCGGTGCAGCGTCGATTGAAGTATCACAGGTCCGTCACCGGAAAGGGTGACGAGATTGATGCCCGAACCGCCGAACGCGGCCGTCATGATGGTTTGCGCGTTCAGGGCCCCGACGCGTTCGACGTTGAAGGCGACGGAATCCGAAAAGGCGACGACCGCGCCCCCGTGGACTTGAATCTTGCCGCCGTAGTCCGTGGGATTGAGTTCGAGGAGACTGCCGCCGCCACCGAGGACGACGGTCCCCACACCGGTGAAATGTTCGAAGATGAAGCCGTTACGTGATCGACGACCAATGCTGAAGCCACTGAAGTCGATGTCGTACTTAACGCTCGACTCGGCGCACACAAAAGCGCGACTCTCCGCGCGCCATCCGCTGGTGCCGTCAAGTTCGATGACGCGCACCTGGCCCGGGACCTCGCCAGCGAAGGACACCAACCCCGATCCTCCCGCGGGCGAGAACCACTGGAAAGCGAGACTCTGTCCCGCGAGGGCGCGCTTTCCGACTTCGGTAGCGGTCGCTACCACCGACTTCAAAAATCCGCCGCCGCCCTGTTTGGCCTGTTGGTTGGCCGAGTCCGCGTCCCCACCGGGAACGGAGAGGCGAGTCTCGATCGCCACGTTGGTCGTCTTCCATCGGAACTTCGTCGCGTCTGCGAACATCGATTGACCGGCGTCAAGTTGGCACGTGATGTTCTGCGCGAACTCACCGGACACTTTGCATGCGATAGCCATGGCTCACCTCGTAACCGCAGATTAGCCCCAGTCACCCACCACGTCCAAGAAAAGGTTGGCACCGCGCCCGTCGTATCCACCGTCAGTTGAAGTGTTCGTCACGCCGCTTGGCACACCACGACTAACTCGCCGCGGGAGTACAGCGTTGCACGTAGCCCGGCGTGCCTGGCTGAAGCGCCTCGCCCGAATTGGGACTGACTATAAGACACGACTCGTCGACCGCCACGAACTGGCTGGCCGGAATCTGCTTCAGTTGATCGACGTCGGTCGCCGTCCAGCGCCCATCGGCCGTCCCTTGGAAGTACCAGTTGCTGCCGTTGTCAGCGATGATCAGGCCGTAGGTCTTCATGGTCGTGAGCACGGTCTGGCAGAACGAGGCACAGTTCGCGGCCGGAAGGGTGAAGGATGCGTTCAGTCGAAACCGTGCGCCCATGGGCGGACAGTTCGCGTCGGCCTGTCCAGCTTCATGCCGGGCGGGCCACAGGAAGGACTGTTGCGTGCACTGCACCGTGAATCGCAACGCGTGATTCATCGATCCCGACGCCACCTCGTCATAGTTGACGAGGCCGGGAAGGATCGGCAGGCCCGCCGCGTCGGCCGACGTGAAACCGACTGGACGAAGGGCGTTCGAGTTGAGATTCCACACCGCGCCCGAGCCCGCGCTCGAGCGTCCGTGGGCTCGATACACCGTGGCGTACGTCTCAAACAGCGTGCACGCGGCCGATCTCGTCGACTTCCTCGGGTCGACCATGAGCGCGTGGCGATCCGATCCGCCTTCGATCGGCGTTGACGCCGTGAGCGGGTAGGGGCCTCGGTAGCTCTCCGAGTCGTACAGAAACTTGATGCTCGTGAACGCCGTGCGCGCGGGGACGACGGTCCATGGGATGCCGTACGGCTGTCTCGGATTGCCCGAGGGTCCGTAGTCCGGGTGCAGCAACGTCGTCGACGCGTTCATCGAACGCAGCCAGGTCGCGCTGTGAGCGTCGACCGGAAGGGTGGTAATGGGCGTGTTCCAGACGTTGTCACTCGGAAACACTTGACACGTCGTGCGGGGCAACCGAGTACCGAGGGCCCGCGCGATGAGTCGCGGCTCCGTACGCACGTCTCTCGACGAGGATGCAGACGTCGTCACGGGCAACGCGGTCGTGCCGATCAGTACTGCCCAGGCGAGCAGGAGAGCTGCGCGCGCCCTAGTCACCGTCATCAGAAGTCAAGAAGTTGATGCGGCACATCATACGAAGGGGGTACGAGGGAGCAAGGCCCGGAGCGGTTCGACGAAATCGGGAGTCGGACGCAAGTACGAACCGCGGATAACGGTCCACGCCCGAATCCGATAGTCGTCAAGTCCGGCGTCCACGAACGCCGCTATACGCCGTTCGGTCTCAGCGCGGTCCCCGAGCCGGTTGCCAATGGGATTCCAGAGGAATGACGCCACGTCGTACTCGCGATCGCTGAGGAACGGTTTGGGATCGATCGCGACGAAACGCTCGCCCGCGCGAAGAATGTTGTGATGGTGAAAGTCCCCGTGGACGAGCCAGTCAGCACCGCCGCCGATCTCAGCGAAGAGCTCGCGCGCGAGCGGGACCAGCTCGCTCCCTTCGCGTTCGCCCACGTCCAACCAACGAGAGACCTCAGGGCCAACAGGACGAAAAGGGTCGCGCGCCGATCTCCACAGTCGACGCGCGAGTTCGACGGCACTGCGCGTCGCCTCGTCGTCGAGGGCCAATGAGAGATCGTCACCGGGCACCGCCCGCTCTTCCAGGAGCACTCGGCCCGAGCGACGAAGCAAGCGGACTGCCCCGTCGCCGTCCCACAGCTCGAGCGCGTCGCCTTCGTGCAACGACTCGTCATCGCCTTCCCACGGCGCCTTGAGAACCTGAGTCTCGCCCGCCGGCGCGACGAACGAGACGTTGGAGAGCGCAAAGGGTGCTCCCAATTCAAGATCCCACGCCGCGGCGCAAGACTCCGCACTTCGTCGCGCGGCCGCGAGGTCGACCATGGGCTCGAAGTTGGCGTTCATGACGTGAGCCTAAGTCGCACCTCCATCGGCACCCGGGCTCACGCCCAGAACTGCGTCGAGGACGTTCTAACATCGTTGAGACACTCAGCGTGATCCTCTTACGAAAGGCTGAACGTGGAATCGGCGTTTGACTTGACCGGTCGTACAGCACTCGTGACGGGTGCGGGAAGTGCGAGCGGCATTGGTTTCGCGACCGCTCGACTGCTCGCACGAATGGGAGCGTCCCTCGTCATCACCTCGACCACGGAGCGAATCAACGATCGAGCCAGCGAACTGCGCGACGAACTTGGCGCGAGCGTCGAAACCGTCGTCGGCGACCTCACGGTCCCGGCGACGAGTGACGCGGCGGTGATGCGGGCGGTCGCGGTCTTTGGGCGTCTGGACGTCGTCGTCCAGAACGCGGGAATGACGTCGCTTTCGAACCCGCAGCCCGAACAAGGCACCCTCGAAACGATGGAGTACGAACTCTGGCGTGCCAGCTTGTCACGAAATCTGGACACGTCGTTCTGGGTGGCGAAGGCCTGCCTACCGGTCATGCGTGAAGCGGGTTGGGGT
>DATKSO010000139.1:0-20237 GCA_035531635.1 Acidimicrobiales bacterium | reverse complement strand
AGTTATTGGAGTACGGAACGGTGGAGATGAGGTTGAACTTCGACTTCAAGGGCCCAAAGTTTGCTCCGACTTTTCCGGGCGCCGGAGCGGGCGACGTCAAGACCGAAGGGTCAACGTAGCCGAAGTCGATGTTGCCGCCTTGCAGCTGGTTCTGCTCGGCGGTCGTGGACGTGAACGCAACAAGCTTGACGTACTTGACCTTTGCCTTCTGAGGACCGGAGTACTTAGGGTTGGCCTGAAACTCCGCGTTGCCCAAGTTGTCCATCTTGATCAAGGTGTAGGGCCCGCTCACGCCGCTCTGCCACAGTTTGCCCGTGAAGGTCGAAGTGTTCGCACCCTGCTTGGTCAAGTAGGCCTGGACTGCCTTGCAGGCAGCCATCGTCGAAGCGGCGCCGTACTTACCAGAAGCGCAGTTACTCTTCTTGCTGGCACTCGTCATGTCCCAGGAATTGGCCATAGGCGTGATAACTGCCAATTCGTTATTCGTGAACCACAGAGGGCTCACCGAGCTCTTCAGGTGGATGACCACGGTGTTGCCCGAACCCGAGGCGCTCGCCACTTGGTCGGGAATTCCTAGGCCCTTGGTGTAGGTGCAGAATCCCGAGGGTACGGCATCGTACATGTTTAGGAAGAACATCACTGACTCGGCGTTAACGGTCTGGCCGTCGGCGAACTTCCATCCCTTCATGTTGATCGTCACCGTCTTGTTGCCGTTCGAGTAAACTGGAAGCTTTCCCGTTGACAAGGTGGGCTGGAGGGCGGCACTGCCGCCGAGGCCGAAGAAGTATAACGGGCGATACATCATTTCTTGGAATTGCGAAGTATTGGTTACCGTACAGTTCGCTGGTGGGTAGAAGGGCAAAATATAGTTCGGTGTTGCGTTTGCGCCCTCAGCGATCGTTATAACGCTCGGAGTGGACGCTGCGCCGCCGATCGACGGCGCAATAAGCCCGACGGCCGCGGCCGCCAGAGCCACGCCAACTGTTAATGATGCACGGATCTTATATTTTCGAAACATATTGCCTCCCGTACCACCGAAGTGATCACGCTCTTCACACATCCGCCACAGTCGGCGGTCTGGGACTCACTGTACAAGAAGGTAAGAGGGCAGACAAGGTCACGTAAGGATCAAATAACACCGCCGAAATGAATGAGGGTTTGGCTCCAAACGACCCCGAGGGGTCACGTCGCCATATTGTGATTGGTTTTTGTCGAGGTTTTCAATTCCAAGCCTTATCTCGCGGGAGAAGGAAATCTGAGAACTCTAAGCCAATTTTGGGCCGTTTTGAGAACCGTTCACCCCTCGCGAGGGCCCTGAGACGTGATTCCCACGATCCGCTCGTCTTCGAGCGTGGGGTCCTTCACGTCGCGGACCAGCTCGTGGGTCCGTTTCGTTTACGGCCAAACGAAGTGACGTCTCGCTCATCTCGCCGACGTTGACGGGTTCGTACGCGTTTCGCTAGAAGTAGTAGTACTCCGGCATGAAGTTGCCGAGCGGACTCGGTGTAAAGCCAATGGCGCTCTTGAGCGTCTTGAGCACCTCGACGGTCTGTTCGACTTGCGGTTCGAAGAGCACCGGCAGTTGTTGGGCGGCGTACGAGGCGTAACTCGTCAGATTTTCGACTCTCGACGTCGTCGCGTCGATCAGTGACGTCATGTGGGCGTCGCTGTAGGCACCGAAATTCGCTATTCCCTTGGGCGCCAAGAGTTCTTCGCCGGATGGAAAGTAACTGCTCGCGTAGTTCCAACCGGTCTCCAGCACGCAGATCTGATAGATCGAGGTCGCAGAGCAGTCGGTGACGACGTTGTTAGCGGTGCCGTAGTTGGGCGTGACGACCACGCCAATCGAGGCCCAACTGGCTATCTCTTGTTTAAGAGCGTTGTTCAGTATGGGCGAATCGCCGGGCCACACGATGTTGAAGTTCAGCGTGTAGCCAGCGTTGATATTGGCGCCACATTCCGTAGCGTTCGTTCCCGGCGAGGTGCACGTCATGACGCCACTGACCAACGTCCATCCGTGGCTCGTGAGCAGGGCTTTGGCGTTGGCGAGGTTGTAGGGGTAGGGGTTCGTGACGGCCTTCGCGAGTGTCACGGGCGTCGCGAGGGGCAGGGGACTGTCGGTGGCGTAACCGTATCCGTTGAGCGCACTCGACACGATCGAGGATTGGTTGACTGCCTCTTCAAGCGCTTGGCGGACGTACAGCTCCGCAATCGCCGCCGACTTGGCGTTGGCTGGATTGAAGTTGAACACGGCCTCGTTGAAGCCCCACAACGAGCCCGCGGCCAGGTTGTACTGCGCGCTGAGCGCCGCGATGTTCGGTCCGGCACTCTTGGGCGTTGCCCGTGGGGGCAGTGTCGTAGGGTCGACGTACCCCACGTCCAAGGTTCCCTTGTCGAGCGCCGCGACCTCTTCCGCCGCCGAGGAGAAAGCCACTTCCTTCACGTACTTCACGCGCGCCTTCTGCGGACCGCTGTAGGACGGGTTCGCCTCGAAGGTGGCGTTGCCCGTGCTGTCGAATGACGCGAGTTTCCACGGGCCGTCGACGCCGCCTTGCCAGAAAGCGGTGCTGAAGGTCTTGGTCCTCGTCGCGAGACCAGAGAGGTAGGTCTCGACGGACTTGCACGAGGCGATGGTCGATCCCGCGCCGTAGACGCCGGTGGAGCAACGTCCCGACTGGGACGAAGACACCCGGTCCCAACGAGTCGGCATGGGCGTGATCTGAGACAAGAAGTTATCGGTCATCCACGTCGGATTGACGGCTCTGTCGAAGTTGATGTGGACGGTGTTGCCCGAGGTTGTCACTGAACGGACCTGGTCCGGTATGCCCATGCCTTGCTCGTACCCGCAGAAGGCGAGGGGATCGGACATGTACAGGTTGAGGAAGAACTTGACGGACTGGGCGTTGACGATCTGGCCGTCGGCGAATCTCCAGCCCTTCATGGTGATCGCCACCGACGTGTTGGACTTGTTGTACAAAGGTTGCGTTGCGAGAGAGAGCTCACCACTCTGGGCGACGGAGGGACCCACCCCGAACCAGTACAGGGGTCGGAACATCAACTGTTGGAACTGGCCGATATTGTTCGGCGAATCGTAGAGGCAACTGGCGTAGGGAAAGATGTGGTTAGGGCTCGCGCCGGGCATCTCGGCAAAGGTAACCGTGCGGGCCGCGGCGGCCTGGCTGGTCGCGGGCACCCCGAGCGTCATCACGAAGACGCCGAGCGCCACCACAAAAGCGAGAGAAAGTCGAATTCTGCTTGGAAAGTGCATGGTGAGTAGAATCCCAGCGCCACCTGGGTGGCTGCGTTCAGAGTGCCGTTCCGCATTCTGCGGTCCAGCACAAACTTTAGTGGCGTGGAGTACGCCCTGGGGCGTCATCAGCGACTTTGGCCAGTTGGACCAAGGACTTTAGTTCGTACTGTCGAGCGCCCATTTCAACGCTTCGTGCGAATCGTCGTGTTCAAATTTGAAGTTCGATGACTGAAGGCTCTTCGGGGTGACGCGTTCGCTGGCCAGTATGAGTTCGTCCGCCATCTCACTGCCGAGTGCCACTTTGAGCGTCCACGTCGGTACGTTAAGCAGCGCAGGTCGACGCACGAGGCGCGCAAGGTCGTGGGTGAACTCCCGGTTGGTGATCGGCTGGGGGGCTACGAGGTTTACGGGACCCGTGAGCCGATGGTCAATCACCCACAGCAGCGCGCGCACCTCGTCGTAGAGCGAGATAACACTCATCCACTGGCTGCCTGCGCCGTAGCGGCCCCCGAGTCCGCTTCGAAAGAGGGGGAGTTGCTTCTTCAGTACGCCACCCTTCGTACTGAGGACGACGCCGCTGCGGGCGTGAGCCACGCCCAGACCACGATCCTCGAGTGGCGACGTCGCGGTCTCCCAGGCAACGCACACGTCGGAGAGAAAGCCCGCGCCCCGGGTTGACGTTTCGTCGAGGCGCTCATCGCCGCGCGATCCGTACCAACCAATGGCTGACGCGTTGGCGAGGAAGCCTCCCCCATCGGGAAACTCAGGCAGCACACTCACTAAGAACGTCGTGGTCGTGACACGCGAGTCGAGAATCTCTCTCTTTCGCGACGCGTTCCATCGACGATCACCGATGCCGGCGCCCGCGAGGTTGACGACCGCGTCGAGACCACCGATTCGTTTCAGATCACCTTCATCGAAGACGCCACGCGCGGGGTCCCACCGCACGGTATCGCCAGAGACCTGCGTCGAGGAGGGTCGGACGAAGGGCACCGCGACGTCACCGCGCTCGTGCAGCGCTTCGACGAGTGAGCGGCCGATGAGTCCCGACGAACCGGTTACACCGACGCGCACACCTGGTCCCATCGCCGTTGCACGATCGCCGCGAGCTGATCGGGGTTCTTCAAATGCGCGTCGTGGTTGGCGTGTTCTAACACCTCCGTCTCGATCGACGGATTTACTTTCACCAGCTCGGCGGCGAGGGCGCGGTAGTAGTCGGCGAGTACGCCGTCGCCGTAGGCGTAGGTCGCCGGTACGCGCAGTGTCGAGAGGTCGAACGGTGCCTTCGTGCGTTGCACGGTGGCGAGGTCTCGCAAGAGCGCCGGTCCGTCCAATCGTCGTGACTCGCGTTGATGCTCACTGAGCCGGTCCCACGCCTTCGTCGAGACCACACGGCGAAAGAAGCGCTCGGCTTCGTAGCGGGCGTCGTCCGTAAGCGCGGGGCGGGAGCTTTCGCGTCGCAAGATCCACGGAAGTGGTGACTCGAAGTTCACGACGAGTTGCACGTTCGACGGTTCGCGAAGCGCGGCGCCAAAGGTGACCAGGCCGCCGAAACTGTGGCCCAGGAGTATGACCGGCTGGCGTTCCGCTTCGCGGTCGATCAGTTTCGACAGGTCGTCGACGTGTACTGCGAGGCCGGCGGGCCCCAAGTCGCGAGAACCTTGGTAGCCCCGGCGGTCGTAGACCACGGCGTCGAAGTTCTCGAGTCGCCGAACGAGTCGCGCGAAGGATCCGCCGCGATCGAGTGCACCGTGCACGAAGATGACGCAGCCCTTCGAGCCTTCGACCCTGCGTTCGGCGACGGCCAGGCCCTGGACGGGTGCGTTGGCGGTGAAGTGGATTCGCGTGGCGCGCGCGGACGGGGTAGGCACATTGGAAACTTACCGGGGTTGGGAGCGCCTCGACTCATCGAATGCCTCGTGTCGAGCCCTAGGCTGGAAGGGTGACTACACCCCCTGATGCATCGTCAGCTCGCCCGGCGCAGGGCTCGTTTGGACCTAACGCGTGGCTCGTCGACGACATGTACGACCGCTTTCTCGCCGACCCCTCATCGGTGGCCGAAAGCTGGCGTGAGTTCTTCGCCGACTACCAACGCTCGACGTTGCCGACCGTCGCCTCGGTGACGACGCGGTCGCCGACGCCAGCGCGCCCGGTCACGATCGACGCCGAAGCGACGCCCCTTCGGGGAGCGGCGGCGCGCATCGTGACCAACATGAACGCGAGTCTCGCCGTGCCAACGGCGACCAGCGTTCGCACGGTTGCCGCGCGGCTCTTGGAGATCAATCGCAGCGCCTTGAACGAGTCGCTCGCTCGCTCGAGCGGCGCGAAAGTCTCCTTTACGCACGTCATCGCGTACGCCATCTTGAAGGGCCTCGGCGAGATTCCTGCGATGAACGCTTCGTTCATCGACGCCGTCGACGACAAGGGGACGCCGGGCGTGCGACGTCACGAGCACGTGGGTCTCGGTCTCGCCGTTGACGTGCAGAAGAAGGACGGCACGCGCACACTGCTGGTTCCGGTGATTCGTGACGCCGACACGATGGACTTTCGCACGTTCCTGTTGGCGTACGAGGACCTGGTTCGAAAGGTGCACGGCGGCGGGTACGGAGCGGACGACCTCGTAGGCGCCACCGTGTCGATCACCAACCCGGGCACGCTTGGCACCGTTCAATCGGTCCCGCGACTGATGCCCGGCCAAGGCGCCATCTTCGGCGTCGGCGCGCTCGCGTGGCCGGCGGGCTTCGAAGCGGCCGATCCGCGCGCCCTCGCCGAGCTCGGCGTCGGCAAGGTAATGACCCTGACCTCGACGTACGACCATCGCATTATCCAAGGCGCGGAATCGGGTCTCTTCTTGAAGTACGTCGCGGAGTGTTTGACCGGTGAGCACGAGTTCTACGACGAGATCTTCGCCTCACTCGGCATCCCGTACGAACCGGCACGCTGGGCGAAAGACTCCAATCCTTCGTCAAACGAGGCGGAGGCCGAACGGATCCTGAAGCAGATCCGCGTGCAGGCCCTCATAAACATGTATCGCGTCCGCGGTCACCTGAACGCCCATCTCGATCCCCTCAGCAGCGAACCGCCGCCCCTTCACGCGGAGTTGGACCTGGCGTCGTACGGACTCACCATCTGGGACCTCCAGCGCTCTTTCGTGGTGGACGGCCTGGCCGGTCTGCACGAGGCGCCACTCGAGAAGATCCTGGCGATCCTGCGCGACGCGTACTGTCGCACGATCGGTATCGAGTACGGCCACATCATGGACCCCGTGCAGAAGCGCTGGATTCAAGAGCGCGTCGAAGGCGTCGACTCCTCGACCACGTTGGACGAACAACGTCGGATCTTGAACGTGCTGAGCGAAGCTGAGGTCTTTGAGCGGTTCCTCCACACGCGGTACGTGGGCCAGAAGCGATTCGGCCTCGAGGGCGCCGAGTCCACCATCGTCGCCCTGCAGACCGTGTTGGATGAAGCCGCCGACCACGGCGTGAAAGAAGCGGTCATCGGCATGGCCCACCGAGGTCGCCTGAACGTGTTGGCGAACATCGTCGGCAAGTCCTACAGCGACATCTTCTCCGAGTTCGAGGGCAACCTCGACCCGGAGAGCGTCCAGGGGAGTGGCGACGTCAAGTACCACAAGGGTGCGCGCGGCGTCTTCAAGAACCCTCGTGGCGTCATGATCGACGTGTCGATGGCCTCCAACCCATCGCACCTCGAAGCGGTGAGTCCGGTCGTCGAAGGCATCGTGCGCGCCAAGCAAGACCTCGTCCTTCGCCCGAGTGACGGCACCGCGACCGACCTGCCCTTCGTCGAACACCCGTACCTGGCGGTGTTGATCCACGGTGACGCCGCCTTCGCCGGTCAAGGTGTCGTCGCCGAGACCTTGAACCTGTCCCAACTCTCGGGCTATCGAGTGGGTGGGGCGATCCACCTCGTCGTGAACAACCAGGTCGGCTTCACCACGGCGCCCGAGTCGGCGCGCTCGAGCTTCTACCCCACCGACGTCGCCAAGATGATTCAGGCACCGATCTTCCACGTGAACGGCGATGACCCTGAAGCCTGCGCGCGCGCGGCGCGCTTGGCCTTCGCTTACCGCGAGACCTTCCAGCGCGATGTCGTGTTGGACGTCGTCTGTTATCGCCGATTCGGACACAACGAAGGTGACGACCCGAGCTACACCCAGCCTCAGATGTACAAGATCATTGATCAGATGCGCTCGGTACGAAAGCTCTACACCGAAACGCTGGTTCGTCGTGGGGATATCTCCATCGACGAGGCTGAGGCCGCGCTCAACGAGTTCAACGCCCGACTGCAGAACGTGCTCGACGAAGTTCGAACCGTTCCCGTCCCGCAGTTGAAGGGCGTCCCCCTCGCCGAGACGCCCGCCGATCGTTCGGCACCCGACACGGGCGTCGACCACGCGACGCTGATGGCGATCGCGCGGGCCTCGATCAGCGCGCCCGAGGGATTCACCATTCACCCCAAGCTCGAACGTCAGTTCACGCAGCGTCTCGCGCTGCTCGAGTCCGGCGACGTCGACTGGGCCTTCGGTGAGGCGTTGGCGTTGGGATCGCTCGTGATGGGCGGTTCGAACGTGCGCCTCACGGGCCAGGACACCCGTCGAGGTACGTTCTCACACCGTCACGCGGCATTGATCGACTACGACAACGGCCAGCAGTACGTGCCGCTCGCGAGCATGGGCGCGCCGGGTTTCTTCACGGTGCGCGACTCATTCTTGTCGGAGTACGCGGCCTTGGGCTTCGAGTACGGGTACTCGGTCGAGGCGTCGAACACGCTGGTCGCCTGGGAGGCGCAGTTCGGGGACTTCGCCAACGGCGCCGAGATCATCATCGACAACTTCCTGGTGGCGGCCGAAGACAAGTGGGGTCAACACGCGACGCTGGTGATGCTGCTACCTCACGGCTACGAGGGTCAGGGACCCGAGCACTCCAGTGGTCGCATCGAGCGGTTCCTTTCGCTCAGCGCGCGTAACAATATTCGTGTCGCGCAACCGACGACCTCCGCGCAGTACTTCCACCTCCTGCGTAGTCAGGTGTTGCGCGAACGCCCCACACCGCTCATCGTCTTCACCCCGAAGTCGATGTTGCGCGCCGCCCAGACGCGGTCACCGATCACCGAGTTCGAACACGGCTCGTTCCAGACGGTGCTCGACGATCGCGTCGATGACCCCGCAGCGGTCACTCGCGTGGTCCTGGCGTCGGGCAAGGTATCGCACGAAGCGCTCGGTCATCGTGACGCCACAGCGGCGAAGCACGTGGCCGTCGTGCGCGTCGAGCAGCTCTACCCGTGGCCGAGCGCGGAGATCGAGCGAGTCCTTGGCGGCTACCCCAACCTCGCCGAAGTCGTCTGGCTCCAAGAGGAGCCCGAAAACATGGGAGCGTGGCCCTTCGTGCACTTACGGATGCACGACCACCTGCGCCACGTGCGCGTCTCGCACGTGGCGCGCGCCGAGTCGGCGAGTCCGGCGACGGGCAGCGGTCTCGTGCACGGCGCCGAGCAGGCGGACCTCCTGGCACGAGCGATCGGGTGAGTCCCGCGAAGAGCCCACGGCTCCGCGTCGTGGTCGATGGCTCGAATCTCGCCACCGAAGGTCGAGTCACGCCCAGTCTCACGCAGCTCGACGAAGCCGTCAGCGCGTTCAGCGAAGAGAATCCGTCCGCCGAGATCATCGTGGTCGTGGACGCGACGTTCGAACACCGCTCCGCGCCCAACGAACGAAGTCGATTCAACGACGCGGTGCTCGCCGGAGAAATCGTGACGCCACCTGCCGGCGCCGTGGGTCGAGGCGACGCCTTCATTTTGAAGATCGCCGACCGCATCGACGGTGTGGTGTTGAGCAACGACTCGTTCCAAGAGTTCCAGGACGAATATCCGTGGCTCTTTGACGTGGGACGACTCGTTGGCGGCAAGCCCGTCCGTGGCGTGGGCTGGGTGTTCACGCCACGCGTGCCCGTTCGCAACGTCAAGGTCACGCGCGCGGCGAAGAAGTTAGCCGTGACGTTGCCCAGTGGCGCCAAACCGACGATTGGCACGACGATCACGCCAGTGAAGAGCGCGAAGAAGGCGACGCCGACGAAGAAGGCCGCGGTGAAGCAGGAGAAAATCGCGGAGAAGGCACCCGAGCGCCCGACGGCGAAGTCACCGGCGAAGTCCCCGAAGAAGGCAGCCAAGGCCCTCGACGCGTTGAAAAAGCCGGCGACGAGAAAGTCCGCGGCCAAGGTTCCCGCGACGAGGGCAGCGAAGAAAGTCGCCAAGATCTCGCCTCCGACGGCAGCGCCCACGCCCACGCCCGAGCCCGCGGTCGCGTTGCGGCGCGGTCGCCATCCCGTCAATCCTGTAGCCGACTTCACGCTCTTCAAGAACACGTACCGCGTGGGCTCGCGAGTTGCGGGAGAGGTGACCGCCTTTACCTCGCACGGGGCGGTTATCAAAGTGCAGTTGAAGGGTGACAAGCAGGTCGAGTGTTACGCCCCGACGACGTCGCTCGGCGTACCCGCGCCGGCGCGCGCGAGGGACGTGCTCACACGTGGTGACCAGAGGACGTTTCGACTGATGAACGTTGACAGCGATCGGCGGATCGCGGAATTGGCGCTCGCGTGAGCGACGTCTCTCTGAACCCGATGGACTGGTTGCCGCACCGAGAGCCCTTCTTGTTCCTCGACACGCTGCTCTTCCTCGAACCGGGCGTGCGAGCGAGCGGCGAGTGGACGCTTCGCGGGGACGAGTGGTTCTTCGCGGGACACTTCCCTGGGCGCCCGACGACGCCAGGAGCGTTGCTGCTTGAGTCGATCGCCCAGTGCGGCGCCGTCGTCGTGCTGGCCGACCCGCGTTACGTGGGACGCCTGCCCCTCTTCGGTGGCGTGGAGAACGCTCGCTTTCGCCGTCAAGTCGTTCCCGGCGACACCGTACTGGTGGAGTGTGAGATGACCAAACTTTCGGCGCGAGGCGGCAAGGGATTCGGCCGCGCTTGCGTCGACGGAAACGTCGCTGCCGAAGCCGAGATCTTCTTCATTCTCGCT
Source organism: Acidimicrobiales bacterium (assembly GCA_035531635.1). Lineage (GTDB taxonomy): Bacteria > Actinomycetota > Acidimicrobiia > Acidimicrobiales > RAAP-2 > RAAP-2. Next base: position 9,953 of record DATKSO010000139.1, on the reverse strand, counting down.
GACGCGATGTAGTCGCGTCCCGAGCGAAACCCGTCTGCTCGGTCGCTAGTGCAGGCCCTTCGGCAGCACGGCTTCGATGAACATCGGCCCGGGCGTCGCGTAGGAGCGTTCGAGCGCGACGACGAGTTCGTCGGCGCTGGTCGCGCGCACGCTCGGCACGCCCTGCGCGAGCGCGAGCTGACTGAGGTCGAGCGTGGGATCATCGAGATCGAGCAGGCGAGCGCTGGCTCCGCCGTCACGAGACGCGCCGACGCGGGTCAACTCCATGTTGAGGATGGCGTAGCTGCGATTGGAAAGTCCCACGACCGTGACGTCGAGTCCCTCGCGCGCCATGGTCCACAACGCTTGGAGCGTGTACATCATCGAACCGTCCGACTCGAGCGCTAACACGCGGCGCTTCGACGCGACGGCGGCCCCGAGCGCGACGGGAAGTCCGAAGCCAATCGCGCCTCCCGTGAGCGTCATCCACTGGTGCTCGGGGGCGAAGCGCGTGGCGCCAAAGAGGTGGACGCTACTGGTGTTGGACTCGTCGGCGACGATGACGCCCGCTGGCAGGGTGGCACCCACGGCCGCGGCGAACGATTGCGTGGTCAGTTCACCGCTCGGAGGGGCCGTTCGCTCGCCGCGCTCGAGCGCGACGGCGGGTGCGTGCAGTGCCTCGACGAGCGCTTCGAGAGCGCCCAGCGTGTCGCTGCCCGGGGGAGCGAGCTGAATGATCTCGCAGCCCTCCGGCACGAGACGACTGGGCACGTTGGGATAGGCGAAGAAGCCCACGGGCTCGGTAGAGCCCACCAAGACGATGACCTCAGACTCCTTCAACTGATCGACGGCGAACTCGCTGAGGTAGATGAGGCGTTCCGGGCTCGCCACGCCCGAGCCGCGGTCCATCTTCGTGGCGAAGGTCTCCATCAGTAGCCGTGACGACGTCGCCGACGCGACCCGCTGGGCGAGACTGGTCTGTTCTTTCGTCAGCGCGCCGTCGCCGAGGAAGAGCGCGCAGCGCTTCGAACGAAGCGCGGCGATCGCTCGCTCGAACGTTGGCTCGTCGATCGCGAGTGGTGCGGGCCGCGTGGCCCTCGGCCACAGCGACGGGACGGTCCCGACGTCACCCCACGACACGTCGGCAGGGAGCACGAGTGTGGCGACACGACCGGGCGGTCCGAACGCGGCCTGCACGGCGCGAGCGGCGTCGGCGGCCAGATCGTCGGACGAGGTCGTGCGACAGTACCAACCTTCGAGCGTGTCGGCCAGCAGTTGCACGTTGCTCTGCAGCGGGGCGTCCAGATGAGCGTGGTACGTCGCGTGATCGCCCACGATATTGAGAAGTGGCACGCGCGCTCGTCGCGCGTTGTGCAGGTTGGCCCACCCGTTCGCGAGACCCGGTCCGAGGTGCAACAAGGTGGCCGCGGGCGTTCCGGTCACGCGCGCGTAGCCGTCGGCGGCGCCCGTGGCGACACCTTCGAACAGACAGAGGATGCCTCGCATGGCCGGCGCGTCGTCGAGGGCGGCGACGAAGTGCATCTCCGAGGTACCGGGATTGGCGAAACAGACGTCGACGGCATTGGCCTCGAGGGTGGCGAGGAGCGCGTGCGCACCGTTCATCGTCGTGGCCTCTCTCGTCGATCGCTTACGTCACCCGCTGCGAACTATACCCGCGGCGATTCTTCACCTCGAACGGGAACCTTCGTCTTCGAGACGTTCAAGACTTTCCGTCAGTGACGCGCGAATGGCGGCGAGACGGGCCTTTCGAGCGTCGCCGGTGAGTGGCGCGTTTCGCTCGTCGAGCTCACGAATCACTCCCTCGATCGGAGCCAAGAAGCGTGACGGCGAGCGGTCCGGGTAACGAGGATCGTTGCGCCCTTTGCTCCAGGTGATGAGGAGTGAGTGCTCGGCTCGAGTGAGTGCGACGTAGGCGAGGCGCTGTTCTTCGGCGAGCTGTTCGGGCGTCGTCGCGTTGTAGTTGGGCAACTGACCTTCGGCCCAGCCGATCGCCGCGACGTGTTGGAACTCCAGCCCCTTCGCGCGATGGATCGTGGACAGCGCAACGGCGTCGCGATCGGCCTCGCTGAAGTGGCGTGCGGAGAGCTCCGGGGCCATCAAGTCCGAGGCCGGCGAGTGTTCGGGCCCGCGTCGTTCGTTCGGGATGTCCACGGCGTCGAGATAGCTCGCGATGAGTTCCAGTTGTGCGTTCGTACGCGAGAGTACCGCCATTGACTTCCACGGGCTCCCCGGTTGGTGGCGCGCGCCGAGCCACGTGGCGACGTGTTCGGCCTCTTCTTCGTCGGTGTTGTACTGGCGAACGAGCGGTACTTCACCCTCGTCCTTCGCGGGCATGATGCCGCGAGCCCCTTCTTCGAGCAAGGTGTTCGCCACCGCGATGATGTTCGCGGTGGAGCGGTGGTTTCTCGTGAGGTCGAGCACGACCATGTCCGGCCACGTGGCGAGTAGTTCGTTGATGAGCGCCGGATTGGCACCGTTGAAGCCGTAGATGGACTGATGGGGGTCGCCCACACAGAAGAGATCGGGGTCGTCGCCGGCCATCTGCCGTAGCAGCATGAGTTGCAGCGGGTTCATGTCCTGGGTTTCGTCGACGTAGAGCGAACGATTGCGATAGCGAAACGACGCGAGCACGTCGGGCTCGTCCTTCAGCAACGAAATCGCTTCGCTGAGGAGGAGGTCGAAGTCCAACACGCCTCGGCTGCGACAGAGTCCCACGTAGCGATCGAGCACGTCGGCCAGCTGGGCTGGGGGGAGCGGCGCGTCTCGGCGAAGGCGACGCGCGCTCTTGGCGTAGAGCGTGCCACTGAATCCTTGACTGAGTGCCCAGCCGATCTCTTGTTCGAGCCGAGGCAGCTGCCAGTCCTCGAGTTTCATCTCTCCACTGTCTTTTAGCTGCTTCGCTAACGCGCTGACGAGCTTTCGTCGGTTGGGTTCGAGGGTGAAGGGGCGTAGATGGTGGTCCTCGCGGTACTGCGCCACGAGGTTGAGCGCCGCACGGTGGAACGTACCGGCGCGCACGTCACGCACGCCGGCGCGAAAGAGTCGTCGGCGCAGTTCGTCGCCAGCCTTGCGGGTGAAGGTCATAGCGAGGACCTGATCGGGCGCGACCTCGCCGTCCGCGACGCGTCGCTGGATTCGCAGCGTAAGGACGTGCGTCTTACCCGAACCAGCGGTCGCGCGAACCAGGTGTCGGCGGGCGGGTGACATGACGGCCTCGCGCTGTTCGGGCGTGAGGCCCACCAGAAGATCGCTGTTAAAGGTCGGCTCGTCGCTCATGTTGCCTACGACGCTACCGGTCGTCAGTGACGTGGTTTCGGGCGAAGAAGGTGCTTCACTAACCTGAAAGACGTGCTTCGTACCTACGGCGACTCGAATCTCTTCGGAGAGACATACGGCGAAGGGTCCGTTCGAGTGGTGTGGTTACACGGCTGGGCGCGTCGCGCCGATGACTTCACGAGGGCGGCGGCGACCTTGGCCGAACGTGGGGTGGCGTCCGTGGCCCTCGATCTACCCGGTTTTGGCTCGTCGCCGCTGCCAGCGACGGCCGGTGGCGCGCGCCACTACGCCGAACTCGTGGTCCCGGCCCTTACGGCCATATCCGACGAGCCCCTGGTCCTCGTCGGGCACTCCTTCGGTGGAACCGTCGCCGCGGTGGTGGCGAGCACGCACCCCCAAACCGTGCACTCCCTGGTCCTGACGGGCGCGCCACTGATTCGACCGGCGGCGTCAAAGAAGGCTCCCTTGGCGTACCGGACGCAACGGTGGCTCCACGCGAAAGGGATTCTCGGTGACGAGCGGATCGAAGCCGCCCGCCAGAAGTTCGGCTCTCTCGACTACCGCAACGCGCACGGGCTCATGCGCGACGTGCTGGTCGCCAGCGTGAACGAGAGCTACGAGGTAGAGCTCGCCTCGCTGAACGTGCCGGTGGACCTCGTGTGGGGCGAGGTCGATCGCGATATCCCCGTCGACGTCGCGGAACGCGCCCAACTTCTATTGCGCTCGGACCACACGTTGCGCGTGGTCGCGGGGGTTGGTCATATGGTGCCGCTCGAGGCGCCCGACGAGCTTGTCGACGCCGTTGAGAGAGCGCTCAGACGGTGAGGATCGTCGGCGCGCTCGCGCTCGCGGTACTCCTGATCCTCGCGTACGGCGCGCAGATGTCGCGTTGGCTGCGCGTGCTCCAGCGCGAGCACTACGACCCGAGCTCCCTCCTTCGGTTTCTTGCGCGTTGGTCCTCTCCACAGTTGCCCGGCGCCAAGGCGCACCAGCGCGCGCACCCTCGTCGTCCCTTCACGCTTACGCACGCGCTCCTCATCGCCATGGTGGGCGCGATCGCCTTTCGCGCCTTCGACGTCCTTGCGGTCACGGCTGGACTGTACGGGCTGTTCTGTCCCTACGGTCTCGCGCTACGGGGACAAACCAGTCCACTCGCCTGGACGCGCCGCCTCCGCGCGACGGCACTGTTGGCCGGCGGGTTCTCCGTGGTCATCGCGGTGCTGGGCGCCTTTAGCGCGCAGCCGTTCCTCGGCGCCGCCGTCATGGTCCTCGCCGTGCCGCCGGTACTCGACGTGACGACGCGGCTGTTGCGACCGCTGGAGGACCGAAGGGCGCAGACGTTCGTGGATCAGGCGGTGCAACGGCTCGATCGCGTTCGTCCGAGAGTGGTCGCGATCACCGGTTCATTCGGCAAGACCTCGACGAAGAACTATTTGAGCGCGTTGCTGGGTTCGGACCACGCGGTCGTGGCGTCGCCGCGCAGTTACAACAATCGAGCGGGCCTCTCGAGGGCGATCAACGAGAACTTGGCGGAAGGAACGCGGATCTTCATCGCCGAGATGGGGACCTACGGGCCGGGAGAGCTACGTGCGCTGACGTCGTGGTGCCCACCGGAGATCGCCGTCGTCACGGCTATTGGTCCGGTGCACCTCGAGCGCATGAAAACGTTGGAGGTCGTCGAGGAGTCGAAACGTGAGATCACCGAGCGCGCCTCGACGGTCGTTCTCAACGTCGACGACGCGCGCCTGGCGACGTGGGTCGAGCCCCTGCGCGCGCAAGGAAAGCGTGTCGTGACGGCCGGATCGTCGAGCGACGGCGTGGACGCGCGCGTCCTGGTCGAGGCCGGTCGATGGACGGTCGTTCTCGACGGCGTCAACGTCGGTTCGCTCGACGCCGTCGTGGGCGTGCAGCCGACGAACCTCGCCTGCGCGATGGGTGCTGCCCTCGCCGTAGGCGTCGAGGCGACGAGTCTGATCGAGCGAGCGCGCGGCGTTGCGCCCGTCGCGAATCGCCTGAACGTCGTGACGGCGCCGTCGGGCGTCGTCGTCATCGACGACACGTTCAACGCCAATCCCGTCAGTGCGCGTGCCGCACTCTCGCTCCTTTCGTCGCTCGAGCTCACGGGACGGCGCGTCGTGGTGACGCCCGGACTCGTCGAGCTCGGCGCGGAGCAGTTCGGCGAGAACCTTCGACTCGCCCAACGTGTCGCCGCACTGCCGGCGGAGCTCGTGGCGGTGGGGCGCACCAACATCGTGGCGCTCGTGACGGGCTACGAACAACAGCCCTACCGCTTCGACCACCGAGACGGGGCCGTCGCGTGGGTTCGCTCGACGCTGGTACCGGGCGACGGGGTGCTGTACCTGAACGACCTGCCAGACCACTACCCTTGAGGTCTTGATGACGTCGTGGCGAGGTGTTCGGTGACCAGTGGAGTGCTCTTTGGGGGTCCCTCACCCGAACACGACATTTCCATCCTGACGGGCCTGCAGGCGCTGCGCGAACTTGACCGAGCCGACCACCGCACCCAGGGCGTCTACTGGACGAAGACGGGCGCCTTCTACTCGGTCGCCAACGACGTCGAAGCCGAGGCCTTCCTCGACGGGGTGCCCAAGGGGTCGAGTGAACTGTCGCTTCGACTCGGTGACGAGGGTGGTTTCTTCGCCAGTGGTGGACGCCTGGGGCGTGAACGTCGACTCGACCTCGACGCGCTCGTACTCGCGACCCACGGGGGACCCGGTGAGGACGGCACCCTCCAGGGTGCGCTCGACCTCGCGGGACTGCACTACACGGGGCCATCGGTCGCCGGAGCGGCCGTCGGCATGGACAAGTGGTCCTTCGGTTCGCTCATGGCCCAAGCGGGACTGCCAACGTTGCCCCGCGCGCTGCTCTCGGGTGACACCTCGTCGCTGCCCTTTGACGGGCCCTACATCTTGAAGCCTCGCTTCGGCGGCTCGTCAATCGGCATCGACGTCGTCGCCGATCTGGAGACCGCCCGTGCGCGTCTCAGCGCGAACCCCCATCTCGTGAACGGCTGCGTCGTCGAACCGTACCGTGACGATCTCACGGACCTGCAGATCGCGCTCAAGACCTATCCCTCGCTCACCCTCTCAGCGATTGAGCGACCACTGCGGCGTTCTGGCGGCGCGGAGATTCTCAACTACCGCGACAAGTACGTCGGCGGCGAGGGAATGGTTTCGGCGCCGCGTGAGCTCCCGGCCACCCTGGCGAAGGCGCAGGCCGACGACATCACGCGCTACGCCCGTCGCGTCGCGGAGCTCTGTCTCGTCCGCGGCGTCGCGCGAATCGACTTCCTGGCGAGCGAGAGCGAACTCTACGTCAACGAGATCAACACGATCCCCGGTTCACTGGCGAAGTACCTCTTCGTCGAACCTCCACTCGACTTCGCGACGTTACTTGGTGACCTGCTGCGTGAAGCGCGCGAACGCCCAGCTCATCGCTACAGCGCCGCGGGTGCTGACGGTCTGGTCCTGCGCACCGCGGGCTCCATCGCCGCCAAACTCGCGTAGGCGCGGCACCCGGCCGAGGGCGTCGGCCAGGGCGTCACTGTAGGGATCGATGAGGAGGCCCTGCTGTAGGGCCCAGAAGGCGAGTTCGTAGTTACGGCGCTGCAGGGAGGTATGGTGCAGCGCGAGCGCGGCCCATTCACCGTCGCGCGCGAGTCGCGCGCCGTGGCCCTCGGCGAGAAACCACTCGAATCCCCGCAACGCGCTCGCCAGCGGTTCGCCCTTGATCATCACGAGTGCCTGGTGAGCGAGGGGCGCCGCGTCCGCGACGGCGAGTTGACGTGCTCGTGAGACCAAGGTGGAGAACACCTCTACGTCACTCGAAAGTCCGTGCGTGGCGTAGAGCCCCGACGACGTGACGGGATGCAGACGCGGACCGTGCGTGTCGACCCCCAAGCTCCGTCGAACCGCGCTGGCGGTGTTGGCAAGTGTTCGCTGTGAAGCGTCGACGTCCGCGTGGGTGAGCACACGCGTGCGAAGCCGCTCGCCCGTGACCGGTTCCTGACGGTGCAGGGCGAGGTAGGCCACCATTTCGACGCATCGCCGACGAAGCGTTGGCGTGAAGGGTTCGACGAGTCCGATCACGTGAGGATCAGCCCGCAGGAGTTCCACGCGCAGATCGCTCGAGCGTGGTGTCTCGCTCGTTGCCACGTGCGCGTAACGCTCCAAAGATCGCTCTCTATCCACGTAGGGTTGCAGTGACACAGCGCACGCCGCGAGTTCGTCGTCCAGATCGTTCGCGGCGCCAAGGTACACGACCACGCTGTGGCGCAACGTTCTCGTCGCGAGCGAACGAAGAAGTTCCGATTCGTTTCGCGCGAAGAGCACCTTTGCGTCGCCGAGGGCGACCACCTCCTTCACGACGTCATCACCGCTCCACGAAGGAGGAATTGGCAATCGTCCGCCCTCACGCGCGAAGCCCACGAGCGAGCCGTTGACCGAAGGACCGAGCGCGCACGCGACGATCGCCCCAGCGCACGCGCTCGTGCTGAGGGGCGTCGCGCCGTCGCGGACCTCGAGCACGCCGTCCAGGGCGTCGCCGGCGAGTGCGGCCAGTGACGCGATCAGATCGGGATCCCTCGCGCGCAGGAGTTCAATGGACTCCTCAACGTCGAGGTCGTCGACGTCGTCGCCACGTTGACGGAGGAGGTCACTGCGGCGCTTGGCCATAAGGGCCATTGGGATGCCGGCGAGCCCCGCCGCGCGGGTCGGACCGTGGTGCGTCGGGGAACGAAGAATCGCGTTGACGTCATGGTACGGGGCACTTATTGCCGCCGGGTTTTTCACCGTCACGTTGGCGGTCGGCATCAGGAGTGCGAGGAGGGTCACCACGAGTCCAGCGAGCCACGCGCTGCCTCCGCCTGTAACTCGGCGACCTCGCCGAAGTCGCGTGACGTTGCGAATGATTTGCACGAGAAACCCGAGCCAGAAAAGTGCGAGGAGGGCGAGCAGCGAGCGGATGAGCGCACCGTTGCTCTGTGTCGAGGTGAGGCGCCACTTGGTGAACACGACGTAGGGCAGCAACGCGAAGTACGCCACCAGCGCGACTCCCTGCACGCGTGTCGTGAGGGGTCGTCTCAGTTGCCTGGTGTCAGCTGCCACGTGAGAGAGGTCGAGGTCGTCGCGGGCGTCAGGATCAGCTGGCACTGCTCGCGCGCGCCGATGACGAACTGCGCCTGGACGCTGATTGACTGATTCGCGCACCGAAGCGTCAAGATCGAGGCCGCGCTCGTAGCGACGTTCCACGTTCCGGGACCGTCGAGCGGGACGTCGGCGACGGCGAACGACGGGGTGAGTTGACCCGTCAGCACGCCGCTCGAGGCGTTCTCGGCGGGCGCGTTCGCGACGGGCTTGGCGCTCGAGACGGTCCCGAGCGAGGAGTTTGTTTCGTGCGGCGCGTTCGTCGCCGATGGACCCGCGGGCGCGTTGACGACGGTTTCGGTGACGGGCTTCGTGATCGTCGTTGTGGTCAAGGTCGTCGGCGGGGTCGTCGTCGAGGTCGTCGTGACCTCTTTCGACGTCACCGGGTCGGTCACGGCTCGCGTCGTGGTGGTCGGGGACAACGCCTCGCGGCGTCGGGGAGTCGAACCCGACGAGGTGGTCAGCGTGAAGACCATGACCAGGAGGAGCAGTGGACTCGACCAGATAACCCAGTGCGTGCTCTTCAGAGAGGGAAGTTGTCTCATATTGTTCCTCGCAGGGTAATTGACGTGCCGGACCTGAATCGTTTCGCATTCGCAACCTCACAAAATATTTAGAGCAAAAATCGAACGGCGAAGTGCTGAAGTTCTGACTGCAGTGACACCGGCGCGCTGTGATCGTCGGCGGCGAGTTCTCGAAACGATCGACCTTCGAAGACGCGAGCGTACGTGAGGCGAGCGAGACGGTCGTGTTGACCTCCGCGAAGACTTTCGAGTCGCGTGAGCAGCGGCGACGATTCGTTGGCGGCCCGATCGACGTGATCGAAATGAGAGACACTCTTCAGTGCTACCTTCTCCTTGAGGAGCCATCGACGGAGCCGGCCGCGAAGGGCCGAGAGGAGATCCGGTGCCGCGTACTGGCGGGACTGCCCCGCCCAATCGACGAGGAGTTCACTGAGGAGCGATACGGCCATCGACAGTGTTTCACTGGGTTCGTCGATGATGCCGTCGCCAAAGCGCAGCTGGCGACAGACGCTCACGACGCCGGGCAACAAGGTCTGCAGGAGGGCACGATGGACGTCGGCGTCGCCGGCCTCTTCCAAGAGCGCGCGCACGATTTGGGCCCGTTCGAGAACGTTGCGACCACTTCGTGATTCCAACAGCGCGACGACGTCAAAGAGGTCGTCCTGGGCTTCGAGTCGAAGGTCTGGGTGTCGTTCGTCGAGGCGCCGCGTAGCGTCGCGCGCACTCGCGCGACGCCCCACGCGGCGCCATTCAAGTCGTAGATTTCCTAAGAGGTCAGTATTTGTTGTCATGGGGCCCAGTAGAGGGGCGAGTACGCACCGCGCCACTGTCCACTCGACACCACTGGTCAGTCCACTTTTCATGACCTCATCGTGAACGTGACGGCGCACCTGGCAGCGCACATAGTGCTCGCGTAGGCTGAGTGAATGGACATCGAAGCCTTCTACGAACAGAACGAGGGCCGACGCGAGAGCTCTGAGATCGAGTT
>DATKSO010000138.1:0-4408 GCA_035531635.1 Acidimicrobiales bacterium | reverse complement strand
GCACGGTCGCGCGATGGAGGCACACAATCTCCGCGAGCTCTTCGGCGACGATCCGACACGGGGCCAACGCTTTCACGTCGAAGCAGAGGGTCTGTACTTCGACTATTCGAAGAATCTCATCACCGAAGAGACGATCGACCTCCTCTTCCAGTTGGCGGACGAGTCAGGCGTCGAATCACGGCGTGACGCAATGTTCGCTGGCGAGCACGTCAACGTGACCGAGGACCGTGCCGTGTTGCACGTTGCGCTCCGCCTGCCGAAGGAGGCGTCGCTCGTCGTTGACGGCGTCGACGTCGTCGCCGAGGTCCACGACGTGCTGCAACGAATGGCGACCTTCGCCGATCAGGTTCGACGAGGCGCGTGGCGCGGTCACACCAACCGCCCGATCCGAAACGTCGTCAACATTGGCATTGGCGGATCGGACCTCGGCCCGGTCATGGCCTACGAAGCGCTTCGCCACTTCTCCCAGCGTGATCTCACGTTTCGTTTCGTCTCCAACGTCGACGCCACCGACTTCGTCGAGGCGGTTCGCGATCTCGACGCGCAAGAGACCCTCTTCATCATCTCGTCGAAGACGTTCGGAACGCTCGAGACGCTGACGAACGCTTCGTCGGCACGACGCTGGCTGGTCGAGCAACTCGGCGACGACGCCGCGGTGGCGAAGCACTTCGTCGCGGTGTCAACCAACGCGGCCAAAGTCGCGGCCTTCGGCATTGACGTAGCCAACATGTTCGAGTTCTGGGACTGGGTCGGGGGCCGCTATTCGATGGAGAGCGCCATCGGCCTATCCACGATGATCGCGATCGGACCTGAACACTTCTACGAGATGCTCGAGGGGTTTCACGCGATGGACGAGCACTTCGCCAGTGCTCCGTTCCGCGAGAACCTCCCCGTGCTCCTCGGTCTCATCGCGGTGTGGAACCGCAATTTCCTTGGATTTCCGACGGTGGGCGTCATGCCCTACGACCAGTACCTCCACCGCCTCCCGGCCTATCTCCAGCAGCTCACGATGGAGTCCAACGGCAAGCACGTCACGTTGAGCGGCGAGCGGGTCAACTACGAAACTGGTCCGATTTACTGGGGTGAGCCGGGCACGAACGGCCAACACAGCTTCTACCAGTTGATACACCAAGGCACGACGGTGGTGCCCGTCGACTTCATTGGTTTCGTTAACAGCCTCAATGCCCTCGGTGAGCATCACGACATCTTGATGTCGAACGTCTTCGCCCAAGCCCAGGCGCTGGCCTTCGGAAAGACCGAAGAGGAGCTTCGCGACGAGGGCGCCGACGAGCGGTCGCTCCGGCACCGTGTCATGGAAGGCAATCGCCCCTCGAACGTCATCTTGGCGAGCGAGCTCTCGCCACGGCTCCTGGGACTCCTCGTCGCGCTCTACGAACACTCGGTCTTCGTCCAGGGCGTGATATGGGACGTCGACTCCTTCGACCAGTGGGGTGTCGAACTCGGGAAGCAACTCGCGGCGAGCATCATCCCCGAGCTGACCGGTGCGGGAGCACGAGCTCTCGCGCACGATTCATCGACGAACGCCTTGATCTCGCACTACCGGTCACTCAAACAGAATGGACGTAACGATGACGACCACTAGGCCAATGCAGCTCGGAATGGTCGGCCTCGGTCGAATGGGCGCGAACATCGTGCGCCGGGTCGTCAAGGACGGACACCGCTGCGTCGTGTACGACGTCAACGAAGGGTCCGTCTCGACACTCGTCGGCGAGCGCGTCACGGGATCGTCGTCGCTCGAGGACCTGGTCAGCAAACTCGACGCCCCCCGGGCCGTCTGGTTGATGCTGCCCGCGACGATCACCCACGAAACGCTCGAGTCCCTCGTCACGTTCCTCGACCCCGATGACGTCGTCATCGACGGTGGCAACTCCTACTACCAAGACGACGTCGATCGCGCTCGCGAGCTCAAAGAGCACGGCGTGCACTACGTCGACTGCGGCACGAGCGGCGGCGTCTGGGGTCTCGAACGCGGCTACAGCCTCATGATCGGCGGCGAGGATGACGTCGTTCGTCGCCTCGACCCGCTCTTTCAGACCATTGCGCCCGGCACCAGCGGCGCCGCTCCCACACCGGGGCGCGCCAGCGGCGGTACGGCGCAGCACGGCTACCTGCACTGCGGACCCAACGGTGCCGGTCACTTCGTCAAGATGGTCCACAACGGCATCGAGTACGGCATGATGGCCTCGATCGCCGAGGGTCTCAGCATCCTCAAGCACGCGAACGTCGGTAACCAGCACGTCACCGCCGACGCGGAGACGTCGCCCGTGAAGGACGCCGAGTACTACACCTACGACCTGAATCTGGCCGAGATCGCCGAAGTGTGGCGCCACGGCTCGGTCGTAAGTTCGTGGCTCGTGGACCTCACGGCCGAAGCTCTCACGCGTTCGCCCGAACTCACCGAGTTCAGTGGACGAGTCTCGGACTCGGGAGAAGGACGTTGGACCGTGGAGGCCGCGATCAACGAATCGGTGCCCGCGCCCGTCATCTCGGCGGCACTCTGGCAGCGTTACGAGTCGCGTGGCGCGGGTGAGTTCACCGCCAAGGTGCTCTCAGCTATGCGCGCGGGCTTTGGCGGCCACGTGGAGAAGTCCTCCTAGTGCGCCACGAGTTGCGCGTCTTCGACGACGTCGACGCGCTCGCGCGCGCGGCGGCCGAGTACGCGGCGGAACGCGCCCGACGAGTGCGCACGCGCCGCACTCCCTTCACTTTCGCCGTCAGCGGCGGCAAGAGTCCGTGGTTGATGCTGCGCGACCTCGCCCTGGAGGACGTTCGATGGGATCACGCCGTTATCTACCAGGTTGACGAACGCGTCGTACCCGCCGACAGCGACCTGCGCAACCTCAAGCACCTCCGTGAATGCCTCGCCGCCACCGCGGCGTTCGTCGAGCCCATGGACGTCGACGCGGTGGACCTCGACGAGGCGTGTCGACGCTACGCCGACACCCTCCCGCACCACTTCGACCTCGTGCACCTCGGCCTCGGTCCCGACGGTCACTGCGCGTCGCTCGTTCCGAACGATCCGGTCCTGCACGTCACCGACCGCCTCGTCGCCCTCAGTGGCCCCTACCAGGACTCGCGTCGCATGACCCTTACCTACCCCGCACTCGCTCGAGCCGACCACCTTCTCTGGCTGGTCAGTGGCGAGGACAAACGTGACGCGTTGGCGAAGCTGCTCGAGAACGACGCGTCAATTCCCGCCGGCCGCGTCACCGCCGACGCGTCGCTCGTCTTGGCCGACCGGGCGGCGCTGACGCCGTGAACCACTACCGTCGTTAGCAGCAGAAAGAGGAAACCCCCACGTGAGCACTCCCCCCCTCCAGAACGGGCGACCTCGTCCGGACAATCACGTCATCGTGGTCTTTGGCATCAGTGGCGACTTGGCCAAACGCAAGATCCTCCCCGGCCTCTACCACCTGGCCGTGGCGGGCCTCTTGCCCGACGACTACCGGATCATTGGGTGCGCGAGGCCCCATTCCGCGATGACCGACGACGAGTTTCGCGCGTACGCCTTCGACGCGGTCTGTCAGTTCGCGTCCGACAAGCCCTCCGGGAACGAGTGGAGCGACTTCGCTGCTCGCCTGACCTTCGCGATCGACCCCGACGACGGACCCCGGAGTCTCGCCACCGCCGTCGCCACGGCCGAGTCCGAGATCGGCGGCAACGTCCGTCGTCTCTACCACCTCGCCATTCCGCCGGACGCCATGCGCGGCGTCATCAGTCTGCTCGGCGCGAAGGGACTCCAGAAGAACGCCCGCATCATCTGTGAGAAGCCCTTTGGCGTCGACTTGGCGTCGGCGGTGAAGCTCGACGCCGAGATCACCGAATACTTCGACGAATCCCAGATCTTTCGCATTGACCACTTCTTAGGCAAGGAGTCGATCGACAATATCTTGGCGTTGCGCTTCGCGAACGAACTCTTTGAGCCGCTGTGGCGACGAAGTCACGTGAAGTACGTTCAGATCGACGTCCCCGAGACGCTCTCCATCGAAGGCCGCGGCGCTTTCTACGAGGGAACCGGGGCCTTTCGCGACATGGTGGTCACGCATCTCTTTCAGGTACTCGGCATCCTCGCCATGGAGCAGCCCACCTCGCTCACCGCGCGACCACTGAGAAACGAGATCGACAAGGTCTTCGAGTCGTTGCGCGTTCTTGACCCGAAGGAGGTCTTGCGCGGCCAGTACGAGGGCTACCTCGAGGAGCCGGGCGTCGCCCCGGATTCGACGACCGAGACCTTCATCGCGCTGCGCGCCTGGGTCGACAACGCGCGCTGGATGGGCGTGCCGTTCTACTTGCGCACCGGCAAGTGTCTCGCAGAGAGTCGCCAGATGATCACGATCGGGCTCCGCGAACCGGTGATGGAGATCTTTCCCGACCAGAAGAACGGCGA
>DATKSO010000137.1:0-18224 GCA_035531635.1 Acidimicrobiales bacterium | reverse complement strand
CCGAGCGCGCACGCCTTGGCCTTTCACACCAAGGTGGGCGTCGTCGTGCACTCGGGTGACTTCAAACTCGACCTCACGCCGATCGACGGCCGTCGCACCGACATCAACCGTCTCGCCGCACTGGGTGACGAGGGCGTGGCGCTCTTGCTCGCCGACTCCACCAACGCCGAAGAGCCCGGTTTCACGCCGTCGGAGGCGAGCGTCGGCGTGGCGCTGCGCAGACTCTTCCTCGAACGTCCCGATCGACGGATGGTGGTGGCCTGCTTCGCGAGTCACATCCACCGCATCCAACAGATCGCCAACGTGGCGCACGAGACGAAGCGCAAGATCGCCTTCATGGGTCGCTCCATGGAAGCGAACGTGAAGTTGGCGAGAAAACTACACCTCCTGCGCGTGGACTCGGCGGACCTCATCGACGTCGAGAACATCAGCCGCTTCAGTCCCGGCGAAGTCTGCGTGATCTGCACCGGGAGCCAGGGCGAACCACTCGCGGTCTTGTCGAAACTCTCGCGTGGTGACGCGAGGAACTTCAAGGTCGGTGCCGACGATACGGTGATCTTGAGCTCGCATCCGATCCCGGGCAACGAGTGGTCGGTTGGACGGGTGATCGACGACCTGCACCGCGAGGCGACCGAGGTCATCCACTCGGGCCAAGAGCCGGTGCACGCCTCGGGCCACGCTCGCCAGGGCGAGCTTCGTACCTACCAGCAACTGCTTCGTCCACGGAACTTCGTGCCGGTGCACGGGGAGTATCGCCACATGGTCCACCACGCGGAGCTCGCCGTGTCGATGGGGCTCAGTCCCAAACACGTGTTGATATGCGAGGACGGGGATCAGATCGAAGTCTCCGACAAGGGCATTCGCCGTGCCGGCAAGGTCCCCGCGGGCTTTCACTACATCGACGGCAGTGCTGGCGATCTCGACGAACGTCCTCTCGAAGAGCGCCGAATGTTGGCTGAGTACGGCGTGCTCTTGATCTCCGCTGGGGTGGACCGCGCGAGCGCCACCATCGCGCAACCCGTCGCCATCTCCGCTCGCGGATGGTTCGAAGGCGCGAGCGACCAAGATCTCCTGCTCAACCTGACGAGCGCGGTACGCAACGCGATCCAAGAGGCTCTCGCCGACGGCAACCTCGACTCCGACTCACTCTCGAAGGTGGCGCAACGCGCCGCGGGTCGTCTCCTCGGACAGCGCTATCGGCGCCAGCCCGTCATCTTGCCGGCCGTCGTCGTACTTTAGGCTTCGGTCTTAATCGGTTCGCCGTGATCGGCGTTGCTTCGCCCGCTGCGCCAAAACGCCTTGTGGCTGATCTGATCGGGCGCCAATCCCCTGTCGAGGAGCGCACTTTCGAGCACTCGCATGATATGGAACTCGCCGAACAGGTAGGCGTGTCCGAGGTCGGGCGGGAGTTCGAAGGCGGCGAGCCCTCGCATCAGTCCTTCGGCGTCGCTCGTTGATCGACCTCGTCGGTCGACGAAGATACCCGTCACGCCGAGGCCCTCGGCGAAGGGCGCGCTGAGCGCGTCGTCGGCCGCGTCGATCTCGACGATGAAGATGGCCTTGCCGGGTACTTCGATGCTCTGCGCCATCCGATAGAAAGCGGCGAGACCACTGGCGTCGCCGAGAAAGAGGTGCCAGTCGGCGAGGGGATCGAGGAGAACCTTCCCTCGAGGGCCAATGACGTCGACGAGTTCGCCCTTTGTCGCGCCCTTCACCCACGTGGTACCCGGTCCGTCGTGGTCGACCGTGAGCCAGAGCGTGAACTCGTCGTTCTGCGCGTCGAGGGCGCGCACGCTGTATCGACGTCGAACGTAGCGGCCCTTGGCGTCGACGAGACGAATCATCACGTCGTTGCCCGGCACGCCGGCGAGCGTCGCGGCGTTACCGCGAAGCACGAGTTCGTAGATCGACGTACTCAGTGGCGTTGAGGAGACCACTTCACAGAGACTCGCCGTCGCGCCCACGCGCCCAGCGAGCTGTTGGGAGGAGTCGTCAGGTTCGTCAGTCACGAGTCAAGCCTAGGTGGCGACACGCACTTCCCGGAGGCCGTGCCACGCTTCAGGTCGAGTGCTGTTCCAAGAGCGACACCGTGTGGGTGTCGATGGCGCTCTCGACCTCGTCGAGTTGCTGGAGCGTCGTGGGGTCGAGGCGTTGGAGCAAGCGCGGTTCCTTCTGCGCTTGGTCGAGCGCGCTGCGCGCGTTGGTCACCGCGCGCAGCGCGGCTCGACGAAGGAGGTGGCGTCGCAGGGGGTCGTCGATCGTCGCCTCGCGTTCGTAGCGCGCCGACGCGGCGCGTGCCTTCTCAAGTTGTTGGGCTGGTCGTAGCGAGGGTGCGGTCGTCCACAGCGCGACGTCGAGGATCAGCACGATTGCCGCGCCGATCGCCGTGTCGATGATGCGGGGGGCGAAGAGGTACTTTTCCGTCCCCAGGAGACTCAAGAAGACGAAGACGATCGGCGTGAAGGTGATGACCGCGAGCACGTGTGAGCGTCGCGTCGCCCAGGGCACAGTGGCGGCCATGACACACGACAACGCGATGAGCAGTCCGATCGAGTTGCCGGACAGCGCTACCAGCGCGGCGATGCCGACGCCCACCACCGTGCCGACGGTGCGCGCGAGCGCGCGCGTGATCACTGGTCCGAGATCCGGGCGAAGGATGAAGGCGATACTGAGGGGCAGCCAGAAACCGTGCAGACCGTCGAGCGCGTTGGCCACGAGCGTCCCCGCGACGATCGCCAGACTGAGAATGGCGGCGAATCGAAGTCGTTCGACTATGGGAAGCGTCGCGCGCGCGAGTGCGGGCGCCGAGGAACGTGGTGGCGTCGCCGGAAGGTCTCGGGGATCGCTGAGCACGAGGGCGGAGGTGATGGTCGGGTCGAGACCGATGATGTCGTTGAAACGTGCGGGTAGGTCGCGCAACAACGCGACGGCGTTGAGACCCGTCGTGGTTCTCAGAGCGCCCGCGACCTCGCGCAGTGCCGAGGCGACCGAGGCGTCAGCGCGAAGGTGCTTTCCTTCGAGGTAGGAGACCACCTCACCACAGCGCAGTGCCACGATGAGGCACTGACGAAGGGCCACCTCTTCGGTGCCGTCACGACCGCGACGACGACTACCGACGACGTCCTGGGCCGCGTCGAGCGTGGTGACCGCCCGTGCTCGAACGGTATAGAAACGTGGCGTGTCCAGCGCCTCGACGAGCGACGCCAGGACCTCGAAGGCGTTCGAGAGAAAGACTCGTTGATTGGCGAGCCGATTTCGTCGATCGGTCAGGGCCGCCACGGCGTAGACCCACAGCGATCCGAGTGCGACGCAGAGACAGGACTGCCACACTCGGCCACTGAAGCGAAGACCGGCGCCGATGATCGATCCAATGAGGAGATACGCGCCCTGCGACGCCCAGTTCGAGGCCTCGACGAAACCAGCGATGAGGGCTGCGACGCCCAAGAACACCACCAACGCCGCAGCGCTACTGTCGTGACCCACGAAGGTCGCGCCCATTGCCACGCCCACGGTCGCTGCGACCGCGACCCAAAAAAGTCGCCGACCGCGAACGCGCCACTCGTCGAGTCCGTCTTGGCTGATGGCCCAGAGTGCGCCGATCGCAAAGACGATGGCGTACGAACGCTGATTGACAATGAGTCCGACCACGAGTGGCGCGCTGAGACAGAAGCCGGCGCGAAGTGAGAGTCGAACCTCCGGCGTGGTGTTGAATCGTCGGTGACGCGTCAACGTCGACGCCGGTTCACTCGGGATTGGGTCGATGTCGCGCGCGCCGACGTCTGAGGGGCAACGGTCGACCAACGGCGCGTCGTCGTCACGTCCCAGCGGGTCAACACGCGATCATCCTAAGTCCACGACGCGCGTCAACTTGTCGAGAAAGCGCGCAGGGTGGTGCCAGGGACTGTGCACAGCGCATGAATTGAGCGAGTGGTTCAAGAAGTCAACAAGTCATTAGTAAGTTAGAGGGTTGTGGCACAAGCGCGACACCAAAAGAAACCGGTAAAAAAGGCGGTAAAGCGCTCTTCGGGGCGGCGCGCACCCTCCGATACAGCGAACGTCTGGCAGCGCCATCAACGCGACCTCTGGGTGGTGGCCCTCCTCGTGGTCGGGCTCTTCGCGGCCTTGGCCGAAGTCGGTGCGCTCGGACCCGTCGGTCGCGCGATATCGCGCGCACTCTCCGACGTCTTGGGCGTCGGGCGCTTCGCCCTTGCGATCGTCCTCGTGGCGATGGGCGTGGCGATGGTGTGGGGCAAGATCGAGTTCGACCGTGCCCGGGTTGTCTGGGGCGTCGTGCTCGGACTGGTCTCAGTCACTGGCATCGCTGACGTCGCGACGGGTCGACCCGGCGTGCACGCGACGACCAAGGTCTTGGGGCACGCGGGTGGCTGGCTCGGCGTCGCGGTCGGCGGGGGACTCGCGAAGGCGTTTGGTGTCGCTGGCGCCGTTGTCTTCTTCATCGCGTTGCTCATCGTCGCGACCATGGTGACGACCGGTATCGGTCTGCGCGCGCTACTCGCCGGCGCCGGTGCGTTCTTGCGTGCAGTAGGCCGGGTGCTTTCGAGGTGGTGGATGATTCGCCCACAGCGCGGGGCTCTTGAAGGAGAGGACGAGGAAGAACCCGAGATGCTCGTTGAGCGCCGTCGCGCGCCAGAGCCCGAACCGTTCGATTACGACGAGTACGAGGACGTCGAGGCGCAGGCGTTCGACTACGTCGAGGACGACGCTGACCACCTCGAAGAGCCCGACGAGGAACCGACGCGCGCGAGCCCCGCGAAACGCCGTAGGCACGTGCCGGTGCCAAGCGCGTGGGAACTGCCGTCGCTCTCACTGTTGCAACGCACCCGGGATCAGAAACTCGACCGTTCACTGACGGACGCCGCCGGTGAGGAACTCGTTGACGCCCTTGCGGCGCACAGCGTGGAGACGGTGCTCTTGGGCTACACCGTCGGCCCCACGGTGACACGGTTCGAACTCGAACTCGGGCCTGGAGTCAAAGTCTCGCGCGTGACGTCGTTGAACAAGGACATTGCGTACGCCATGGCGTCACCCGACGTGCGCATCCTCGCGCCGATCCCTGGCCGATCGGCCATCGGGGTCGAGGTGCCGAATCGACAACGTTCGCTCGTCGCGCTCGGTGACGTCCTCTCTTCCGACGAGTCGATCGCCGCCACGCACCCCCTTGACGTACCCATCGGTCGCGACATCTCGGGCAAGACCGTGGTGGTGAACCTCGGTGAGATGCCGCACGTACTGATCTCGGGCGCGACCGGAGCGGGTAAGAGCTCGGCTATGAACTCACTGATCACGGCACTCGTAATGCGGGCCACGCCCGACCAATTGCGACTCTTGCTCATCGACCCCAAACGCGTCGAGATGGGCCAGTACAACGATCTTCCCCACCTGTTGGCACCCGTAGTCGTCGATCCGAAGAAGGCAGCCGGGGCACTCGCCTGGGCCGTGAAGGAGATGGAACGTCGCTACGACCTCCTCGCCGAGAGTGGCGCGCGCGACATCACGAGCTATCAGCTGATGGTCGCGAAGGGGGAACTCGTCCCGGAACCTACGAACCAAGAGCTCGTGGCGAACGCCGTCGAGCGCGCGACGGGTCTCCCGTCAGACGCCGAGCCGCCAGCGGGACCCGAAGAGCTCCCGTACATCGTGATCGTCGTCGACGAGCTGAACGACCTGATGATGGTCGCGGCGCGCGACGTCGAAGAGTCGGTCGTCCGCATCGCTCAGATGGCGCGCGCGGTGGGCATCCACCTCGTCCTCGCGACCCAGCGTCCCAGTGTCGACGTCATCACGGGCGTGATCAAGGCGAACGTCCCCAGTCGCATGGCGTTCGCGGTGTCCTCGCTCGCGGACAGTCGCGTCATCTTGGACCAAGCCGGCGCCGAACGGCTCATCGGCAAAGGTGACATGCTCCTCGTCACCGCGTCCAGCAACATCGCTCGTCGCCTCCAGTCACCCTGGGTCTCCGAAGACGAGGTGCGTCGCGTCGTCGACGCGTGGCGCGCCCAAGGTGGTCGGCGCGAGACGGTGGTCGCGCTCGACGTTCCGCTGAGCGGAGGGCTCTCCTCGTCCGGCGGTGGCTCGGGGGACGATGACGACGAGGTCCTTCGTAAGGCCCGCGACCTCGTGATCAGCACGCAGACCGGCTCGACGTCGATGCTCCAGCGCAAGCTCCGCGTGGGCTTCGCCCGCGCCGGACGCATCATGGACCAACTCGAAGAGGAAGGCGTGGTCGCCCCCGGCGACGGCTCGAAGTCACGCAAGGTCCTCGTCACGCCTGAGCAGTACGATCAACAGACTTCGCTCTAGCCACGTGTCGCGCCGCAACCACGTTCGCCGTCCCGCTCTTCGCGGACTCGTTGCGCGTTGTGCAGGACTGGTGACCGGTCTCGTCATCGCCTCCGCCCTCGTCGTCAGCCTGCAGCTGCCACTCCTGCACCGTCCCGCGAGTGTGCACGTGTCACGGAGCGCCGTGTCGATCAAGAGTCCGTCGGCGACGCTCGCCTGGCCGACGCGTGGCTCGTCCGCGATCGACATCCCTTCGCTCAGCGTCCTCGAAGGTCACGACACGAAGGTGGCGCCTATCGCCAGCCTGACCAAGATGATGACCGTCTACGTCGCGCTGAAGCGCCTGCCACTCGGACTCGATGCCACGGGACCGTGCGTCGTCGTGACCAGCGGTGACGTGACGACGTACCAGGCAATGGTGAAGCTCAACGAATCGAGCGTGCTGGTGACCGCCGGGGAGCAGCTCTGCGAGAAGGACCTCCTGAACGGTGTCTTGGTCCACTCCGCGGGCAACTACGCCGTAATGCTCGCCAACATGGTCGCGGGAACCAACGCGGCCTTCACGTCGATAATGAACGAAGAAGCGACGACGCTCGGTTTGACGAGCACGCACTACGACGACGTGACAGGGTTCTCACCGCTGTCGGTCTCCACCGCGATCGACCAGGCCAGACTCGCCGCGCTCTTGATGAAGTCGCCGCTCGTTCGCTCGATCGTCGTTCAACCCAGTGTGACGCTGCCCGTCGCGGGCACTGTCGCTTCCTTCACTCCCTACGTGGGTGTCGACAACGTCATCGGGGTGAAGTCCGGGCGCACCACGGAGGCCGGGGGATGCGACGTGATGGCCCTGACGTTTCGAGACGGAACGTCGACCAAGGTCCTCTACGCCGTCGTGCTCGGTCAACGGGGCGGCGACCTGCTCGGACCGGCGGGCGCGGCCGCGTTAGCGCTCGCGAACTCGGCCGTCGCGAGTCAACTGCACCACACGTTCGTGAAGGGCCGAGCGATCGGTGAGATCGCTTACGCGGGACGTCGCGTGGGCTTCGGTCTCACTCGTCAGCGCGAAGTGTGGTGGTGGCCAGCGCAACAGGCGCTCAGCGTGAGCGTTCACGTTCGCCGCTTCACTTCGTCGATACGTCGTGGTGAGGTCGTTGGTTTTCTCACCGTGAAGGGTGTGAAGACACAGACGTTCACTCTTCGCGCGCTCGGTGATCTCTCGCCGCCCACGTTGCTCGAGCGCCTACGCTGACGTAATGTTCGCGCGCGTTCCCGCCAGTTCCGCCAACCTCGGCCCCGGTTTTGACACCCTCGCCGTCGCCCTCACGCTCTACGTCGAAGTCTCCTTAGAGTTCGCAGACGGTCTCAGCATCATGAGCGACGGATGCGGCGCGGGCCGATTCGACGACGAACGACATCTCGGAGTGCAAATTGCCAGCAGCATTCTCGGTCACACGAACTTCGCCATGCGCGTCACGTCGACCGTTCCGCTCTCGAGAGGACTCGGTTCCTCGGCAGCCCTCGCGGTGGCGGCTGCAGCTGCCGCGGGTGCCGCTGACCCCCTCGCCGTGGGCGCTCGCCTCGACGGACACGCCGAGAACGCGGCGGCGTCGGTCCTCGGAGGCTTGGTCGTGGCGAGCGTGTCACCCAACGACGTCGTGACGGCGCGCCGACTTCCCCTCGACGACTCGTGGCGCTTCGTCGTGGTCGTGCCCGATATCGAACTCGACACCGCCGACGCGCGCCGGGTGTTGCCGACGGAGGTGCCTTTTCACGACGCGGTGAAAAATTTGAACGCCCTGGGTCTCTTGATCGCTGGCCTCGCGAACCATCACGAGTTCGTGGGCGCCGCGATGGACGACTTTCTTCATCAGCCGTATCGAACGGAACTCCTTCCCTTCGCGGCGCCCCTGCTCTCGGTGCTGCGCGAGAGCGGCGCGGCGGGCTCGTGCTGGTCGGGCTCGGGGTCGACGATGTTGGGGCTCGTGACGAACGACACCGCGTCGAGCGTGGCCCGGGCCGCCACCGACTTCATGCACGAGCAGTCCATCCGCGGTGACGTCTACGTGCTCGACGCTGACCGCACGGGTCTGGTCACCCGTTGAGCGAAGGCGAGCACCGCGTCGCCGGCAGAACACTGAGTGGCGCCGGATTCATGTTGCTCGGGGCGGTGTTGATTCAGTGGACCGTCGCGATCGTGATTCCTGTCTTTTCGGTCATTGGACCCTCGGCCACAAGTGCGTGGCGTTTTCTCCTGGGCGCCGTTGTCCTGCTCGCGCTGACTCGACCCGACGCGCGCCACTGGACGAGACGCCAGTGGTTGGGCGCGCTCGCGCTCGGAGCGACCGTCGCGTTCATGAACCAGTGCTTCTACCAGGCCGTCGCTCGCATCCCACTCGGGGGCGCGGTGGCAATTGAGTATCTCGGGCCGTTCTGCGTCGCGGCGCTCGGCAAGCGCTCGCCGCGACACCTCGCGTTCGTCGCGCTCGCCGGTGCGGGCGTCGTGGCCCTCACCCGTCCGGGCAGCGGACTCACGTTCGTCGGCGTGCTCTTCGCCGCCGGTGCCGGTCTCGGTTGGGCCGCGTACATCTTCGCGTCGCAACGCGTGGGCGGCACGACGAAAGGCTTCGGGGGACTCGCGGTGTCGATGTCGGTGGCGGCGATTATCACGCTGCCCCTCTCGCTCGGCGCGAGCGCGAAGCTCGTGGATCACCCGGACACCCTGCTGCGCCTCTCGCTCGTGGCGGTGGTGGCGATAGCGCTCGGCTTCGGCGCCGAACTCGAGGGTCTTCGACGACTCAAGCCCTCCATCGCGGGCGTGTTGATGGCGGGCGATCCCGCGGTGGCGTTCTTCATTGGTTGGCTGCTCTTGAACCAGGTGGCGCGTGGGTGGGACCTCGTCGGACTCGGATGTATCGTCGTGGCCGGTGCGGGCGTGATGCTCGACTCCAAGGTGAGTGAGAGTGAACTCGCTCAGTAGGCTTGAGGGGTGCCAACACCGAAAACGTTCACGATTCGCACCTTTGGTTGCCAGATGAACGAACACGACTCCGAGCGACTGGCCGGACTCTTGGTGGCCGACGGGCTCGTCCCGGCGGCGGGCGACGCCGACGCCGACGTGATCGTACTGAACACCTGCACCATCAGAGAGAACGCCGACCTCAAGCTCTACAGCGCGCTCGGACAGCTGAAGGCTCTAAAGGAAGAGCGACCCGAACTCCAGATCGCCGTCGGAGGCTGCATGGCCCAGAAGGATCGCGGCACCATCCTCGAGCGCGCGAACTGGGTGGACGTCGTCTTTGGCACGCACAACCTCGCGTCGGCCCCCTCACTCCTTCGTCGCTCGCGCTCGGAAGGACCGTTGGTGGAGATCTTGGACGCGCCCGACCCGGTGACGAGTCGGGATATGGCGCCCGCGCTCTACGCCGTTCGCGAGTTGCCCTTCGCCGCGTGGATGACGATCCAAACGGGTTGTGACAACACGTGCGCTTACTGCATCGTGCCGAGCGTTCGCGGGGGTGAGATCAGTCGTCCCCTCGTGGACCTGATTAACGAAGCGACGATGTTGGCGCGGTCGGGCGTGACCGAGATCACCGTGCTCGGCCAGAACGTGAACTCCTACGGTCGTGACATCACCGGTCGGCGTCCACTGTTCGCCGAACTGCTGCGGACCCTCGGTGAGGTTCCGGGCATTGAGCGGATTCGTTTCACGAGCCCGCACCCGAAGGACCTGCGTCCCGAAACCATCGCGGCCATGGCCGAGACGACGAGCGTCTGCAATCAGCTGCACCTTCCGCTGCAGTCAGGCTCGAACCGCGTCTTGTCAGCGATGCGGCGCGGATACAGCGTCGAGCGCTACGTGAAGAAACTTGAGGCCGCGAGGGCCGCGATTCCCGAACTCGCGGTGACGACGGACTTGATCGTGGGCTTTCCCGGTGAGAGCGACCGCGAATTCGATGAGACGCTCGAAGTCGTGGCGGCGTGTGAATTCGACCTCGCCTACACCTTCATCTTCTCACCTCGCGAAGGAACACGTGCGGCCGATATGGGCGGGGATTTCGTCGCACCCGACGTCATCAGAGCCCGATTCGAGCGATTGAAGGACGTCACTGATCGTTCTGCGCTTCGACACCACCAAGCACGAGTGGGCAAGCGTGAAGAGGTGCTCGTCGAAGGACCGTCGCGACGCAACGATCAGATGCTCTCGGGTCGGACCCGTCAGGGTAAGTTAATTCACTTCCCCGTCACCGAGAACGCCGCGCGTACGGGATCGCTCGTTAGCGTGGACGTCACGTACGGGGCGCCCTACTACTTGCTGGGTGAGATGAACGCGGTCCTTCGAGCGCCTCGCCACAAGATTCGCGTGCCACTGCTTTCGACGTGACACAACCTTCGACGCCGTCGGTGGCGCTGGTGGGACCTACGGCATCGGGCAAATCGGCTCTCGCGCACGAGGTGGCGCTCGAGTGCGAGGGGAACGTCGAGCTTTTGAGCGTCGACGCGATGGGCGTCTATCGCGGTATGGATCTCGGTACGGCGAAGCCCTCACGTCGAGAACGCGACGAGGTTTCGTACCACTTGCTCGATCTCGTTAGTCCTAGCGAGGAGTTCACGGTCTCGCAGTTTCAACGCGAAGCGAGAGCCGCGGAGGCGCGAATTGGCGACGCCGGACACGGGGCGCTCTACGTGGGCGGCACGGGACTCTACGGGCGCGCCGTCATCGACGACCTGGACATCCCCCCGCGCTACCCCGAGATCCGTCGCACGCTCGAAGCGCGCGCCGCGGACGGTCTGCACCGTCTCTTCGACGAACTAGTCGAACTCGACCCACTCGCGGCCAGTCGTCTCGAGGCGACGAACGAACGACGCGTCGTGCGCGCGCTCGAGGTGACCTTAGGCTCGCAACGACCCTTCTCCTCCTACGGCGAAGGTCTGCTCAACTACGGTCCCGTGCGCGTGGTGCAAGTCGGTCTCGACTCCGATTTCGCGGTGCTCGACGAACGAATCGAGCGTCGATTTCGCGCCTGGATGGACCAGGGTCTGTTGGGCGAGATCGAAGGGTTGCTGCGTGCGCCCGGAGGTTTCGGGCGCACCGCTCGCCAAGCCGTCGGGTACCGCGAACTCCTGCGCCATCTCGAGGGCGCGGCGCCCCTCGAAGCGTGTGTCACGGAGGCCGTCACGCGTAGCCGCCGCCTGGCTCGCCGACAACGCTCGTGGTTCCGTCGTGATCCAAGGGTCGAGTGGTTCGCCGACGTGACGTCAGCCAAGCGCCGCCTCCTCGAGGTGTTGAGTGTCGCCAACGGGTTCGTGCGAGACTAGATCCGTGACATTTCGCGCTCTCCAAAAGTGGCACGGCGCGGGGAACGACTTCCTCGTGGACGTGCAAGACAACGGACGTTCGCCGTGGTGGACGCCCGCACGCGCGCGCGCGATCTGCCGTCGCACCACGGGCGTGGGCGCGGACGGGCTCCTCTTGGCGACGCTCGGACCGGTCGTGTCGATGGTGCTCTTCAACGCCGACGGTTCGTCGGCCGAGATGTCGGGTAACGGCATTCGCTGTCTCGCCGCCGCCGTACGACGCGCGACGAACGCCACCTGGGACGCCGTGGACGTCGAGACGGCCGCGGGTGTTCGCAGCGTCCAGCTCACGATGGACGGTGACAAGGGGTACGGAAGTGTTGCCATGGGTGACGTGCTCTTCGAAGAGTCGATCGAGGGCGCTCTCGGCGTGGCCAGTGTCGGCAATCCCCACGTCGTCGTGCTCGACGAGGCCGTGTGGAGTGACCCGGCGCGCGAAGACCTCGCCGCGAAGCTCGCCGCGCAGGTCGGGGGAGCGAACGTGGAGTTCGTGAACGTGCTGGGCGCGGATCGTTTGGGCATCCGCGTGATCGAGCGCGGTGTCGGCTGGACGCAGGCCTGCGGCACGGGATCGTGCGCGGTAGCGGCCGTCGCTCGCCGCGCGGGATTGAGCGGCGACGTCGTCACGGTCGAGAATCCCGGCGGAGCGCTTTGCGTTGCGCTTCAGGGTAACGAAGCGACCTTGAGTGGTCCCGTGCAGTTCGTAGCGAACGTGGAGTGGCTCGACGCTTGACGTACGTACCAAGCACACTGATCGACCGCACGTTTCGAGAGAAGATCGTGCTCGTTGGCGTTCAGTTTCCTGGCGTCAGTGCCGATGATCTCGATCACCAACTCGACGAGCTCGCGCTGCTCGTCGACACGGCGGGCGCCGACATCGTCGCGCGCGTGGTCCAACGTCGCGACAGCCCGGACCCGGCCACGTTCCTCGGTTCGGGCAAGGTGCAAGAACTGCGAGAGATCTGTCTCGCGCTCGACTCCGACACCGTGGTCTTCGAACACAATCTCTCTCCGGCGCAGCAACGGAATCTGGAGAAGATCCTCGGGCGCACGGCGATCGACCGGACCGCGGTGATTCTCGACATCTTCGCCCAGAACGCTCGCACGCCCGAAGGAAAGGCCCAGGTCGAGTTGGCGCTCCTCGAGTACCGACTGCCACGGTTACGTCGAGCCGGCGGCTCGCTCTCCCAACAGGCCGGCCATATTGGCTCGCGTGGTCCCGGCGAAACGCAACTCGAAGTCGACCGACGCCGTCTCGTCCAGCGAATTCACCACATCCGGGGTGAACTAAAAGAGATCGACCGCACGCGCCAGGTCCAACGCCAGGGCCGTGTCCGGGGACGTCACCGCGAAGTGACGTTGGTGGGGTACACCAACGCCGGCAAGTCCTCGATGTTGAACGCCCTCACGAGTGCCGGAGTCGACGTCGAGGATCGCCTCTTCGTCACCTTGGACCCGCGCACGCGTCAGCGCCAGCTTCCCGGCGGCGAGACCGTCCTCTTCACGGACACCGTCGGCTTCATCTCGAATCTGCCCCACGAACTGGTGGAAGCGTTCATGAGTACGTTGAAGTCGGTGCAGCTCGCCGATCTCCTGGTCCACGTGGTGGACGGCGCGAGTGACAACGCCGAAGAACAGATCGCTGCCGTGCGCGACGTCCTCGTCGAGATCGGGGCCGATCAGGTCCTAGAACTCCTGGTCTTCAACAAGGCGGACGTCCCGGGCTCACGGGCGAAGGACCTCGCGAAGCTCTACGACGGCAGCGTCTGGGTCTCGGCGAAGACGGGCGAGAACCTCGACGAGGTCATCGCCACGATCGGCGATCGACTGCGGTCTCGCGACCGTGTCCTCACGCTGCAACTACCGCTCGACCGTGGCGACCTCTTGGCGGCGGCGCATCGTGAGGGGGACGTGCTCGACACGACCGTCAGTGACGAGGGCGTGTTGATCCACGTGGTCCTCGACGCGGTGGGCGCGGCGCGTTTCAGCGAGTGGCGCGTGTCGGCGTGAGCTTCACCCCTCCCGCGTACCCGTACGAGCGCCTCGACGGGTTGAAGACGTTGGCGGCGGACTTCGACGGCGGTCCTATCGACTGCTCCATCGGAACGCCCGTCGACCCGCCACCCGACTTCGTCATCGAAGAGCTCGCCCGGGGCGTCGGGGCGAAGGGCTACCCACCGTCGTCGGGCACCCTCGACTACCGTGACGCCGCCGCGCACTGGTTGAATCGACGATTCGACCTCAACGTCGCGCCCGACGACGTGGCCGCGTGCGTGGGCACCAAGGAGTTCGTCGGGTCGCTCGCGGGCTACCTTCATCTGAGGGAACCCGAGCGCGACACCGTGCTCTACCCAGCCGTGAGTTACCCGACGTACGCCATGGGCGCGACGCTCGCGGGTCTTCGTTCGGTGCCCGTCAACCTGGTGAACGGCCGACTCGACCTCGGATCGATCGATCCCTCGGACGTCGCGCGAGCCCTCGTGTTGTGGGCGAACTCACCGTCGAATCCGACGGGTTCTCTCGACGACTTGGAGGCGATCGCCACGTGGGCGCGACGCCACGGCGTGCTCGCCGTGAGCGACGAGTGCTACGCCGAGTTCACGTGGTCGTCTCGACCTCGGACGATCCTCGAACACGGTTCTGAAGGTGTCCTCGCGCTGCACTCGATATCGAAACGATCGAACTTGGCCGGCTTTCGCGCGGGCTTCTACGCGGGCGACGCTGAGATCGTTACCTACCTTCGAAGCGTCCGCCAACACGCGGGCTTCATGGTGCCCGGTCCCGTCCAGGCCGCCGCCGCGCTCGCCTTCAGCGACGACGCGCACGTCGAACGTCAGCGTGAGCGCTACCGCTATCGCCTCGAACTCCTGAGTGGCGCACTGAAACGTCTCGACGTGGACGCGCCCTTTCCCGACGGCGCGTTCTACCTTTGGTGCTCCAAGGAGGGTCTTGACGGCTGGGCCCTGGCCACGATGCTCGCGGAACGTTCGGGACTCGTCGTCAGTCCAGGAGAACTCTACGGTCACGCGGGGACGAACTTCGTGCGTCTCGCCGTCGTCCAGCCGGACGAACGACTCGAACTCGCGGCCGCTCGCCTCGAAGCGTCTTGGGGCCACCACTACGATTGAGTGATGAGCGAACTCGAAACACGCGTTGGTCATTGGTTCGAACATCTCTCAGAGATGACCCCCGACAATCGCGAAGCCCGTCGTGACGTCGAGTTGGTCATCACGAAGCTCGACGACGGTCAGGTACGCGTTGCCGAAGTGGGCGCCGACGGGGCGATCGTCGTCCACGAGTGGGTGAAGCAGGCCATCTTGCTGCTCTTTCGACTTCACGGTCTCAAGAGGATGGACGTCGGGCCGTTCGAGTATCTCGACAAGTTGGAACTGAAGGGTGACTACGAACGTCGCGGCGTGCGCGTGGTACCCGGGGCCTCCGCGCGGCGCGGGAGCTACCTCAGTCCGGGCGTGATCTTGATGCCGAGCTACGTCAACATCGGTGCCTGGGTCGGCCGAGACTCCATGGTCGACACGTGGGCCACCGTAGGCAGTTGCGCCCAAATCGGGGCGAACGTGCACCTAGCCGGTGGCGTCGGCATCGGAGGGGTGCTGGAACCCGCGAACGCTGTGCCGGTCGTGATAGAGGACGACGCCTTCATCGGAAGTCGCTGCATGATCGTCGACGGGGCGCGCGTCGGACGGGGGTCAGTCCTCGGCGCCGGAACCATCTTGAACCCGTCGATCCCCGTCATTGACGCGGAGAGCGGCGACGAGGTCTCGCGAGGGTACGTGCCGGACTACTGCGTCGCGGTGTCGGCCAGTCGGCGCCGCGAGTATCCCGGCGGTGAGTTCTTCCTACCTTGTGTGCTGATCATCAAACGACTGAGTGAGGGCGAACGGCATAACAAGGTGAAGTTGAACGACATTCTTCGCGATCACGGCGTCGCGACGTGAGCCGGCTTGATGAAGCACTCGAATTGGTTTCGATCAGTTCGGTGAGTCGCAACGAAGCGGCCCTCGCTGCGCACGTCGAGTCCCGGCTTCGCACCGTGAGCACTCTTGACGTGGAGCGCGTGGGTGACAACGTCGTCGCGCGTTCGATCGGTCATCACGCCACACGGGTATTGGTCGCGGGACACCTCGACACGGTGCCCGGTGACGCTCGACACGCAGCCATCGTCGACGATCAGCTACAAGGCGTGGGTGCCTGTGACATGAAGGGATCTCTCGCCGTCATGTTGGCCCTCGCGACCGATCCCACTCCTCGATCGCTCGAGGTGACGTGGATTTTCTACGCTCGCGAAGAGATCACTCGCAAGGAGTCAGGTCTCAGTGAGATCGCCGAACTACGTCCCGACCTCTTGCAGGGCGACGTCGCGCTGCTCGCCGAGCCAACCGGCGGTGTGGTGGAAGCCGGCTGTCAAGGGACGTTGAAAGTGAGCGTCGAACTCACTGGACGGCGCGCCCACGTGGCGCGCCCCTTCACGGGTCGAAACGCAATCCATCGAGTGGCGAACGTTATCGAGCGCGTCGCGTCCTACGAGCCGAGAATTGTCGACATTGAGGGCGTTCGCTACACCGAACAACTTCAGGCGGTCGGCGTCGAAGGTGGCGTGGCCGCGAACGTGGTACCTGACGCGGTGACGCTGACCATCAATCATCGCGTCGCGCCGGATCGATCGAAGGAACAGGCGACGTCTTGGCTGCGCGAGTACCTCGGCGCGTCGCTGGAAGAGGGCGACATGTTCTCCGTCCTTGATTGGGCGCCCGGCGCGCTACCGTCGCTCGACAACGATCGACTGGGCGCGCTCGTGCGTCTGACCGGACGGCCCGCGCAGGGAAAAGTCGGCTGGACGGACGTCGCGACCTTCCAAGAACTCGCCATTCCTGCGACGAACTTCGGTGCGGGCGATCCGCTGCTCGCGCACCGAAGCGATGAGTTCGTGACACTCGACGAACTGACGCGCTTCGAAGACGTCCTTCGGGCCTGGCTCGCCTAAAGCGTTCCGAAAAGCTCCGACGCGCGCCTAGTAGTGGCGCAAGACCGAGATTACTCTGCCGTAGATGGTGACCTCGCGAGAGTCAAACTCCATCGGCTCCATTGTCGAGTTCTCGGGCTTCAAGATGATTCGTGAGCCCTGGGGAAAGAACCGCTTGACCGTCGCTTCGTCATCGGGAATACCCGCGACGACGATCTCGCCCGACCTCGCGGTGCTTTCGCGCTGGACGACGATGAAGTCACCCGAGAGGATTCCCGCTTCGATCATCGAGTCGCCGCGTACCTGCAGTACGAAGCTGTCACCGCGACCGGCGAACTGTTCAGGAATCGACATCAACTCGTGCGCACTTTCGACTCCAAGAACGCCAGTACCGGCGGCGATGTCACCAACGAAGGGAATGTGTCGTATGTGTTGTTCGGGTGCGGGATTGGCCGCGTCAAGACGCACGGTCAACGTTCGAGGTTGCTGGGGGTTCTTCTCGATGTAGCCCGCGTCTTTCAAGACGGTGATGTGATTGGCGACCGTCGCGGATGACGAAAGACCGACCTGTTCGCCAATTTCACGAATGGTGGGAGGAAAGCCGCGCTCGCGTTGACAGGTCACGATGAACTCCAAAATCTGTCGACGCATTGGTGTCAAAACTTCAGCCATGGGGGACCTCCAGGTAACGAACAGTTGTTCGTAGACTACACCAGACGGGGACTGGGCTCAAACACCTGTTCGCTTTTCTTTCTTTCGGTTTCGACCGTGTTTCTCAAGTTAAACAAGGGTGTTTCCGCGGTGGGGTGCCCTAATTTGCGCATTTCCATACTGCTAACGTTCAGCAATGGCCAGATCGGCTTATACATACCCAAGTTGATTCTTACGTGTTGCTTACGTGACACGCAGGAGAACTTGGGGATGAGAAGTGAATCAACACAGTTGAGGAAGGACGATGCTTATGAAGCTTCGTTTGAACAAGACGGTGGCTGCGGTGGCTTCGAGTGCCCTGCTGTTGATGGCAGTGCCGGCAGTCGGTATTGCGTCAACTTCAGGTGCAGCTCCCAAGCCAAAGCCAAAGCCAACGTACGTTATTGGATATGAAGGCCCCCTGTCGGGTGGAAACTTGCAGCTTGGCTTGAACATGGTGTTCGCCGTTGAGTTGGCTATTAATCAGGCCAACGCTTCGGGGAAGAACCCCTTCAAGCTTCAGCTTGCGAAGTACGACGACCAGGGTGACCCCACCATTTCGCCCACGGAGGCACAGTCTGCCGTAGCGAACAAGAAACTGATCGCCATTGTTGGCCCAGCGTTCTCTGGTGCCACTGCTGCAGCTGAGCCCTACTACAACAAGGCGCACGTCGCGACCGTGAGCCCCTCGGCTACGAGGGTCACGCTGGCGTCAAGCGGTTGGAACAACTTCTTCCGCGTGGTTGCTGACGACGGAGTCCAGGGTCCTGCGGACGCTGACTACCTCGTCAAGACCAAGGGCAACAAGAGTGTGTACGTCGTGAGTGACGGTTCGTCCTACGGCACCGGTTTGGCGACCGCGTTCGCTGGTCAAGCGACCACCGACGGCGCCAAGGTG
>DATKSO010000136.1:0-6483 GCA_035531635.1 Acidimicrobiales bacterium | reverse complement strand
CCGTGACGCCGCCGGTGAGAAGCGCATCGGTGACGGGTGGGAACGTCACGTGATGGAGGGACTCGGTGTGCGATGCGTGTCGACGAACGACTGGGTGACGGCGGCGGAGACGGCCGAGTGCGTCCTCGCGCTCGACGCGCTCGGATTCACCACGCAGGCTCTCGACCTCTTCAGCTGCACCCGTCTGCACCGCCGTGACGACGGCGCGTACTGGACGGGCATCGCGTACCCCGACCGCGTGACCTTCCCGGACCGAGAGACGACGTCGTACACCGCTGCCGCCGTGCTCTTGGCCGCGGACGCGCTCAGTTCGTCGTCGAACGCTGCTGGCATCTTTCGTCACGACGAGCTCGCGTCGCCCCTCGATCTCGCCGAGCCGGGCTGTCCCCTCCTGCGCTAGCGAACGCGCGAGAGAACGCGCAGAGATCCTTCGGAGCTCCGTTCGATGAACCGCTCACCCTCGAGTGCCGCGAGGTAGATCTCGTAGGGCGCCTGTCCACCGTCTCGGGGATCGGCGAAGACGTCGTGGATGAGGAGAAGACCGCCCTCGATCACCTTGGGTGACCACGCCTCGTAGTCAGCCGTCGCCACGTCGCGCGCGTGGCCTCCGTCGATGAAGAGAACGTCTAACGGTTGGTCGAAGTGACGCGCCACCACCACTGAGTGCCCGACGAGGCCGACGACGGTCTCTTCGAGTCTCGCCGTCGCGATGGCTCGTTGCCAGCTCGGCAGCGTGTTGAGGCGTCCGTCAGCGGGATCGACGAGTGTGGGATCGAAGTGCTCCCATCCGGCCTGGTTCTCCTCGCTGCCGTGGTGGTGATCGAGGGAGTAGAGCACGCTGCTCGTCGCTTCGGCGGCGTTGCCGAGGTAGAGCGCTGACTTGCCGCACCACGCACCCACCTCGAGCCACGTCCCGCCGGGAGCGTGACCCCCGTACTCGAGCGCGACCTCGTACAGTGCCAGCCCCTCGTTGGTCGGCATGAACCCTTTGGCCTCGTCAGCCAGTCGCAGGAGCTCGTCGCGACGACTCACGACCGGGCGAGCGAGATCAACGTGTAGACGCCCAGACCCGTGAAGATGAGCCCACCACCGAGACGGATCCATTTGAGTGGCACGACGCGCTGGAGCTGTTGCCCGCCGAACGCGCCGATGAAGGAGATGGTGATCATCGCCAACGAACCGGCGAGGAAGACCTCGAGGGGTTGATGGGTCTTCACGGTGAAGTTCGCCGCTTGGATCTGGGTGAGGTCGCCGAACTCGGCCACGAAGATCACGGTGAAGGCGGTCACGATCTCTTTCAGCCTCGTCGAGGCGTGCTCGCTCTTCGCCTCACGACGGCCCTTCTCTTCGGCTTCGGACTCGCGAGAGAACAGCAGGTACGCGCCGCCCCCTAAGAACAACAGGGCGACGATGACGTCCTTCACGTGCACGGGTAAGAGGGTCAACAGCCCCCCGGCCGCGACGGCCAGACCCATCTGCACGACGAAGCCGGCGGACGCGCCGATCACGATGGACGTCGGTCGCGCACGCGTACTCATCACGATCGTGGCGATCATGGTCTTGTCGGGTAACTCCAACACGAGCATCACGGCGTAGATGCCGAGAAACGCCCCAACGTTCACGTGGAGGTCCTAGAACTGATTGCGCATTGCCGCCGCGAAGACGAGACCGACGCGCATGCGTTCGAGGTCCTGTTCGACCGTGCGCTGCCCGCCGAAGACGGGGTGCTCGGTGTGAAACGTCTCCACCTCGTCGGCGAGCGCTTCGTCGCGCAGGAACGTGGGTACCCCGAGGGCCAGACGCGAGTGAGAGTTCTGGGGGAACCTCTCCATCGCGTCGTCCCACCGACTGGCCATGTAGCGCCACACCGTGGGTCCGGTGACGGCGTTGCGCGACAGGAGTGCGAGGACGATCGCGCCGTCTTGGTTTCGAAACTCACTGAAGCACTTCTCCGCCGCGTCGAGGGCGGCTCGTTCGTCGGGGAATTCGGGGATGCCGCGCCACAGGTAGCGCTGAGCGTCCTGGGGCGTCGCGGCGTGACGGTAACGCTCGAGGAAGGTCTCGTAGTCACCGGGACGATTCTGGCGAGCGACGACGCGAAGGATGGCGTTCGCGAGGTTGCCGTCGAGGTCGTTGGCCTCAAAGCGCCGGACCGCCTCGGCCTTGATCGACTCGTCGCCACCGACGGTGCCGAGCACACTGAGCACGATCGCTCGAACCTGGGGAGTGAGTTCACTCTCGCCCGGCGCCGCGTCCCAGCCGAGACGGGCGAACTGCGGATCGAAGAGGTCCCGTACCTGTTGGACGAACGCGCCGTGCTGGTCCGTGTCGAGGGCCCGATCGACGTAGTCGACGGCGCTGGCGACCGTTCCCCAGGGTGTCGGCTCGTCCTGGTCCCCGAGCCCTTGGGCCATTGCGAGGAAGTCCTTCCAGACGATGTGACCGGCGAAGAGCGAGGCCCAGCCGTCGGCGATGAAGGTCGCGCGCTCGAGCTCTTCGAGTTCGTCGATGTGCTCGGCGAGGGCCGCTAGCTCGGCCTTGCCGTAGCGCGAGCGAAAGACGCCGGAGCCTCCAGCGTTGAGGACGACCGGCGCGGCGTCACTCACGTTCAAGGGCGTGTCAGCGAGGAGGTGGCGACTCTTCTCGCCGCCGCCGAGGGACCGAGTGAGCACCGGCACCATCCACGACGAGCCGATGGCGCTCGGACCCTTGGCCTTGCCGTAGGCGAAGGGCTGCTGGGTCAGTTCGCCGTTGGCCAACGTCACGAGCGGGTGACCGCCCTGGAGGATCCAGGTGTTCATCACGTCGCGCACGGGCTGCTTCGAGATCTCCTCGAGGGCGTCCCAGAGATCGCTCGTCACCGTGTTGGCGTAGCTGTGCTTGGTCAAGTAGTGGCGGATACCGTCTCGAAAGGTGTCGGCACCCAGGTACTGCTCGAGCATGCGAAGGACCGAGCCTCCCTTCTCGTAGGTGAGCAGGTCGAACATGCCGCGAGTGTCGTCGGGCGAGATGACCTCGTACTCGATGGGCCGCGTGCTGTGCAGGCCGTCGATCTGTAACGCCGCGTCGCGGTCGACCCCGAAACTGACCCACATCTTCCACTGGGGACGGAACTCGTTGGTGCAAAGAATCTGCATGAAGGTGGCGAAGGCCTCGTTCAGCCAGATGCCCTGCCACCACTCCATGGTGACGAGGTCGCCGAACCACATGTGGGCGATCTCGTGGGAGACGACTTCCGCGATGCGTTGCATCTCGGCGAGCGACGCTTCCTTCGGGTCGATCAGGAGGTCGGCCATTCGGTACGTGATGAGTCCCAGGTTCTCCATCGCGCCGGCGGCGAAGTCGGGGATGGCGGCCATGTCGAGCTTGTCACCGGGGTAGTCGATGTTGAAGTACTTGGTGAAGAAGCGCAGCGCGAACGCGCCCGACTCGAGGGCGAGATCAGTGAGGTGGCCCTTGCCCACGGGATAGACGATGCGAAGCGGCACGCCGTCGACGTCGACGGTGGCGGTCTCTTCGAACGGACCGACCATGAAGGCGACGAGGTACGTCGACATCTTCATGGTGGGCGTGAAGCTGACGGTGCGCTGGCCGTTGCCGAGATTGGTGTCGGCACTGACCGGTGAGTTCGAGTACGCCGCGAGGTCACTCGGGATCGTCAGGTTGATCTGGTACGTCGCCTTGAAGGCGGGTTCGTCCCAGCACGGAAAGGCGCGACGTGCGTCGGTGTTCTCGAACTGTGTGGTGGCGATGGTGTGATCGACACCCTGGTCGTCGGTGTACGTCGAACGATAGAAGCCGTGCAACTGGTCGTTCAAGATACCGTCGAAGGCGATCTCGACGACGGCCGGACCCGCGGGCAGATCGCGATCGAAGGCGAAGGTCGCCGTCTCGTAGGTCTCGTCGAGGTGGTGTTCTTGCGAGCGGTAGCTCGTGCCGTCGGCGCTGACCGTGGCGGCGCCGAGTTCGAGCTCCACGGCGTTCAGGGTCAAGGAGCTGACGGATTCATGGATGTCCACGTCAATCTCGACGCGGCCCGAGAAAGTAAAGGCTTCGAGGTCGGGGGTAAGAAAGACCCGGTAGGCCGAGGGGACGACGCTTCGGGCGAGACGATAGGGGTTGGAAGTTGAACTCATGTGTGAGTACCTTAGAGCCAAATCTTCTACGCTCGCTAAGTGACATCTACCCCCACGCCCGTCTCACTACGCATGAAACCGGGCCCCCACCGACTCGCCGTGACCGGCATTGGCAACGCCATGCTCGACATCATCACCGAGGACGTTCACGAGGTCTTTCGCACGCTCGGACTCGTAAAAGCCGCGATGTCGCTCATCGACGAGGATCAGCTCGACACGTTCTACAACGCCATGGGACCAA
This sequence comes from Acidimicrobiales bacterium, assembly GCA_035531635.1. Lineage (GTDB taxonomy): Bacteria > Actinomycetota > Acidimicrobiia > Acidimicrobiales > RAAP-2 > RAAP-2. Next base: position 2,106 of record DATKSO010000136.1, on the reverse strand, counting down.
CGATCCAGATGTCGGGGGGGTCGGTGGCGAACTCGATCGCGGGCGTCGCGGCGCTCGGCGGGACCTGCGGCTACATCGGCAAAGTGGCGGACGACGAGTTCGGCGAGCGTTTCCGTCACGACCTCAAAGCCATGGGCGTCGAACTCGATCTGGCCGTCGCGAAACCCGGCGAGGGCGCGACGGGTCGCTGCCACGTGTTCATCACGAGCGACGCGCAACGCACGATGGCGACCTACTTGGGGGCGTCGAACAAGCTGAACGTCAGTGATATCAAGGAAGACCTGATCGCGCGCTCGGAGATCACCTACGTTGAGGGCTACCTCTTCGACCTACCGCCCGCGAAGGAGTCGATCCGAAAGGTCGTCAACTTCGCGCACGAGCACGATTCCATGGTCGCGCTCTCGCTGTCGGACATGTTCTGCGTCGATCGCCATCGGCGGGACTTCCTCGATCTCGTCACTTCTGACGTCGACGTGCTGCTCGCCAACGAAACCGAGATCCTCTCGCTCTTTCAATTTGACCGACTCGAGCAGGCCTTCGACGCGCTCGACGAGATCGGGGTGCTCGCGGTCGTCACGCGCGGGCCCTCGGGGGCCGACGTCGCGACGGTGTCGGGTGTGGTCAGCGTGCCCGCCGTCGAGGTCGACCACGTGGTCGACCAGAACGGTGCCGGCGACATGTTCGCGTCGGGTTTTCTCTACGGGCTCGCGCTCGGCGCCGATCCCGTCGAGGCGGCGGAACTCGGCTCGCTCTGTGCCGGCGAAGTCATCACCCACCTCGGCGCGCGACCCGAAGATGACCTCGAAGAGCTCGGCATCCAAGCGGGCTTGCTCTAACCCCTAGAGACCTTGCGCGTCGAGGATCGCGTCAAGCTCCTTCGTGCGAACGGTCTCCCACTTCACCCACATGACGGCGATGGGAACGCAGGCGAGCAGCATCAGCGCGTCGCCGCCGATCCACATGATCCCGCCACCCAATTTGATGTTGGAGAGTTGCCACGCACTCGTCGACCCCGTGGGCGCCATCGCCGGATACGCCGAAAAGGGAATCCGCGACGACATCCCGAGTACCAACCCGGTGAAGGTGTCGACGGGCACCGCGGCCATCACGTACACCAGGCGAAGGCCGGGGTGGAGTTTGAATCCCCGCTCCAAGCCGAAGGCCGCGCGAAAGAAGAGGTAACCGACCACGAGAAAGCCAATGTGTTCGAGGTGATGGACCCACTCGTGACGCAGCATCAAGTTCATGAACCCCGTCAAGTGCGTCACGGGAATGAAGACGAAGTAGAGCGCGAAGGCGAAAAGTGGATGGGTCACGCGAGCCATGAGCGGGCCGTCGAGCCAACGGCGGATGGTTTCGTTGCCGGCCTCGTACGCGAGGTCGAGGGGCGCGCTCAGAGCGAACAGGGGAGCGGCCACCATGATCAACAAGAGATGTTGCACCATGTGATCGCTGAAGTACTCCATGTCGTACACCCCGATGAAGGACTGGGTGGCGAAGAAGGTGACGACGAGACCTAGGGCGAAGCACACGGAACGCACACGCGGCCACTTCGTGGCGCGCGACACGCCGCGAGCGTAGAGGGCGCCAGCGATCAACAAGAGGAGGATTGGTACGACGCCCACGTCCCACTGGTTGAGATGATGCCAAGAAAACGGCGGATTCGTCATCGCGGGCACCGGACCATCTTACGGGGCATGATTTCAGAGAAGACTCGCTTAGTAGGATGGCCCGGTGCGCTCCAAGTATTTCTCTCGTCGAGCACTCGTCTTGCACTTAGCGGTCATCTTGTGGATCGCCATCGCTGCGACGGCGGGGTGGTGGCAGGTCGGTCGTGCGGTTCAGGGCAACTCATTGAGCTTTCTCTACTCGATCGAATGGCCCGTGATCGCGGTGCTCGGTGTCCTCGGCTGGTTCGCCCTGTTGAACATTGAGAAGGTCACTGAGTCCCAAGAGAAAGAGAGAATCGAGTACGAAGAGACGATGCGCGCTCAAGCGCGCGCCGCGAGGATCTCGGCGCTCGAGGAAGAAGACCCCGGGCTGGCCGCCTACAACGACCACTTGGCGAAACTGTCGCACGTTCCAAAAAAGCGCCTCTGGGGCCAC
>DATKSO010000135.1:0-9978 GCA_035531635.1 Acidimicrobiales bacterium | reverse complement strand
TCGGCGAGTGCGGGACGAGGTCCGAGCAGCTTCTCGGTGATGTCCTGGGCCGCGGCGCAGAAGAACGCGAGCAGTACGCTCGCGGCGGCGTTGATGGCGCGCGTGGCGTCACTCTCTTCGGGCACCTCGATCCCGTCCAGCAGTGCGTCGGGATTGCTCATCATGTCGTTGAGGTCGCCGGACTCCATTAGACCTTGCAGGCGACCCATGAGGTCTCCCTGAATGGCGTTCGCCTCGTTGACGGTGTCGATGAGCAGGGCACGAAGGGCGTCGCCGGTGCCCGGTTGGGAGAGGACGAGCGACGCGACGAACTCCTGCGCGAGCGCGAAGACGTAGACCTCGTCGTGTTCCAACGACCACTCGGTGGCGAAGTTGGCCAGGTTGTTGACGACGAGCAGGTGCTCGTCGTTGAGACGTGGCAGCGGCAGTACCGCGAGCGACCACGCCCTCGCGGAGAAGTGGCCCGCGACCGAGCCCATCTGGAAGCCCGTGAAGAGCGGTCCGATCGTCGAAGAGATCTGCGCCATCAGTTGACCGTTCGCGTCCGCGTCGTCGAGCTCGTCGCCCGACGAAGGAGGTGCGTTCGCGGCCATCGGGTTCATCAAGGGACGCCACTGCTCGAGGGCGGCGAGCGTGAGTGTTGAACGATTCACCGCGACGACCGTCGGCTCACTCGAGACGCCGAAGAGGGCGTCGACGTGCCGCCCGACGAGTGGCGCCAACTCTTCGAGTCGTTGGCGTTCGATGGGGAGGGCGTTGGGGTCACCGTCGTCGCCGCGGGCGATGTTGAGCGCCAACTGCGTCGCGGTCGTGAACCAGGCGTCGGGGCCCTGCTGGCTCAACATCGAGAAGATGTCGCCGAACATGTCGCCGAAGGGGTTGGACGTCACGGGACCAACTTAGAGGGACAACCCAGTGTCACGTTCGCGTGGTGGACCGTGGCCTTGTGGACATAGCCGAGACTGGCCGTCGTATAGGCGGGGGTGAGGTACAAGGTCGAAACCAGTTGGTTCCAGTTGTCGATGTCCTTGCCGTTCCAGGTGGTGAGGACGTCGCCTACGGCGATGCTGGCGTGCGCGGCAGCGCTGTAGCGAGTGACGCTCGTCACGAGGACGCCCCCGCCTTGCTCGTCCTTGCCGACGACGCCGAGCTGCGCGTGACAGCCGTGCCCGGTGGCGACGACGACGGCAACCTCGGCGACGAACTGCGCGGGGTACCAGAAGTGGCGTGACGACAGGACGGCGACGACGTGGCCGTTCGCGTCGACGGCGATGGCGTCGACGTAACCACTGAGGCTCGTGTCGGACTTGGTCGCCAGGTAGCGCACGACGCCTTGGGCGTTGATAAGAGGGTCGCCGAGGGTCGTCATGGACCAGTCGTACTGGGGCTTCTTCGTCGATCCGCGGACGATCGGCGCTACGGCGACGACTGACGTGCTCGCGGGCATGGGGTCGAGTTTCAACGCCGCGATCGGCACGCTCAAGTGCACGATTGAAAAGCCCATGACGTTGTCACGGCCTTTCAGTGTCACCGGAAAGTTCACCTTGGCGGCGGTGGAACCGGTGATGAGGGCGTTGACGGGAATCGCGACCGTCGTCACGGCGAGATCGTGCGGCAGTACCAACGCCGAGACGTGCACCACGTGACCGGGCGTCGTGATCGTGAGGTCGACGGTGCCTTGGGCGGCGGCGCGCGCCGACGCCGGGAGCGAACTCAGCGTGGTGGCGAGGTGCGCGGGGAGATTGCTGTTGGGCGTGCCGTTACCTCGATTGACCATGAGAACGACCCCGCCAACCACCAAGAGCACGGCCATGACGCCCGCGATGGCGCGCGGGATGGTGGAGTGGGGTCGAACGCTGGTCGTCGTGGCCAGTGCTTCGAAGCTCGGCAGTTCACTCGGATGCACCCAGGGACGGCTTTCGGCCGATGGTCGCGCGCGACGGCTTCGATGCCACCACCTCGGTCTATGTCCACTAGCCACCTTGTGCAGGTTAGTTACGAAAGGTCTCTAGTTGACATCGCCCTAACATCGTTACTCATGGCTTTAGACGTCGCGCTCGACATTGGCACCTCGCAGACGCGTTTGGCGACGAGCCAACGCGGCATTCTTTTCGACGAACCAACCATGGTTGCCATCGACACGAACTCCGGCGTCGTCGTCGAAGTCGGCCACGGTGCGCTCGAACTCGTCGGTCGCACGTCACGTCACGTCGTCGTCTTTCGACCCTTCAATCAAGGTGCCACCGTTGACTTCGACGTCACCGCGCGACTCATCGCGGCACTGTTCGATCGGGCGGGTGTCTCCAAGATGAGCCGCGCGCGCGTCGTCATGAGCGTCCCGTCGTTGGCGACCGCCATCGAACGACGCGCGCTACGCCAGGCCGCGATCCAAGCCGGCGCGCGCGAGGTGTCGTTGGTGGAAGCGCCCCTCGCTGCCGCGATCGGTCTCGGTCTCCCGGTGCAAGACCCCGTTGGGTCGGCGGTGACCCTCATGGGCGCGGGCGCGTCCGAATCGGCGGTCATCTCCCTCGGGGGGATTGTCACCGGAGGCGCGCGCCGAATCGGCGGTAATGACGTGGACGCGGCCATCGCCACGTCGTTGCGTCTGAACGTCGGCGTGGTCGTCGCGCCCTCCGTCGTCGAGATGCTCAAGTGCACGCTCGCGTCCGCACTCGGACGGACGTCGGGACTTGTCGAGGTCGTCCTTGCGCGCAGCGTCGACCGGGGCGATCCCATCGAGGTCGAAGTGAGTGCCGACTTGGTGAACGCCGCGGTGCACGACGTACTCAACTCGACCATTCGCATGGTCCAAGAGTGCTTGAGCGACACGCCGCCCGACCTCTCCCAGGACGTCAGTGCGAGAGGGATGACGCTCGTCGGCGGACACGCCAACTTGATGGACGTCGCGGAGCTCATCGCGACGGCCACGGGTGTTGAGGTCAACGTGGCGCCACAGGCCGACCTCATCGTCATCCAGGGACTCCAGGCCTGTCTCGAAGAGATGGCCTCGCTGCACGCCTTGTTTCGTAACGCCGACCGCTAGTCCTTCGGACTTCGAAGCTGCGTAACGGCCGAGCGGACTTGCCAGTCACGGTCCTCGCCGGCTTCGTCGAGCGCGGCGTCGATGTCGGGACCTTCGAAGTTCGCGAGCGCCACGACGGCGCGACGGCGGATCGGTGGCTTGTCCTTCAACGACGCGATGATGGTCGAACGCGCCCGGTCGTCGCCGATGGCGCCGAGCGCGGCGATCGCCGACTCACGACAGCGTGCGTCGTCGTGCGTCGTCGCGACGCCACACAGTGCCTCGACCGCGTTGACGTCAAGGTGTTCTCCCAGCGCGAAGGCAGCACCGTCCACCACGAGTGCGTCTTCGTCGGAGAGCATGGCGTTCACGGCGACCAGCACTGACGGATCCTCGAGCGACGCGTGCGCCAACTGCTGGAGCGCGTCGCGACGAACCTCGACGTCGTCGTCGTGGAGCGCCCGCAGCCAGAGGTCGGTGGTGACGAGCGCCTGTCGCACCAGACCGCGAAGCGCCAACACGCGATAGCGCGAAACGGGAGAGTCGAGCGTGGACGTCAGCAGTGCGGCGCTCGTGGCACTTCGAGAGAGACTCGCGCGCAAGAGTTCGTTTTCGAAGGGCTCAACTATCGTGGGCTCATCACTAGTCACGGCCCCATTCCAGCACGAGCAAGAACCCGTCGTTGGCCGACCGTCCTCTTCGTGATCGTTCCGATCGTCCTCGGTCTCGTCATCGTGCTCGGTACGAGGAACACCAACGACTACTTGATCTCACCGGGAAACGCGACGCCGGTCGCACCACTGGTGAAGATCCACGGTGTCGCGACGAACTCGAGACACGACAAGATCATGCTCGCCGACGTCTACGAACAGCAGCTGACGTTTTGGGGCTGGATATGGTCACACTTCCAGTCTCACGTGCAGATCATCACGGCCAACCAACTCGTCGAACCTGGTATTCCCCTCGACGAACTCTCGGCGCAAGGTTTTCTTCAGATGAGTGACGCGAAGCGGGCCGCCGAAGCGGCCGCCTTTCGCGCCGTGGGTTGGTCGGTGCCGTCCACGAGTACGGGCACGGTCGTGACGGGCGTCGTCGCGCCGTCGCCGGCGAGGTCGGCTGGCATGCACGTGGGCGACGAGATCGTTGGCGTCAACGCCACTACTATCACGTCGAGCTGTCAACTCATTGGCGCCGTGCACTCGCTCGCGCCCGGCACGTCGGTGACGCTACACGTTCGTCCGGTCAAGATCTCGAACGACGGCGTGCTCACGTACCGAGCCGCGACGACCGTGAAACTCGACACGGCCCCAGCGCCGTCGAACGTCGCCGTCTCCGGATGCCCCGGAGTGAAGGGCGTCGACCGGTCGTACTTGGGCGTCAGCATCGAAGACGGTTTCAACTACAAGTTGCCCGCTACGGTCTCGATCAACACCGCTAACATCGGTGGTCCCTCCGCCGGACTCGCGATGACCTTGACGCTCATCAACGAACTCTCACGCGGCTCATTGACCGGTCACCACGTCATCGCGGTGACGGGCACGATCGACGCGCAAGGCAACGTGGGACCCGTGGGCGGCGTCGAAGAGAAAGCCGTCGCGGTCGCGCACGCGGGAGCGACGTACTTCTTCGTGCCCGACGGTGGTGGCGACGTCGCGGCGGCGCGCGACGCGCACCAACCTGGCCTCAAAATAATTCCCGTGATGACGCTGAAGCAGGTTCTGAGCGAACTGCGCTCGCTGGGCGGCGCCAAACCCCAGCCCCTTACTACGCCGTCCTGAGCGTCGTAAGCCCAGAATCAGGTTCGCCACGCCGTAGTCTTGAAGGAATGGACGACCGCCGAATAACCTCCACCACGCGCCCGTCGTCGTCCGATATCGCTCGGATGAACTTCACGACGGTGCGAAAGGGCGGCCTGGACCCCAATGAGGTCCGCGTCCACCTGGAGGCCGCGGCGCGTGAGATGGGCCACCTCGAGAACCGAATTCGAGAACTCCAAGAGCAGGTGAACGAGGCCCAGCGCAAGGCGGCGAATCCCACCTTTGACGAGGCGACACTCACGAGCGCCCTCGGAGCGCAGAGCGCCGCCATCCTCAGGTCCGCACACGAAGAGGCGGGCCGCGTGACCGCCGAGGCGCAAGAGCGAAGCGCTCAGGTGTTCACCGAGACCCAACAGCGCAGCGCCAGTCACCTTATTGAAGCGCAAGAACGAGCGACGGCGTTGATCACCGAAGCCGAGAACACGGGCGCCACGATCGACCACGACGCGCGTTTGGCCGCCGAGCGACTCATCGACTCCGCCAAGGTCAACGGCGAAGCGTTGATCGAGCGCGCGAGGGAGCAAGGTCGCGCCATCGTCGAACAGTCGAACGAGGCCCGTCGCAACGTGCTCAACGACCTTGCCGTTAAGCGAAAGGCGTTGCACCTGCAGATAGAACAGTTGCGCGCGGCGCGCGACACGTTAGGCTCTTTCATAGCAACGGTGCGTCTTCAGGTTGACGACGTGTTGTCTGGAATAAACGGATCCGACGAGGTCGCGCGCGGTGCCGCACTCGAGGCGCTGCGAATGCAGCCCGCGACGCCGGAGCTTACCGAGGAGGAGTTGCTGGCTGGCACGCCTCTCCGTGAAGTGCCCGATGCCGCGCTAGAGACAGGAGAAGACGCCACGGTGACGAAGTCCCGATCCCGCAAGCCCCCCAAGAGCGCGGCACCCGTCGAAGAGTCACTGTTAGAGGACGATCCGTCCGGCACCGACGTCGTGAACGAGATATTCGCTCGCCTTCGAAAGGCCACGCTCGAAGAGCGCGGCGTCTCGATGCCGCCGCCCAAGAAAACGGCCGCGCACAAACCCGAGACACCCGTCGGCGTGCTCTTTCGACGCCGCGACGCCGCGCTCGAAGAGTCGCTCGCCGTCCTCACGCGCCGCGTCAAGCGCGCGCTCCAGGACGACCAGAACATCATGCTCGAGCGCCTGCGCGGCGTGCAAGCGATGATCACCACCGAACTCGAAGAAGAACGCGATCAGCGCGCGCGTTACGCCGACGCTTCCTTTGAAGCCCTCGAACTCGCAGCGCACGCCGGTGTGCAGTTCGCGAGGGAAGAAGGTGGCGCAGCGGGCGCGAACGTTGACAAGCAGTCGTTGGAGGACTGCGCGGCCGACCTCGCCGTAACTATCGTGCTGGCACTGCGCAAGAGGATCCTCTCGGACAGCAGCGGCGACGGACCCGAGCGCGTGAACGCGGCGTACCGCGAGTGGCGTGGCGCGCGCGTCGAGCGACTCTGCACCGACGCCGCGCGTCGAGCATTCCACCTCGGTGTCGTCACGGCGTCGATGGGGCGATCGATTAGATTCTTCGCGGCACCCAACGACGCGCCGTGCGACCTTTGCTCACATGACTCAGAGACCGCAGAACGCATCGCGGGTGAGAAGTTTCCGAGTGGTTCGCCGTACCCACCGTTGCACGCGGGCTGCGCCTGCACTGTCGTACCCGTATAAGAAAGTCGTAGGCTCAACCCGTGCGCAGTCCTACCGACGTCCCTCAGCGACCGCGTCGCCTGGGACGGCTGTCGCGGCGGTTCTGGATTGGTCTCATCGTCGTGGTCTTGCTGGTGGGATTCCTCTCGCTGCGCAATCTGGCCGTTCTCTGGACCGATCAGATGTGGTTCTCTTCGGTCGGACTCTCGAGCGTCTTCTCGACCCTGTTCTTCGTCAAAGTGGGACTCGGCTTCACCTTCGGCGCGATCTTCTTCTTCATCATGTGGGGCAACCTCTTACTCACCGATCGATTCGGCGCTCGCGACCTCTCCTTCGAACCCGAGGACGAGGTGGTTCGACGGTTCCAAAACGTCGTTCGCCCCTACGCCAAGCGTGTCTACGCCGCGATCGCGGTAATCATGGGCCTCGTGGCGGGTCTCAACGCCACGGGTCAGTGGCAGAAGTACCTACTCTTCTCGCACGCCCAGTCCTTCCATAAAGTGGACCCGGTCTTTCATAAGGATCTCGGTTTCTACGTCTTCACACTGCCTTTCGTCTCCTACGTCATCACCTGGTTCCTCGTCGTCTTGATCTTCGCGTTGCTGGTCACGACGGGTTTTCACTTCTTGAACGGCGGCATCCGCACCACGCGCGTCACGCCGCGCGTCGCCCCGCGGGTGAAGGCCCACCTCTCGGTCATCGGCGCGGCGATCGCCCTCATGAAGGCGGCTGGGTACCTCATCGCCAAGTGGGAGCTGGTCAACTCCAACAACGGCTACGTCCAGGGAGCAACGTACACCGACCTTCACGCGCGGATGCCCGCGCTCACCATCCTCTTCTATCTGTCACTGGCCGCGACGGCGATCCTCTTGTACAACGTGCGCTCGAGGGGCTGGTCCCTGCCGGTCGTCGCCGTGGGACTGTGGGCGTTCGTGGCGCTGGTCATCGGCGTCCTCTATCCGACGTTCCTCCAGGCGCTGAAGGTGAGTCCCAACCAGCAGTCGCTCGAGTCGCCCTACATTCAACGAAACATCACTGCGACGCGCGCCGCCTTCGGCCTCGATAAGGTCCAGGACCATACCTTCGCCGGTTCGACCTCGATCACCCAATCCCAGATCAAGGCCAACATGGCGACGTTGAACAACATTCGCCTGTGGGACCCATCGAACAAGATCTCCCTCGAGACGGTCAATCGACGTCAATCGATTCGCTCGTACTACAACTACACGACCCTGTCAGTGGACCGCTACTTCATCAACGGCAAGTTGACGCCGGTCTTGATCGGTGCTCGCCAGCTCAACTCCAACAATCTGCCCTCGCAGAGCTGGGTGAACCAGCACCTCCAGTACACCCACGGCATCGGGGCCGCGGTGGTCGCCGCCAACCAGGTCGACACGTCGACGGGCAACCCGATCTTTGACATCTCGAACGTGCCGCCCGTCTCCACCAACGGTCTGCCGCTCTTGACCCAGCCCGACATCTACTTTGGCATTGGCTACAACGGCTGGGTGGTGGCGAACTCGAAACAGCCCGAACTCGACTACCAAGTGAACGCAGGCGCGAACGCCGGCACCCCCGTCGAGACGCACTACAAGAGCACTGGCGGCGTGCCGGTGGGCTCGATCTTCTCGCGGCTCGCGCTCGCGCTGCGCCTCGGTGACTTCAACTTCCTGATCTCGAATCAGATCGACGCGAAGAGCCGCGTGCTCTTCGTGCGCGACGTGCGCCAAATGGCCGAGAAGGCCGCGCCGTTCCTCTCGTTCGACTCCCAGCCCTACGCGGTCGTCGCCAACGGTGAACTGCAGTACGTCCTCGACGGCTACACGACGACGTCCCAGTACCCCTACAGCGAAGACGCCAATCAACTCAACATCAGCACCGGGGGACTGCCCGGAAGCTTCAACTACGCGCGCAACTCGGTCAAGGTCGTCGTCAACGCCTACACCGGCGCGATGACGTTCTACGCGAACGACCCCAACGACCCGATACTGAAGGCCTACCGGTCGGCCTTCCCGACGCTCTTCCAACCGCTGAGTGCCATGCCGTCGACCATCCGCACCCACTTGCGTTACCCGGGCGACCTCTTTTCGGTCCAAGCCGCGACCTTCGGTCGCTACCACATCACGTCCGCGACGGCCTTCTACTCCGCGTCGGACCGCTGGCAGATCTCACCCACCACGGGCGCCGGTTCTCCGGGCCAGGCGCTCGCGCGCACGTCGACACTCAACAAGGCCGGCGAGGTCATCGCCTCGTCGTTCTCCGCGATGAGCCCGGTCTTTCAGGTCGGCTCACTACCCAACCAGGACAAACAGCAGTTGCTCGAATCGGTCGACTACGTGCCAGCCGGCAACTCCTCGACGGTGCAAAGCTTGACGGGTTTCATGGTCGCCACGAGCGATCCCAATAACTACGGACAGCTCAACGTGTACGAGACGCCCCGCGGTACGACGGTGACCGGACCACTCCAGGCCGACTCGGAGATCCAACAGACCTCGAAGGTCAGTTCGACCATCACGCCCCTTGACCAACACGGCTCGAGCGTCATCTTGGGCAACAACCTGACGGTGCCGCTCGACTCGAGCGTGCTCTACATCCGCCCCCTCTACGTGACGAGCACGGCGAACCCGTTGCCCCAGTTGCGTTACGTCATCGCGGTCTTCAACCAAGACGTCGGTATCGAGCCGACGCTGGCGGGCGCGTTGTCGGACGTCTTCGGCGCCAACGTGACCGGCATCGCCAACTCGAACCCGAGCGCCGGCAAGGGTTCGGGCAGTACGAAGGCGGGCGCGAGCGCCGCTTCGTACCTGAAGCAGGCCTCGACGGACTACACGAACGCGCAGGCGGCGCTGGGCAACGGGAACCTCGGCCAGTACCAACGCGACGTCAACGCCATGAACCAGCAGTTGAAACTGGCCCAGAACGCTCTCAACAAGGGTTGACGAATCAGTTCGTCGGTGCTCGCGTCGACGACGCTCTCAAGGTGGCGCGACCTGTCAAGCGGACCGCGATATCGATGGCGATCAGTTTCAGTACGAAGGCGCCCGTGACGACCACGCGGGCCAGGGCGTCGCGAACGTCGACCACCGGCGAGGACGTCAGGACCTCTCGTAGGTCCTCACACCTCTCGACTTTGTTCCAAAGCTTGACCACGAACGCCTAGATTCTGAACGTGCCGAGACGAAACGAGTTCGATGGACACGCCGAGTAGAGACGAGCTCGCGGTGCAAGGATTCGCGGACGGCTCCTCCTACAACGCGGCGCGCCCCGACTACCCGCGCGTCGCCATCGAACACCTCGTTGTGAGGTTAGATATTCGTCCTTCCATGCACGTGGTCGATCTTGGTGCCGGCACAGGCATCTTCAGTCGTCAGATACGTCCGTACGTCGAGAAAGTCACCGCGGTCGAACCCTCAGCGTCGATGCGAGCGTCGCTTCAAGCGGAGACGCCAGGTGTTGACGTCCTCGCCGGCAGCGACGTCTCGAT
>DATKSO010000134.1:0-3373 GCA_035531635.1 Acidimicrobiales bacterium | reverse complement strand
CCGTACGCGTTGTAGGTCATGACGACCTCAGGACGCTCCTCGAGCAGGACCGCGGCAAGTTTCTGCGCGGCGTCGGCGACGGGCGTCGCCCAGAAGGAATCGGGATCGTCGTTCTGGGGCCAGCCCTTCATCCCCGAGTCCCGATAGCCGAGTCGCACCAGTCGATCGATACCGAGGATCTTCACCGCGTTGTCGAGTTCGACCGCGCGGACCTTCGCGACCTCGTCGCCGTCGTGGTGATCCGCGTCGGGCTTCGCGCCGTCGAGCGCGTCACCGCACTCACCGTTCGTGCACGTCACGAGCACCGTGCGCACGCCCTGGTCGGCCAGCAGGCGGTAGAGGCCGCCCGTCGAGCTCGCCTCGTCGTCGGGGTGCGCGTGCACCGCCAAGAAAGTTAGTCCCATCACAGTCCTCCAAAGAGATCGGCGTCGTCGTCTGTCGCCTCAAAGCGACTCCAGGCGCGCTGGTAGTACTCCGTACCAAAGAGCAGTGTAAAGAGTTCTTCGTTCATTCGAACGAGGTCCCCGTTGTCGATCTGCGAGGCGTGCGTTGCCATGGCTTCTTGTTTCAGACGCGCGTACGCGCGCACGTCCATCGTCGTGGCGACGAGCTCGTCGGGGACGTTGGTCCCGGCGTCGAGCACCCACGCCGGCATCGAGAGCTCGAGTTCCTTCGCGCCCGCGACGAACGCGGTGATGACACCACGCGGTACGACCGGGTAGTAGAGACGTTGCACGCTCGACGAGAAGTCGAGAGCGCGACGAGTCACCACGTTGGCCTGGACGTGGTCGGGGTGGCCGTAGAAGCCGCTCTCGTCGTAGGTGACCACGACGGACGCGTGCTCTTCGTCGAAGATCGAGGCGATCGTTCGCGCGACGGCGTCAACGTCGACGTTCATGAAGGCGTTCGGTTGGTCGTTGTCGGCCCAGCCCTTCATGCCCGAGTCCTCGAAGCCGAGCGTGACGACGCGAGAGAATCCGAGGAGCGCGGCGGCGCGCTGCAGTTCGCCCGCGCGCACGATCTTCGTCTGTAGCGAATCGTGCGACGTCTCACTACCCGCACGACCCGCGGGGTCGATGCCGAGTTGACCGTTGGTACAGGTGATCAGCACCACGCGGTGGCCGAGCGCGGCGTAGTGCGCGCTGGCTCCGGCACCGAAGAACGCCTCGTCGTCGGGATGCGCGTGCACGCACACGAGTGTGGGTAGAGGACTCATCTGAAGAGACTACGAGGAAGGCCGTGGCCCTGAACTCGCCACGATCGCTCTCCCCTCGCCCACGTGGCGTCGGCGAGTATCCGACAGATGTCGGTTCACTTATGGAACCCCAGTTGGAGACCTTTGACGATCAACATGATCACGGCAACCACCAAGTAGCCACGAAGTAGGTACATGCCAAAGAGTCGTCCGCGCGACCACTTCGGTCGGCTCAACAGGCTGATCGACGGCATTCGCCACGACCCGCGATTCGCCAGCAGATCCGCAGGGATCGGAACCCGTCGCGAACGGGTTCGTACGATGACGACGCCACCAACGGCGTACGCGACCACGAGCGCGGCACCCAGGGCGATCGCCAGCTTGCTGACGTTGATCGTGGAGAACAACGTTGTCACCATGAGCACGAGCGACATCATGAGCAGGATCGAGACGATCACACTGGCCACGATGTTGAGCCACAGCTTGTTGATCCACGGGCCGAGGACTTCTTTGTCGTTGCAGAGCAGGAGTAGGAAAACCGTGGCACTCGGGAGAAGGATTCCGGCAAGAGCTTGGACGCTGGTGGTGATGAGCCCGAGTGGCGCGTGGGGAATGATGACGATGCCCGCCGCGGCGATCACCATGGCCGAAAAGACGCCGTAGAAGAACTTGGCGTCGCGCCAGCTGCGGTGCAGCGAGTGTTTGGCGCCGAACATGTCACCGAACGCGTAGGACGTGGCTAACGTCACCGAGGCCGCGCCGATGATCGAAGCGTTCAGAAGGATGATCGCGAACAGCGTCCCCGCGGCCGTTCCGACGTACGTTTTCAATCCACTCGTGACCGCGCCCGCGTTGACGAAGTGACCGGCCAGCGGCGTCGAACCGAACGCGATGGCGACGACGGACATGAGTACCGCCGCGGCGAACACGGTGATGATCGATCCGAGCACCGTGTCGAGGCGTTCGTAGTTGATCCACCGCGGCGTGATGCGCTTGTCGACGATATTCGACTGTTGGAAGAAAAGTTGCCACGGCGCCACGGTGGTGCCCACGATGGCCATGATCAAGAGGACCGACGTGGAGTTGAATCCGCCCTTGACGCCGGGCGTGACGAGGCCGTGCAGAAAGGGTTGGATCGTGGGGTGACGATAGATGGCGAGTGGGATGACGAGGAAGTTCGCGAAGATGAACACGAACATGAACCTCTCCCATCGACGAAAGCTCCCCGAGGCCGTCATGAAAATGAGGGCCAGTGCCGCCACCGGTACGGAGATGTACTCACTCACGCCGAAGTAACCGAGCGCCAAGCTGACGCCGATGAACTCGGTGGCGATAGTGAGGAAGTTGAGAACGAAGAGGTCGCCCACTGAAAAGGCTCCCCAGAACTTGCCGAATCGTTCGTTGATGAGACGGGCGTGGCCCACGCCCGTGACGGCGCCCAACCTCACGACCATCTCCTGATTGACGACCAAGACTGGAATGAGGAGTGGAAGTGTCCAGAGGAGGGTCAAGCCAAAGTTCTGCCCCGCTTGCGCGTACGTGGCGACGCCACCGGCGTCGTTGTCGCCCACCATCACGATGAGTCCCGGTCCCATGATCGCGAGCATCGTGAGCAGGCGAGCCTTCAGCGAGGTGCGCGCACCCACGTCATGCTGGCGAATAGTGCCAAAGGCGCCTTGAATGTCGCCCACGTGGGCCTGGTCCAGCACCGCGGACGAGGGATCGACGTTCGGGTTCTTCTCTGCCATGGCGAACGTCCCTACCGGTCCCACTGACGACGACGGCCGGACACGACGAAGGTTCCGACGTCCATGACACGGCTGCTGGGCACTTCTTTCGACTTTTTGCGATGCACGCTCCACCTCCTTTCGTCTCGTTGTGGTCGTTACGCGAAACAACCACGCGGAGACTAAGGGGGCTAGGCGCTCTCCTTTAGGTACGGGCGAAGTTGTGTCGCTACGTCAGATGCCTCACGGCTGGTACTAGGGGGTTTCAGACAGACCCCCTTAGAACGTGACCTTGATCGACGCGGCTCACTACTCCTCCACCGCGCCCATGCCGAACTCGGCGCGCCAGCCCTGGGGCAGGAGCTCTTCGAGTAGGTCGTCCACCGTCACCACGCCGATCATCTTGGAGTGCTCGCCGTCGAGCACCGGCAACACCGTCAAGTTGAAGTCA
>DATKSO010000133.1:0-15526 GCA_035531635.1 Acidimicrobiales bacterium | reverse complement strand
ACGGGTGACACGAAGTACCCGGCGTCGCGCAGGCGACGAAGCAGATCAACTGACTTGTACGCGGCGATGCCGCCGGCCACTCCTAGAACAATGCGCGGCGACGAACTAGGCGTCGCGTAAGGCATCGGTGAAGGCGTCCAGGTCACTGTTGGCGTCCTGGCGAGCCTGCTCTGCCGCAGCGTGCTGGAGCCGTTCGGCCTCGAGCTCTTCGGGGCTGGGGCGGTGAAACTCGAGCTTGCCCTCGTAGAGCTCCTCGAGCGCCAGTGACAGTGACTTGTTCGACAGCGAGGTCACCTGGGGCGGGATCAGTGCGCCGTGACCCGAACCCAGACCGTTGTAGTACTCGTTGATCTCACGCGCGCGAATCGCCGAGACCGCCACCAGGGTGAACTTCGAGTCGCCAACCTTGCCCAGGAGGTTCTCGATGGGTGGATCGACGAGCGTGGGACGTTCGGCCATGGTGTTTAGTCCTTTGTAGGGAGGTCGCGCCGTTGCCGGCGGAGTTCTTCCAGTATAGAGAGGATTTCTGCGCTCGCTCGCTCGACGTCGTCGTTCAGGACCACGTAGGTCGCCAACTGATGACCCTTTTCGAGCTCATCAGGCGCGCTTTGCAGCCGATCGGCGACGTGATCGTCGTCGTCACCGCGTACCCGCAGGCGCTCCTCGAGGCGTTCCATGGACGGGGGCAGGATCAAGAAGACGACCGCGTCACGGTGGTGGTCGAGGACCTGTTCGGCCCCTTGGACCTCGATCTCCAAGATGACGTCGGCGCCGTCCTCGGGGCTCGGCAGGGGCGTGCCGTAGAGGTGGCCGTGGAACTCAGCCCATTCGAGGAACCTTCCGTCCTCGATGGCGCGTTCGAAGGTGGGCCGGTCCACGAAGTGGTACTCGTCGCCACGCTCGCTTGGGCGCTTTGCGCGCGTCGTCCAACTTCGACTCAGCCAGAGCCGACGATCCAGATCAACGAGACGCTTCGCCAACGTCCCTTTGCCGACGCCACCCGGACCAATGAGAACGACGACCAGTGGCTCAGCGGACAAGGGCTCGAAACAGTTCGGCGCGCTGCTTCGGACCGAGTCCGCGGATGCGACGAGTCTTCGCGATGGACGCGCTCTTCATGATGCGCTCCGCCTTCACTTCACCGATCGCGGGCAGCGCACTAATCAAGTCGTAGGCGCGCATCTGCGCGACGCACTCTTCGTGCGCCGCGAGCGCGAACAGTTCATCGAGCGACAGTTCGCCCGCCTTCACGAGTCGCTTCACTTCGGCGCGTCGACGGCGATTCGCGACGGCCAAGCGTGACGCTTCGACACGCTGTTCCTGCGACAGTGTGGGCGGTGTCGGTGTCACGAGGTCAGACTACTCCGCTGACGTGGCGATGGCTAGAGGGCTTCGACCAGGTCGTCGCGCCAGCGCCGAGCCTCGTCGAGCAGGCCGCGGTGTTCGGGACCGGCGAACAAGATGGCGCGCGCCACGTTGACGAGGACGGTTCCTCGTTCGCACCGTTCGAAGAGGCGCGCTACGTCCTTGACGCCCGCGCCTTGCGCGCCGATGCCCGGGACCAAGTAGGGGCCACCCAAGGTCGAGAGGTCGAAGAGTGGCGCGTCGCGCGTGGCGCCGAGGACGACGCCGAACGAGCCGAGGCCGTCGTCGCGGTGGTTCACTTCGGCGACGGTGCGCATCACCATCTCTTGCACGCGCTCTTGTTCGAACGTTCGAGCCTCTTGGAGCGCGCGTCCCTCGGGATTTGACGTCGCCGCGACGACGAAGACGCCCCGTCCGGAGGCGGCGGCTCCGTCGAAGAGCGGCCGTAGCGCGGCGACACCGAGATAGGGATGCGCCGTCACCGCGTCGACCGCCAGCGGGGCGCCGTCGCGAAGCCACGCCTGCGCGTAGCCCTCGTTGGTCGAGTCGACGTCACCGCGTTTCGCGTCGGCGACGACCAGTAACTCAGCGTCGTGGGCCTCGCTGATGAGTCGCTCGAGGACACGGAACCCGGCCGAGCCGAATCGTTCGAAGAAGGCCACCTGGGGCTTGATCACTGCCGCCACGCCGGTCACCGCCTCCAGCATCGCCAGGGCGCAGAACTCGAGTCCCTCGACGCTGTCGGGCCTCCCCCAGCGCGTGAGCACCTCCGTGCTCGGGTCGACGCCCACGCAGAGCGGCCCCGCTTCGCGCAAGCGTTCCTGGAGTCGTACGCCGAAAGTCTCAGCCATGGGCCGCTCCGATCAGTTGGTCGATCGCGGTGACGTCGTGCGACGTCATCCACGTCGACAGTTGTTGTTGGACGATCCACGGCGCTCGCGGACGGGCGAACGTCGCGGTGCCAACTTCGAGAGCGTGGGCGCCCGCCATCAGCATCGCCACGGCGTCCTCACCGCAACTCACGCCACCCACCCCGACGATCGGCGTCGTCGCGAACGCGTCACGGCACTCGTAGACCGCGCGCAGCGCCACGGGCAAGATCCCCGACCCGCTGACGCCACCGCCTCCGTTGCCGAGCGCCGGCCGGCGCGTTTCCACGTCGATGACGAGTCCCAAGACGGTGTTCACCAAGACCAACGCGCTGGCGCCGGCGCGAATCGCCGCGTCGGCGACCTCGAGCAACGCGGGCGTGTTGGGGCTGAGCTTCACCCAGAGGGGAAGGCCCGCGACGAGGGACGCCTCGACGATCTCACTCGTCGCCGCCGCGGAGTGCGCAAAGATCTCGCGTCGGCTCTCTAAGTTCGGACAGCTCGCGTTCACTTCGAGCGCGACGACCGGCGCGCCACGCATCGCCACGGCGGCGTCGGCGAACTCAGTGACGGTCCTACCCCATATCGATCCGACGACCGTGGCGCTTCGTGCGAGCAGCGCCGGCAGGTCCTTCGCGCGCCACGCCGCCACTCCCGGACCGGCGAGACCCACGGCGTTGACCATGTGTTCGCCCGAGGCCACGACGCGAGGGGGCGCATTGCCGTCCCAGGCGAACGCGGCGAGGGACTTGGTGACGACGGCACCGAGTTCACTGAGCTCTCCGTAACCCGCGAGTTCGTCACCGTGTCCCGCCGTTCCGGAGGCCGTCATGACGGCCGATCGCAGGGTGACGTCGCCCACCGTGGTCGCGAGATTCGTCACTCGTGGAGTTCCTGGAGCGAGCGCACTCGCCAGCCCTTGGCGCGGGTGTCGGCGATGCCCTTCGCGGCCGCGAAACCGGCTGACAGTGTCGTCACGCAGGCGACGCCGTGTCCGACGGAGGCACCCCGGATCGCGGCGCCGTCAGAGCGGGCGCTCGAGCCCGAGGGCGTGTTCACGACCAGCTGCACCTCTCCCGAGGCGATCATCGAAACGGCGTCGACGGCGAGGTCGCCGAGACCCACCTTGCCGACCAACGTGTCGACGGTGACCTCGTGGGCGCGAAGGTAGCCCGCCGTGCCAACCGTCGCGGCCAGACGAAAGCCCAGCGACACGAGTTGGCGCGCGAGTTCCAGGCCGGCGACTTTGTCTCGATCGGCGAGCGAGAGAAAGACCTGGCCGGTGTCGGGCAGTCGAGTTCCGGCCGCCAACTGCGACTTCGCGAAGGCGATGCCGAAACTCTCACCGATGCCCATCACTTCGCCGGTCGAGCGCATCTCGGGGCCGAGCACGGTGTCGACACCCGGGAATCGACTGAAGGGCAGCACCGCTTCCTTCACGCTGACGTACGTGGGCACGGGGGTCGTGGTCGGGACCACGCCCTCCTCGCGGAGCGACGCGAGCGACTGACCCATCATCACGCGAACGGCCACTTGGGCGAGCGGCACGCCCGTGGCCTTGGCGACGAAGGGAACCGTGCGACTGGCGCGGGGATTCGCTTCCAGGACGAACACCTCCTCGTTCTTCACCGCGTACTGCACGTTGATGAGACCGATGACGCCGAGAGCGTGCGCGATTCTCTGTGTGTAGTCGTGCAACGTGGCGAGCACGGTCGCGCTGAGCGACTGGGGTGGCAAGGCGCAGGCCGAGTCGCCCGAGTGCACGCCAGCCTCTTCGACGTGTTCCATGACGCCCGCGACGAAGACGTCACCCGTTTCGTCGCGGACGGCGTCGACGTCCACTTCGATGGCGTCTTCGAGAAAGCTATCCAAAAGGATCGGTCGACTCTGCGAGACGCCACCTTCTCTGGCGAGAGAACCGTGCGCGCTCGTGAGGTCGTTCATGACGCGCTCGAGTGACACGTCGTCGTAGACGATCTCCATGGCTCGGCCGCCGAGCACGTAGCTCGGTCGCACCAGCACCGGGTACCCAACGCGCTTCGCGATGGCTCGCGCTTCACCGAGGGTGAGCGCGACGTCGCCGGGCGGTTGGCGAAGTCCGAGCGAGTGACAGATGTTCGACCAGCGCTCGCGGTCCTCGGCGGCGTCGATGGAACTCACGGGCGTGCCGAGCACGAGTGACGGGTCGAGCGAGTGCGAGAGCTTGAGCGGGGTCTGACCTCCGAGCGCCACGATCACGCCCACCAACCGGGCACCGTCGACGCAGGCGGCCTGTTCCGCGGCGATGACCTCGGCGACGTCCTCGGGCGTCAGGGGTTCGAAGTAGAGACGGTCGGACGTGGAGTAGTCCGTCGAGACCGTCTCGGGGTTGCAGTTGATCATGACCGTCTCGTAGCCCATGTCGCGCAGCGCCATCGAAGCGTGCACGCAGCAGTAGTCGAATTCGATGCCCTGGCCGATACGATTCGGTCCCGAACCGAGGATGATCACGCGGTCGCGCGACGAAGGCGCAACCTCGCTGGTGTCTTCGTAGGTGCTGTAGTGGTACGGCGTCGACGCCTCGAACTCGGCGGCGCAAGTGTCGACCGTCTTGAAGGTCGTGACCACGCCCTTCGCCCGACGCGACGCCGCGACGTGCTCGGTGGTCGTCTGGGTGAACTGGGCGATCTGGACGTCGGAGAATCCCCACTGTTTGTATCGACGCCAGGCCCTCTGGTCGAGTTCGCTCAGCTCGACGCCGCTCGTCAGTTCGCGTTCGCGTTCGACGACGCTCGCGAGTTGATGGATGAACCACCGGTCGATGCCCGTGCGCGACGCGACCTCGTCGATCGCGGCACCGCGCAAGAGGATCTCGTGCAGGGCGAAGAGCCGTTCGGGCGTGGCCACCACGCAGCGCTCCCAGAGTGCGGTCTCGTCAAGTTCGGAGAACTCGGAGTCGTCGCCGAGCGCGAAGCCCAGACGGCCCTGCTCGAGGGAGCGTACGGCCTTTTGCAGCGACTCGGCGAAGTTGCGGCCAATCGCCATGACCTCACCGACGGACTGCATGCGCGTGCCCAGTCGCGGCGACGAACCCGGCAGTTTCTCGAAGGCCCAGCGGGGGATCTTCGTCACCACGTAATCGATGACCGGCTCGAAGCTCGCCGGCGTGACCATCGTGATGTCGTTTTGGATCTCGCTCAGCGTGTAGCCGACCGCGAGTCGAGCGGCGATCTTGGCGATCGGAAAGCCGGTGGCCTTCGACGCGAGGGCACTCGAACGTGAGACGCGCGGGTTCATCTCGATCACGAGTCGTTCGCCCGTCGAGGGATCGACCGCGAACTGCACGTTCGATCCGCCCGTCTCCACCCCGACGCGGCGAAGGACGCGAAACGCGTCGTCACGCATCTCTTGGTACTCGACGTCCGAAAGCGTCTGCTGAGGCGCGACGGTGATGGAGTCGCCCGTGTGCACGCCCATGGGGTCGAAGTTCTCGATGCTGCAGATCACGACACAGTTGTCGGCGTTGTCGCGCATCACTTCGAGCTCATACTCCTTCCACCCCGCGATCGACTTTTCGACGAGGATCTCGCCGATCGGCGACGCGGCGATGCCCTCAGCGGCGAGCCGCAGCAACTCCTCGTCGGTCGCGGCGATACCCGTGCCGGCGCCACCGAGGATGAAGCTCGGTCGGATGATGATGGGATAGCCGATCGTGGTCGCGGTGGTGAGCGCGTCCTCTACGGAGTGCGCGAATCCGGACTCGGGCACCGCGAGACCGATCTCGGACATGGCCTCCTTGAAGAGTTCACGGTCCTCCGCGGTCGAAATGGCGTCGGGTCGCGCGCCGATGACTTCCACGCCGAGTCGATCGAGTTCGCCTCGGCGCACGAGCTCCATCGTCAGATTGAGTGCCGTCTGCCCGCCAAGGGTCGGCAGGAGGGCGTCGGGTCGCTCGCGCTCGATGATGTCGATCAAGACGTCGGCGTCGAGCGGTTCGACGTACGTCGCGTCGGCCGTCGTGGGGTCGGTCATGATGGTCGCGGGATTCGAGTTCACGAGCACGACGCGGTACCCCTCGGCGCGGAGCACCTGGCAGGCCTGCGTGCCGGAGTAGTCGAATTCGCAGGCCTGACCGATGACGATGGGACCCGAGCCGATCACCATGATGGTCGTGAGATCGCTGCGACGCGGCATCAGCGCGCGTCCAGTGTGTTCATTCGAAGCAACGCGTCGAAGCGCTCGAAGAGGTAGCGCGCGTCGTGGGGACCGGGGCCCGCCTCTGGGTGGTACTGCACCGAGAAGCAGCGCTCGTCGGCCGCGTTGATACCTTCGATCACGCCATCGTTCAAGTTCACGTGACTCACGAGCGCGCGCGTCAGCGAGTCGGGATCGACGGCGTAGTTGTGGTTCTGCGCGGTGATCTCGATCTTGCCCGTGACGAGGTCCTGCACGGGGTGATTGCTGCCGTGGTGACCGAAGGGAAGCTTGAAGGTCGCGCCGCCGAGCGCGTTGGCGAGGAGTTGGTGGCCCAGGCAGATGCCAAAGATCGGCACCGTCCCGAGGAGCGCGTCGAGCACCGCGACCTGCGCGCCGAGTGCTCCGGGATCACCGGGCCCGTTGGAAAGAAAGACCCCGTCCGGTCGCAGTTCGTGGACCTCGCTCGCGCTCGTCGTCGCCGGCACTACCGTCACACGAAATCGTTGCGCCAGTTCGCGCACCATCGTCGCCTTGATCCCGTAGTCGAGCGCCACGACGTGCAGGTCGCCGCTCCCTCGAACGTAGGGCTCTTTCGTTGTGACGCTGGTCACGAAATCTACGCCGTCGGTTCCTTTCGCGCGTTGCGCTTCGCGCACAATCAGGTCGGGGTCGCCGTGACCGAAGGCCCCCGGGAGGGCCCCGTGGGCGCGCAGGTGCCGAGTGAGTCGCCTCGTGTCCACACCGATGAGCGCCGCGACGCGGTGCTCGCGTAAGAATCCGTCGAGGGCGCCCACCGAGCGCCAGTTCGACGGCGCCTCACTCAACTCGCGCGCGACGACACCCGCACAGAACGGACGCGCGGCCTCGTCGTCGAGGGGCGTGACACCGTAGTTGCCGATGTGGGGGTACGTGAAGGAGATGATCTGGCCGGCGTAGCTCGGATCCGTGATGACTTCCTGATACCCACTGAGCGCCGTGTTGAAGACGAACTCGCCCGACGTGAAACCGGCGTCGGGCAGGTGGCCCGCGGCGTAGCCCTCGAAGGTCGTGCCGTCACTGAGGACGAGCCGCGCGGGAGGTCGGCTCACGCGAGCGCCTCGTCGATCACTGCCAGTTCGCCTTTGGCCACCAGTGCACGCACTCGTCCGATCAGCGCGCGCCCGTCGTACGGCGTGTTCTGAGCCCGACTCTCCAACGCGTCGCGTCGTGCGGTCCATCGCCGTCGCGGATCGAAGACCACCACGTTCGCGTCGTCGCCCGCCCGCATCGCCACGCCGTGCGCGCCGTGGCGCGGGCGAACGTCGCTCGCGCGCAGTTGCGCGATGCGCGCCGGGCCTCGACTGAGCAGCTCAAAGAACGTCGTGGGGTCGGCGGTGTCCTCGCCGAGCGCCTCGTAGGTCAGCGACGCCGCGTGTTCGAGGCCCAGCATGCCCGGCGGCGCCTCGTCGAAGGGGAGTTCCTTCAGTTCAGGTGCGTGGGGGGCGTGATCGGTGGCCACGGCGTCGATCGCGCCACGCACGAGTGCCGCGCGCAGTGCCGCCACGTCGTTCGCGCCGCGTAGTGGTGGGTGCACCTTGAAGATCGGGTCGAACGACTCGAGGCAACCTTCGTTGAGCGTGAAGTGGTGCGGCGCCACCTCGCAGGTCACCGGAAGACCTTCGAGACGCGCCGCCACGACGAGCGCGACGGACCTCGCCGTCGAGAGGTGCAAGAAGTGCACGGGACAGCCGGTGAGTCGCACGAGCTCGAGGTCGCGAAGGACCATGAGCTCTTCGGCGAGCGCGGGACGACCGGTGAGTCCCAAGCGACTACTGAGAGCGCCCTCGTTCATGGATCCACCCGCGGCCAGGAGTTCGTCCTCGCAGTGCTGGGCGAGACGAACACCGAGGGGCTTCGCGTAGTCGAGAGCTCGACGCATGAGCGACGGATCCTGCACACCGATGCCGTCGTCGGTAAAGATCCGCACACCGAGCGCGGCCAACTCGGCCATGGGCGCGAGGAGCTCGCCACGGCGGCCCTGGGAGATTGCGCCCGCCACGGCGACGTCGACGAGCGTCTTCGCGCCGCGATCCAGGACGTACGACACGAGCGCGGCGTTGTCGAGTGCCGGCTCCGTGTTGGGCATCGCCACCAGGGCGCTGTACCCACCGACGGCACCCGCGCGAGCACCCGATTCGATCGTCTCGGCCTCTTCGCGACCAGGTTCGCGAAGATGGGTGTGAAGGTCGACGAAGCCCGGGCCGACCCAACAACCTTCGGCGTCGATCTCCTTCGTGCCGCGCGGCACGTCCACGTGAGGCGCGACCTCTCGCAGACGACCCCCGTCGATAAAGACGTCGAGGACGTCGGTGGTACCCTCGCCGACGACGAGTCCCTGACGCAGCACGAACGCACTCACGGCGCCTCTCCCTTCGACCCCGCCACACTCAAGAAGAGCACAGCCATTCGAATGGGCACGCCGTTCGTGACTTGTCGATCGATGACCGTGGCGCCGAGGTCGGCCACGCGCGAATCAATCTCGACGCCGCGGTTCATCGGCCCGGGATGCATGATGATCGTCTCGGGCCGGAGCCGCGTTGCTCGCTCGATCGTCAGTCCGTAGGTCGACGTGAACTCACGCAAGGTTGGCACGAGTGTCCCGGACCCTCTCTCCTTTTGAAGGCGCAGCAGTCCGACCACGTCGGCCCAGACGAGGGACTCGTCAAAGTCGCTCGCGAGCGTGACCGGCCAACTCTCGAGGTCGTGCGGCAAGAGCGTGCCCGGCGCCGCGACGCGAACTTCGGCTCCCAGAGTCACGTACGCGGCTACGTCACTGCGCGCGACACGACTGTGGCGAAGGTCCCCCACGATCAGTATCTTCAGACCCTCGAACAGCCGCGACCCCGACGCGCTTCCCGTCGTCGCCGCGCGTTCAGCGAGTATTTGGCGAATCGTGAAGGCGTCGAGCAGTCCCTGGGTCGGGTGCTGATGCTGGCCGTCACCGCCGTTGATGACGCGAACGTGCGGCACGTAGCGACTCACCTGGAGCGCGGCACCGCTCGACTGGTGGCGCATGACCACCGCGTCGATGCCGAGCGCGTCGATCGTGGCGATGGTGTCACGAAGTGACTCGCCCTTCTTCACGCTGCTCGACGCGATGGCGAGCGACAACACGTCAGCGCTGAGACGTTTGGCAGCCGTCTCGAAGCTGAGACGAGTACGAGTCGACTCTTCGAAGAAGAGTGACGCCACGACGCGACCCTTCAACGCGGGCACTTTCTTGATCGTGCGTTGATTGACCTCGACGAAGGACTCGGCCACGTCTAAGACCTCGACCATGGCGTCGCGCGAGAGGTCGTGCAGGGACAGGAGGTTCTCGCCGCGAAGTGACGTGATCACGGCTTGTGCTCCGTGCCGATCCACACGCCGTCCAGGGTGGCCCTGATGGCTTCGTCTAACGAGGTGGGGAGGTTCTTTCCGACGAAGTCAGCGCGAATCGGAAGTTCGCGGTGCCCCCGATCGACCATGACCGCGAGTTGCACGGACCTAGGGCGTCCCCAGTCGGTGAGGGCGTTGAGCGCGGCGCGAATCGTTCGACCGGTGAAGAGCACGTCGTCCACCAAGACAACGGTGCGGTTGGTGAGGTCGTGATCGATCAGCGTATTGGACACGCGAGGAACGGGGTTCAAAGCGAGGTCGTCGCGGTAGAACGACACGTCGAGCAAGCCAACGAGGGGCGTCACGCCGGTCACTTCTTCGAGTGTCGCCGCGATCCGGGCGAGGAAAGGCTCGCCCCCGGTCTGCAGACCAATGAGCGACAGCGTCGACACGTCGTGATTACGTTCGATGATCTCGTGGGCCATGCGCACGAGCGCGCGCGCGACGTCGTCGGACGAGAGAAGTTGGCTTTTCACAGAAAACGTCAGGCCGCGGTTTCGCGCCTGACGTTCGTTTTCGTTACTCATCTGACTCCAGTCGTACGAACCTCACGGGATCCGCTTCACGACATACTCAAACTCACTTTAGCAAAGGCGCTCGGCGCCGGCGACCGTCAGGTCTCGGGGGTCCCCTCCAACCGATCCGCGGGCGCGGGCACTCGAAGGGGTCGAAACGACTCCAGCGTCGGCGCGGCGCCACGATGCGTGAGTCGATCGATGACGCCCGAGAGCGACCCCTCCTGCGCGATCGCTCGGCGAATAACGAATATGAGCGCGGGGTAGGCCCAAAAGTCCCCACAGACCCACAGGATCGCCGCGCCAATCTGCTGGTCGGCGAAGGGTGACAACGAGACACCCGGGACGTGGGCGTAGGCCGAGTACCAGCTGACCGTCGTCAACATACTCATGGACATCGCGAGCACGGTCATGATCGCGTTCGTGATCAGTATGGCTCCGCCTTGCCACAGAGGACCACGCAGAGGCTTCATTGGGTACGACTCGACGATCTGGAGCCAGAAGAGAACGCCCGTGACGAAGAAACTCGTGTGCATGGCCCACACGTGGACCCCTTGGTTTCGCTCCGACAAATCAAAGAGCGCCGGGACGTGCCACACCAGCATGGCGGCGTTAAAAGAGATGATCGCCACCCAGGGCGATCGAATGAAACGGCCCACGACCCGAAACGCTCTCGCCTTCTGGCTCAGGTAGAAGAACCGTCCGACCTTGCGCCGCGTCTTCACTGGTAGAGCGAACATCAGTGGGATCCACGGAGCGCCCGCTACGACCAGTACGGGAGCCAGGAACACGATGATCACGTGTTCGATCATGTGGACGAAGAAGTAGCTGGAAGACCAGTAGTCGACCGGAGAGCAGATGGCCACTAAGAGCGACGCGAGTCCCGCGTAGAAGACGAGCGAGTTCCTTCGTCGCCGCTTCGATCGCGCGGCGACCGAGTGTTGGCGAAGCCGTTTGAGTCCGATCTCGTTCGCGCCAACGGTAATGGCGACGATGACGACGAAAGGGTCGAAGGTCCAGTGATGAATCAGATAGTTCATATTCTCAGCGATCTACCCAACGCGGCCTATACGACTGGCGAACGGTCGAAAAGAAGCAGCGTGGCGCCCCGACGACCGGCGCTGGCGGGTCCTACTCACTGTTCTGAGACGACTCACTGTCGCGCTCCGAGCGACTCGTCGACTCCGACTCTTCGCTCAGGCGCGCGTCTTCGAGTCGACGCTGCTCCTCTTGCCAGGCGACGAGCATCCCCTCGTATTCGGGAGCGATCGTGGGCTTCTCACGACTGCGTCTAATCGTAAATCCGGGATGGAGCAACTTCCACCACATGTAGACCGCGAATAGTCCCAGCAGCGGCCATTCGAACACGTACGCCCAACTGAGATTGTTGCCCCGCAGGGCTCGTCCCAATTCGAACCAGAACGCCACCCCGCAGAACGCCAGACCCACGAGCAGCGTGCCGTGCGTTTTCATTGCGGCCGCGCTGGTCATCCGAGGACCGTCGAGGTTAGAGGGCCCCTCGTCGTTCGACCTTTCGATGCCGCTCACGGCATTACGTTACTCCGCACGAATCGACAAGAGCGTTGACGCGTCGCGGCCAGCACGGTGCCGATTCTTAGTTTTCGGCTTCCGTATCCCGATTGGCTGGCCGATAGTGTTGGAGGGAGCGTTGAGGGACGGGTCGGGACATGACGAGCAGTAGCACCGGGCTTCCTAACGGGTCGGAGGAACTGAGCGACGCGCAAAGATCCGAGATCTTCGCTGCCGCGAACGCGCCACGCGACCATCGCGGCAAGGTGCGCAAACCACGTGCACCGATACCAAAGAAGTTTGTTATCTGGGCCGTCGTGGCCGTCTTGTTTCTCGGACTCGGAGGCCAGATAGCACAGCATTTCTTCCAAACCTACGGAAAGGCTCCCCCGGCGACGTCGACGACGCTCCCCATCGTGAGCGTTACACCGACGAGCATCCCGACGTCACAGACGACACCGGCGCTCGAGGCCTACATCGGGCTCAAATTCATCGGCTCGGCGAAAGCGCACACGTTCACGCTGAAGACCCAAACGCACAAGAAGTGGAGCCTCACTGGCCAGAGGGGAAAAGTGGTGGTCCTCACGTTCTACGACTCGATCTGCAACGACATCTGCCCCGTGCTCGGGGCCGAACTCCGTCAAGCTGCAGAGAAGGTCGGCCCCACCAACAAGAACGTGGTGTTCGCCATCGTCAACACCGATCCCAATCAGCGCTCCGTCTCGGCCCAGAGCCGAGCACTCAGCGTGCCGGGCCTTTCGACGATGCCGTCGGTCGTGTTTCTCTCGGGCAGCGTGACCAATTTGGACACGGTGTGGCGTGCGTACGGCATACGAGTCATCGTCGGGGCCAAGGCAAATCAGGTATCGCACAACAACGCGCTGTACTTCATTGGACCGAACGGTGATCTCGTGGCCTACACGTATCCCTTCGCGTCGGAAACCAAAGCGGGCGTCTACTCGCTCGGCGCGCCGATCGTTCGCCGCTACGCCCAGGGAATCGCCGCGACCGCCAGTAGTCTTGTCAAGTGACAGATGAGTTCTCCGACTTCGAAGTAGTGCCCTTCGACCCGGCTTCGATGGCGACGTCGTCTCTCGGGCTCGCGAAAGCCGTCT
This sequence comes from Acidimicrobiales bacterium, assembly GCA_035531635.1. GTDB lineage: Bacteria > Actinomycetota > Acidimicrobiia > Acidimicrobiales > RAAP-2 > RAAP-2. The sequence goes on along the minus strand of DATKSO010000133.1, from coordinate 2,539 downwards.
GGTACAAGCGTCCCTGGTTCCTCATCACGATTGCCGTCGTGGTGGTCGTAGTCCTCTCAGTTCTCTCGGACTTGCCGCAACGCATCACGACCAAGGAAGACGCGGCGTCACAAAACGCCACAATAAAGCAGATCAACACTGATCTCGCACCATGTTCATTTGCCGTCAACGAATCGTTCAGCTTCTATAACAAGGAGGTCGCGGGAACCCTGACGGCGTCAGAGAAGGCGCAGGTGACGCCGCTCCTCGTCGGTGATCAGACGGCCTGCTCGTTCGCGAGTGCGCCGGTCTACGACTTGACGAGCAATATCCAGCCTCGTGGGACGCCTGCCGGAAAGCACATCGAGAAAGTACTGCGCGTCGCGCAGCAGTGGATGACCAACAGCGCTCTCGCGTCGATTGAAGATATCCAGTACTTGTTCAAGTATCCGGGAACCCCTTCGAAGATTGCCGATCTCGCGAAGCAGCAAGTGAACCTCACCCAGACTCGTCAACTCGCGCTCAGCGACGTGCACGCCGCGGAGAAGGTTCTCGGGATCAAACTGGTGCCGTTGAAGATCCCCGTGCTGCCCCACCTTCGCGGTACGTGATAACGGTCGTGCGCCCCAGGGCGAGAACCGCGCGACAGGCACCTTCTTAACACTTCGCGCTATGGTGCGCTGTTATGGAACGACCACCGAATTCAGAGAAGCGTGCGGAAGTCGTGGCCGACGCGAGTATTCGTTGGCTGATCGTCGGCGTCGAGTACGCGATCATCATCAGTCTCTTACTCGTCGCGGTCATCGTTCTCGCGCGGACGGTGGTCGATTTTCTCAGCCACTGGGGAGCGTTCCCCTCGTCCGTCGTGGCCGCCATCGACGGCATCTTGGTCGTCATAATCTTGCTCGACATTGCGCACACCGTCTTCGGACACCTTCGAGCTTCCGTCTTCCCGGTTCGCCCCTTCCTCGTAATCGGCATTCTCGCCGGAGTTCGAGACATCCTCAGCGCCTCGGCCCACCTGACACTGAGCGGTCCGCTCTCGCAGAGTGATTTCAACGACACCCTCATCTCGCTCGGCGTGGGCGTGGGTGTCGTCGTGGTGCTTCTCCTTGGTCTGCTCGTGCTTCGATTCAGCACCCTTCGCGACGAGAAGGACGGGTACTGACACCGGCGACACCTCGAACGTGCGGCTACCGCGAGTGGCGTCGTGCGCCTCGCGGGGTGTCCGTCTACTTTCGGTACCAACCGTAGGCCTGGGGCATCAGGGCCAACGCCGTCACGAGACCCAGGGCGAGACTCGAGACCAGGAGCCATTGACGCGACGACGCACCCGACACTTGGCGACGAGTCCGTAGTAACCAGTCACGCGGCGCCAGTCGAAGTGTCTCGGCGAGGTGACCGAGCACGTGAATCGTCATCGCCGCGATCCACAGCACAAAACTGGCCTTGTGGATGAGAGCGAGTTCCTGGCGAAACGACGAGGGGAGTTCTATAAGTGCGACACCCGACGCGAGAACGACGAGCGTCAGGACAATCACCAGTGGCCCGAGGAGCCGAAGCATGATCGCGGGTGGCCCTTTTCGCCGATACTCGGGGTCACCTCGGTAGTACTTCGCGAAACGCCAGCTCGTCGAGGCGATCTTCACGAGCACGATCGGGATGAGCAGCACACCGACAAACACGTGAAGGCTGAGCAACGGCCCGATGCGCAAGATCGTGGCACCTTCGACCGCGAGCACGACAAAGATGACCGCCGCGACGGACGACGTGAGACGAGCATTCCCTTCCACCCCCGACGAACGCCGAAGGCTTCGTCTGTTCGTCGACGGACCGATTTCGCCCGCTTCGATCGCGCGACCAAGCGCGAGCAGACGAACCTCATTGGGGATTCGTTCGTTAGACCGAAGATGGCTGCCGCGGACGTCGTCGTGGGTCATACCCGGATTTTAAAGGACCCCGCGCGCGAAAAGCATTCGCAGCGTAAAGCCGTCGATGGCTGACGCGCGAGGACCCCGCGAACGCCATGCGGTGTCACAACAAAGCGCGCTGACCACCGAGTAGCCGCCACTCGACGCCCGCGCCCCGTACGAAGTTCAGCCTCGTCGTCTCCGACCGTTTGACTCTTCATACCCACGCGAGGCGTCGTGAGGTCGCTCTGCTCTTCGGCGCCCCCTCACAGATGAAACCTCTTGGTCATCAAGGGCGCAGTGCGAGCGCTTCCGAGGAGTGGAAGGTGGAGTAAAGACTCGGTGGAGCCGAGCAACGAGTAGTGAGTGAATCGCTCCCCCACCCGCAGGCCCCGCGGCACCGACGGCGCGACGACGATCGTCGGCACTTGGTTCGACGACTGAAGGTTGTTCTCGTCGAAGGTGATGAACAGAACTAATGATCCAGACTGGTACTCAGGACTCTTGATTATCGAAGGTACGGTGCGGCTGAGCCACTGGTCGCCCGTGGCGACCGGGCAGCTGTGCATGTCGTCGCACACGTTAGGGACGATGAAGGTGAACTTCTTGCTCAAATTGAGCGGCAGCGTGAGCGGAACGTCATTCTGCTG
>DATKSO010000132.1:0-3939 GCA_035531635.1 Acidimicrobiales bacterium | reverse complement strand
GTGGGCCGGCATCGACAAGCTGGTCGTCGGTGGGCGACTGCACGAAGTCGGTCGCGCGGTCCAAGACGTCGCGGAAGCGGCCGGCTTCTCCGTCGTGCGCGAGTACGTGGGCCACGCCATCGGCACCGAGATGCACGAGAGTCCCCAGGTGCCCAACTACTGGCCTGGTGCACCGGGGCCGACCTTGAAGGCGGGCATGGTCTACGCCGTCGAGCCCATGGTCAACGTCGGATCGTACGAGACGTACGTGCTCGACGACGACTGGAGCGTCATGACCAAAGACGGCCAACTCTCAGCACACTTCGAACACACCATCGCCGTGACCGAGAACGGCCCCGAGGTTTTCACTTTGGCGTAGTCACGCGCGCCGTGTCCTTTCGTGCGCGCCCTCGTCGCGGGGCCACCTCAGTATGAGGTTCCTCGTCGTGGCCGGTCCTTCGAACGGCAGTGCCCGCGTCGCTTTTGCGACGTCGACGGCAGCGCGGGAGCGCCGGACGGTCGGCCGAACGGTGTTTTCTGTCCCACCGCTAGAATCGGAGGAGGCCTCGGATCCTCGTGGCCCGTCAACGTCGCCGGAATTTACCACCCGTTTTTGCGTTTTGGCGAATTTCCGGTAGAATGGAAAGCCGACCTCGAGGCATGACTTTGAGGTCCACCCGCGTGGGAGTTCTGCTCTCGCGCGCCCAGTAGTGACGTAATAAGGAGAAAGAACCTGAGTAAGCCAAAGGAAGACGCGTTCACCGTCGAGGGAACCGTCGTGGAGCCCCTACCCAACGCCATGTTTCGTGTTGAGCTCGAGAATGGTTACACCGTTCTCGCTCACAGTTCGGGGAAAATGCGCATGCACCGCATCCGTATTCTTCCCGGCGACAAGGTGCAGGTTGAGATTACGCCCTACGACATGACTCGCGGACGCATCACCTACCGCTACCGGTAACTCACGTTCTTCGAGATCGAGAAAGAAAATAAATGAAAGTTCGCGCGAGCGTCAAACCCATTTGTGAGAAGTGCAAGGTCATTCGCCGGGCCGGGGTCGTACGCGTGATCTGTGAAGCGAACCCGCGCCACAAGCAGCGTCAGGGTTAGGAGAAAACGATGGCTCGTATTGCTGGTGTTGACATTCCGCGCGAGAAGCGCACGGTGATCGCACTCACCTACATCTTCGGCGTTGGACCCACCATCGCGCAACAGATTTGCGCCGCGACGGGCATCAACGAGTCGACGCGTGTGAAGGACCTCACCGAGAGTGAAGTCAATCAGTTGCGAACCTACATCGACCAGAACGTCACCGTCGAAGGTGACCTTCGCCGTGACGTCGCCCAGGACATCAAGCGCAAGATGGAGATCAACTCCCTCCAGGGAATCCGTCACCGCAAGGGCCTGCCCGTCCGTGGTCAGCGCACCCGCACCAACGCCCGCACTCGCAAAGGACCCAAGCGCACCGTCGCCGGTAAGAAGAAGGTAACGAAGTAATGGCTAAGCCAACGACGGTTCGCAAGACCCGCAAGAAGGAACGTAAGAACGTCGCCTTCGGCGTCGCGCACATCAAGAGTTCGTTCAACAACACGATCGTTTCGATCACCGATCCCGAGGGCAACGTCTTGGCGTGGGCCTCCTCGGGTCAAGTTGGTTTCAAGGGCTCGCGTAAGTCGACGCCCTACGCCGCGCAGTTGGCCGCTGAGAAGTGCGCCCGCGCCGCGATGGAACACGGCGTGAAGAAGGTCGACGTGTTGGTTCGTGGTCCCGGGTCGGGACGCGAGACCGCAATTCGTTCCATCGCCGCCGCCGGCATCGAAGTCGTGGCCATCAAAGACGTCACCCCACTGCCGCACAACGGATGCCGCCCCAAAAAGCGGCGTCGAGGTTAAGGAATAGTTATGGCTCGTTACACCGGACCCGTCTGTCGACTCTGTCGACGTGAGCGCACCAAGCTCTACTTGAAGGGTGAGCGCTGCTTCACCTTGAAGTGCCCCGTCGCCGAGAACTCGGACCGTCGCGTTCGCGCCTTCCCGCCCGGCATGCACGGTCGCGACCGTCAACGCCAGGGTTCGGAGTACCTGACCCAGCTTCGTGAGAAGCAGAAGGCCCGTCGCATCTACGGCGTGCTGGAAAAGCAGTTCCGCAACCTCTACGAGGAAGCCAACCGTCGCCCCGGCATGACCGGCGTGAACTTGCTGCAGTTCCTCGAGACCCGTCTCGACAACGTGACGTACCGCGCCGGATGGGGCGCGTCGCGTGCCCAGGCCCGTCAGCTCGTTCGCCACGGCCACGTCAGCATCGACGGCAAGCGCGTGGACATCCCCTCGTATCGCGTGCGTCCCGGTGAGGTCGTGACCCTCAAGGTCGCCACCCGCGAGAACTTCAACGTGAAGCGCAACCTCGACGTGCTGGACCGTAGCGTGCCCGGTTGGCTCGAAAAGGGCGAAAATGGCTTTAGCGTCACCGTGCGCGTCGTACCCCAGCGCGAGCAGATCGACGAGTCGATCCAAGAGCAACTCATCGTTGAGTTGTACTCCAAGTAACCGTTCTTTCTAAATACCCTAGGAGTCCCTATGTTGATTATCCAACGACCTACCATCGAAGCCCTCGGCGACGAAGTCAATAACCGTCAGTCCTTCGGCATTGGCCCACTCGACCCCGGCTTTGGCCACACGCTCGGTAACTCCCTGCGCCGCACCTTGTTGTCGTCGATCCCCGGAGCCGCGGCGACGCGCGTCAAGTTCGACGCCGTGCTGCACGAGTTCGGTGTCATCGAAGGCGTCAAGGAAGACGTCCAGGACATCACCTTGAACTTGAAGGACCTGTTGATCCGCGTGCACTCGGACGAGCCCGTCATGCTGCGCCTCGACAAGCGCGGCGAGGGTCCCGTCATCGCGTCCGACCTCTCGACGACGGCCGACGTCGAGATTTTGAACGGCGACCTGCACCTCGCGTACCTGACGACCCCCAAGAGCGCCCTCACCTTCGAACTCACCGTCGAGCGCGGCAAGGGCTACGTGGGTGCCGAAGGCAACAAGGGTTCTTCGACCATTGGCGTCATCCCCCTCGACGCGATCTTCTCACCGGTTCGTCGCGTGAGCTTCGAGATCGAGCCCGTTCGTGTTGAGCAGAGCAAGGACTTCGACCGCCTCGTCCTCGACATCGAGACCGACGGATCGATCTCGCCGCGTGAAGCATTGGCCTCGGCCGGCAAGACGCTCGGCTCCCTCGTCGAGCTGATCGCGAGCTTCGACGAAGAGGCGCCTTCGCTGGAACTTGGTGACGTGGGTAGCGCCCAGGCCGCCGCGAGCGAACTCGACATTCGTATCGAAGAGCTCGGCCTCACCGAGCGTTCGCGCAACTGCTTGAAACGTGCGGGCATCAACACGATCGCCCAACTCGTCAACGCCACCGAGCGCGACCTCACCTCGATCACCAACTTCGGCGCGACGTCGCTGAAGGACGTGAACGACCGCCTCGAAGAGCGTGGTCTTTCACTTCGAGTAGAGGACTAAGCGTGCGCGGTACTCCAACCAAGGGCAAGCGCTTCGGTGGCAACTCGGCGCACCAGAAGGCGATGATGGGAAACCTCGTCGCCTCGATGATCGCCGCGGAGTCCATCGTCACGACCGAGGCCAAGGCCAAGGCGCTTCGTCCCATCGTGGAAAAAGTGGTCACGGCCGCGAAGAACTCACCTGAGGGATCAGTGCACGCGCACCGTCGCGTCGTGGCGTTCATTCGCGACAAGGATATGACGCACAAGTTGTTCACCGAGATCGCCCCGCGGTACACGGATCGTCCCGGTGGCTACACGCGTATCTTGAAGCTCGGGCCGCGTCAGGGCGATAACGCCCCGATGGCGCGCATTGAATTCGTCTGATCCGCTCGGCGCCACGCAACGCTGGCGCCTCGACCTGGCCTACGACGGCCAGGCCTTTAGTGGCTTCGCGTACCAACCCC
>DATKSO010000131.1:0-4747 GCA_035531635.1 Acidimicrobiales bacterium | reverse complement strand
TACTCCTCCACCGCGCCCATGCCGAACTCGGCGCGCCAGCCCTGGGGCAGGAGCTCTTCGAGTAGGTCGTCCACCGTCACCACGCCGATCATCTTGGAGTGCTCGCCGTCGAGCACCGGCAACACCGTCAAGTTGAAGTCACTCATCTTCCTGGAGACCTGGTGCAGATCCCACTGGGGATGCACGTGAGCCATGTGCGTTTTGGCGACGCTGAGCGCTAGCTCGTTGGGTCGCGCGCGCACCAGCGGCGCGATGGACGCGGCGCCGATGGGTTGGCCGGCTTCATCGACGACGAAGACGGCCTGCAGGGACTCCGCCGGAACGCTCGACGTTCGAATGGCCTCGAGCGCGTCGGCCACGGTGGCCGTGGCGGGAATGGAGACGAAATCCGGGTTCATCATGCCGCCCGCCGTGTCGGCGTTGTAGGAGAGGAGTTGGCGAACTTTCGTCTGTTGCACGCTCGGCAAGAGTTCGAGAATCGGTAGGCGGCGTTCCTGATCGATCTCGGTGATGAGGTCGGCCGCGTTGTCGGGCTCCATTCGTGAAAGCAGGCGCGCGGCTTCTGCGTCGCTGCGCGACTCCAAGAACTCCAGCTGGTGGGTCGTGTCGAGCTCTTCGAAGACGTCGGCCTCAAGTTCGCGATCGAGTCCGACGGCCTCGATGATCTCCTCACCTTCTTCGTGACTGGCCTGTTCGACGAGGTCGGCGATCTGGGCGGGGTGGAGTTTGGCGAGTTTGCGATACGGGATGCGTAGACGCGCCGTCGGGACGTGCGAAACGAAGGGTTCGATAGAGGCGAAGTCCACGATGGCGTCAGTCTGCACGTGCGAGCCAATCTTGTGGCCGAGCACTCGGCGCAGGAACGAGCGGCGACCCGGGTCGACGCCTACCACCTCCCAACGGCCATCGATCTCAGCGATCTCGATCTCGTTGGCGATGATGATGCGCCCGCGAACCAGATTGATGAGGTGACGCGCGAGCAGGTCTTCGGCGAGCAGGATCTCTCCAGGTCGTCGCTCAAAACGACGAAGGTCCACTCGACGTCCCTCGAAGGTCATGCGACCTTGGACGAGACCACCGATCTTCTTTATCGAGACGAAGAGATTGCGGCCCTCGATGCGAATGACGGCGCCCACGATCGGCGGGTGCGGGTCGTCACCAAGACGCGCGACCAGGTCCTGGACGCGTCCGATTCTGTCACCGTCGGAGTCGAAGATCGGACGGCGCAGGAAGGTCGAGAGGTGAAGTATTTCCGTCATCAGAAGCCTTGAGAACTCCCTAAGGCTACCCTGTCGATCTCGAGCGCTCCACGGTCATCCGGTGAACGTCGCGCGAACAAAGCGCGGAGCGGACCGGATCGTCAGCGATTCGACGGGACGAAGCGGGCGAGCACGTCGGCCACGTAGTCAACGTCGTCGTCACTCACGCCCGCGTGCGTGACGAAGCGCGCTCGCTTGGGCGCGACCGTCCCGCCCTCGACACCAAGCTGGGAGAGTTCTTCGACGATCTGGCGGGCTTGAGGGTGATTGAACGAGACGATGTTGGTTCGACAGGTCAGGGGGTCGTAGTCCGACTCGGGAAACGCGGCGGCGAAGAGTTCGCCGAGTTGGCGCGCGCGCACGTGGTCCTCACTCAGTCGCTCCACCATGGTGTCGAGCGCGACGAGGCCCGCGGCAGCGAGGAACCCGGCTTGGCGCATCGCGCCCCCGAGGCGCTTTCGCTCGACGCGCGCACGTTCCATCAGCGACGCCGGTCCCGCGAGCAGCGAACCTACGGGCGCGCAGAGCCCCTTCGACAGACACGTCATCACGGTCGTGGCGGGCGCCGCGTACTGCGCGGCGCTCGTGCCCGTCGCGACGACGGCGTTAAAGAGTCGCGCACCGTCGAGGTGCAGTGCCCGCTCGCCGATGGCGCCCGCGAGCCGGCTCAGATCGTCCACGTCCCAGGGCGTTCCTCCCGAGAGCATGTGCGTGTTCTCCACCGTCACCAACGCGACGTGGGGCTGATGGTCGCCTTCGGCGTCGATCAACTCAAGCACGTCGGCGAGTTCGAGGGTGCCGTTCGTGTCGTCGACGGTGGCGAACTGTACCGAGGAGTTCCTCGCCGCGGCGCCCATCTCGAAACTCACGAGGTGTTGCGAGCGACCCGCGACGATGACGTCACCCGGCTGGGCCAGTACGCGCAACGCGATCTGGTTGGCCATGACGCCCGAGACGACGAAGAGCGCGGCTTCCTTGTCGACCAGTTCGGCGAAGCGCCGTTCGAGTTCGTTGATGGTGGGGTCTTCGCTGTAGCCGTCGTCGCCAACGACGGCTTGCGCCATGGCGTCGCGCATCGCGGAGGTTGGTTGGGTGACCGTGTCACTTCGTAGGTCCACTCGTCGAGTCATAGAGGAAGGCTACCGGCTCATAAACTGCCATTATGAGCGACAACGCGTTCGACAAGATTCCACAACGTCCCAACGTGAACGAACAACTCGGCATCGAAGTCGTGCTCGTGACGCCCGAGAAGGTGGTCCTGCAGGTCGAAGTCGGGCCCAAAGTACACCAGCCCTACGGCATCTTGCACGGCGGCGTGTCGGCGTTACTCGCCGAAGGCGCCGCGTCGATCGGGGGCGCCGTCAGCGTCGGATCCGATCACGTCGTCGTCGGCACCGAACTCAACTGCTCGCACCTTCGCGCCATGAGTTCTGGCACGCTCACGGCGACGGCGACGCCATTTCGAAAGGGTCGAAGCGTGCACGTGTGGGGTATCGAGTTGCGCGACGAGCAAGATCGACTGATCTGCGTCGCACGCTGTACTTTGCAGGTATTACCAGCACCCTCCCCCAGTTAGAACCTCCCTCTAGACTGGCTGGAAGACTCGCCAAGGAAAGGGCTGAGACATGGGTGCTCGTTTTATTGGTTGGGGTACTGCCGTACCCGACCGTGTCGTCACCAACGACGAACTCTCTTTGACGCTCGACACCAACGACGCTTGGATCCAGGAGCGAACCGGTATCAAGGAGCGGCGCATCGGCGGCACGGCGAAGAGCCTCGGCGTTCTCGCTGGAAATCGCGCGCTCGAAGACGCCGGCGTCGAACCCGAGAACATCGACTTCTTGATCCTCGCTACCACGACGCCCGATCGCATCGCGCCCGCGACGGCGGTGTTGATCGCTCACGAAATGGGATTGAGTTGTCCGGCCATGGACTTGAACGCGGCCTGCAGCGGATTCATGTACGCCGTTCGAACGGCCTACGGTCTCCTCGAGACCGGCAACAAGCGCGTGCTCGTGATCGGCTCGGAGAACTTGTCGCGCTGGGTCGACTGGAGTGATCGCAACATGGCGGTCCTGCTCGCCGACGGCGCGGGCGCGACGGTGCTCGAGTACGACCCCACCGAGAACGACCTCCTGTCGTTCTCGCTTGGTGCCGAGGGCGGCGACGCCGACCTCCTCACCTGTGAACACGAAGGATTCTTCCAGATGGACGGTGCCGAGGTCTTTCGTCGCGCCGTGCGCGTCGTCGTCGATTCCGCCGAGAAAGCGATGGCCATGGCGGGCATCACCTCTGATGATCTCAGTCTCGTGATCCCCCACCAGGCCAACATTCGCATCATCCAGGCGGCCTGCCAACGTCTCAACGTCGACATGAACCGTGCCGTCGTTGTCCTCGATCGCTACGGCAACACGTCGAGTGCCTCCATCCCCCTCGCCTTCTACGACGCCCGAGAGAACGACCGCGTCCACAAGGGTGACTTCGCACTCCTGACGGGCTTTGGTGCCGGGATGACCTGGGCCTCCGCCGTCGTTCGGTGGTCGAAATGAGCGGACCTTCTCTCGTCATCTTGGCGGCCGGTCGCGCGCGACGCTACGGCGGCGTGAAGCAGCTGGCGCCTGTTGGCCTGCACGGCGAGGGCGTCATTGACCTCATCGCCTCTGACGCGTACGCCGCGGGCTTCGACGACATCGTCATCGTCATCAACCCCGACACTGGTCCCGAGATCCAAGAGCACGTCGCGAAGTTCTGGCCCAAGGGTCGACGCGTCTCCTTCACCCATCAGAAGGAACTGCGCGGTACGGTGAGTGCCGTTCTCGCCGCCGAGGACAGCCTCGATCTCACGCAACCCTTTGGCGTCTCGAACGCCGACGACCTTTACGGCCGTGAGTCGTTTATTCACTTGGGAAGTCACCTCACCTCGAGCACGAACAACTGTCTCGTGGGGTTCGAACTCGAGCGCGCCCTCGTTGGAGAGTTGCCCGTCTCTCGTGGCACGTGCGTCGTAGTGAACGGTCACCTGACCGAGATAGTGGAACGACGAAACGTCTCGGCCACGCTGGACGGCTACTTCGCCGACGACGGTTTAGAGCCGGCGATTCTGCACCCCCAGACCACGGTGTCGATGAACCTCTGGGGCTTCCAGCCGGGCATCCTTCCACTCATGCACCAATCCCTTGAACAGCACGACTTCGAGAAAGAGAAGGAGATTCAACTCTCCACCTTCGTCGGTCAGATTCTCCACCGGACACCGCTGCGCTTTGACGTCATCACCACGAAGTCACGTTGCATTGGAGTGACCCACGCGGACGATCTCCCACTCGCTCAGATACTCGTTCGTGAAGAGATTGAAGCTGGTGAACGTCCTGAGTTCGCCTTCGTTAGCTAGGCGGATCAAGAACTCTCAGTGACAGTGCGCCAAGACCTCTCGACGTATCTCCGGGTCGTGCAACTCACGTGACGTCAACGTAAGGAACCCTCTCGGCAAA
>DATKSO010000130.1:0-2393 GCA_035531635.1 Acidimicrobiales bacterium | reverse complement strand
ACGACGGATTGACGTGACCCATGTAGGTCGACAGCGACGGCAAGAGCGCGCGGACGTCGGCGCCTTCATCGTGCCATCTCGTGAGCACGTTGACGGCAAAGGTGTGGCGGGCGTCGTGGATGCGAACCGGATCCGAGGGCGGGGACGCGATGGCGACTTTCGCCACCAGCGCGCGAAAGTCGACGCGAAACCGGTCGTAGGGAACACGGCCTCCGGCGTCGGAGACGAAGAACGCGGGACTGGTCGCTCGCGACATCAGGTGCTCACGGCGTCGCTCGTAAGTGTGGAGTGCCGCGACACTGGTGGAGTGCAGTGGCACCTCTCGGGACCGGTCGAACTTCGAACGGCGAATAGTCAGGACGCCGTCGGTTAAGTCCACGTCGTCGCGATCCAGACCCAGCGCTTCGCCAATGCGCAGCCCGCTCGCGAACAGCAGACCGAGGATGGCCTCGGTCGTCGCGGCGCGCAGCTCGGGCGCAAGCTCGCGTGCGCCACTCACGAGCGACCAGGCCTCCGCGGAGGAATACAGATAGGGGGCGCGGCGTTGGTAGCCGTAGGAAAGTAGGCGCGTCGGCGGAACGGTGGTTCCTGGATCAAACGCCTGCAGGTAGCGGGCAAAGCCCCGAACGGCGCCCAGTCGTTGGGCGTGATATGCCGGGCCGCAGTTCGTGGGTTGAGTGGCCCAGGCGAGGGCTAGTTCGATCGTGATGACGTCAGCACCTCGTTCTTCGCAGTAGTCCACGAAGTGGCTCAGCCAGTGTCCGGCGTTGGTAAGGGCGTAGCCGAACCGGCGACGCACGCTGAGGTAGTCGGCCAGTCGTTGCCGTAGCGACTTCACGACGGGCTCACGAGCGATAGGTGGGACGATGACGCGCTGGGCCAAGGCTGGGCCGCGCGAACCAACGTGGCGTGATCGGCCTTCGCGTAGACGCTGGTCGTTGCGACGTCGGAGTGGCGCAGCACCTGAGCGATCTCACTCAAGTTCGAACCCGAGCGCAGTAGATGCCTCGCGGTGCTGTGGCGAAGCGCGTGCGCCCTCGTCACGGGAACTTGCGCTCGACGACACGTGGCGGCGACCACCTCGGTCACGGCGACGCTCGTGAGGGGATCCAACGGCGCCACCAGTCGGCAGAAGACGCGACGGTGCGCGCAAGGTGGCCGACTCGTCGCGAGCCACTCGGCGAGGGCCTCACCAACGTCAACCGGCAGCGGTAGGGCGTCCAGTCGTGGCCCCTTGCCGCGCACCGTTATCTCACCGCGACGCCAATCGATGTCCGAAAGCTCCATTGCCGCCACTTCCCTCGCGCGCAGTCCAAGACGGGCGAGCACGCTCAGGATCGCGAAGTTTCTCAAGCCTGCGGCCGTGGTTCGATCGCAACTCTCGAGCAATCGGCGAACGTCGCTCGGCGCGACGCTCTTAGCGAGTGATGACCGGCCGACGTTGGCGACCGCGGGGATGGCGTTCGCGAGATTGACTCTCGTCAGACCTCGCAAAAAGCAGTAGCGCAGGAACGCCCGCAGGCCGGTGACAACGGGACCTGGCACGTGGTGACGGCGCTCATCGGTGACAAAGCGCAACACCTGCTCGACGGTCAGATCACTGAGGAGTGCTGCTGGGTAGTCGTCGATGAACCTTCGCGCCACATAGACGTAGTCGCGAGCCGTGCTTCGAGCGAGACCCCGCTCTTCGACCAAATACTCACTGAAGTGCACCAAGAGCTCGTCGTTGGCCGACCGGTTCGGAGCGAACGGCTCGGGAATCGCTCCGGACGCTCGCAGGTAGTCGAGCAGCGGGGCGACACTCTTGCCCGTAAGCAGCCGAGCGTAGCCCTCAGTCTTTCTCGCGTGTAAGAACTCGTCCACGCGCTTGGACGTGAGATCGATCGCATCGAGTTTGTGCGCTTCGAGCCAACGACTCACGTGCGCGAGCAGTTCGACGTGGCTTCGCACTGAAGCTGGCCGGTAACCATCGCTCTGCAGCGCCGCCACAAATCCGTGAACGTAACGAACCAACGGGCCCGTCACGCTCGCCACCGATAGATCTCTTCTCATGATTCCTCCTCATCGAACTGCACTTGAAGAGGAATCTTTAGCGACTCAGGTCCGCCAGGATTATGCGGAAAGCTTCTGCTTGATCTGCGTCAAACAAAGGGCTCTCGTGACCTTTTCCACATAATCAGGGTCTCCGCATAATCCCACGATGTCGAGCGCCAGTCTGGTGCGCTCGAGTTCGGCTTCTAACTTCTTGTTCCTCTTCTCCAACTTGTCGAACTCGCGTCGATCGCGCCGCGACGCGCCCGATTCACGCGCCAGAAGCGTGCCGGCGTCACGAGCGCGGCGCCACTCGGTCAGTTGACTGGAGTAGATCCCTTCGCGACGGGCGAACTCGCCCT
>DATKSO010000129.1:0-8152 GCA_035531635.1 Acidimicrobiales bacterium | reverse complement strand
GAGCTCGTCGCGAGCCTTGACAGCCCCTCGTAAAGGGTGGATAGTAAAAGCCAGAACGAAAATCTCGTTTCCCGCCGAGGGGGTTGAGAATGTCGATCAAGTTAGATCATCACCACCGCGTTACCGCCCAGAAGCTGTTTTGCCACCCGCTGAATCACAATATTCAGTGGCACGACGTGTGTTCATTGCTCGCACGTTTCGGTGAGGTTCACGAGACCCACCGTGGCAATTGGGCCGTAACGGTGGAAGGCGAAACTGTCTCCTTCGGATCCACACGCACGCGCGAGTTGACCGAGGACCAAGTGGTGCGAGTTCGAAACTTTCTTCGATCCTTCGGTCTCACGAAAGAGAAGTTGACCGCGGCCTAACTTTCTGGCCTGTACGGTTAGGGGTCGTGACGAAGCGACTCCTGGTGCTGATCCCTCCGTCGCTCGGTAAGTCGCTCGGCGGTCGTCGCGTTGGTAAAGAGGGCGTCTTTGACGTGATGTTGGACGAACCACGTCGACAAGTCCTCACGGCCCTCGGTGACTTCGTGTCGCGTGCGGCGCCTCGCGAGCTCGAGATGATCTTCAACGCGCGAGGTGAACTCCTCGAGCGTGCTATCCAGGCGTCCAAGGACGTCGTGTCCGGACGCGCACTCGTCGCGCCGGCCTGGCGACGCTACGAAGGCATCGTCTGGAATCACCTCGATCCCGCTTCTCTGACACCAGCGCACCGCCGACGCGTGCTGGTTCCGTCGGGCCTCTACGGTCTGCTCACCAGTGAAGATCCCATCGCTGACTATCGATTGCGGATGAACGTCCGACTGAAGCCGTTGCCCTCGCTGGCGCAGTTTTGGCGACCAATCGTGACACCGTTGCTGAAGGATCGCGCGAAGAACACGACGATCGTGAACTTCCTCCCACAAGAACACGCAGCAAGCGTCGATTTTCGGACCCTCGCCGAGTCCCACCGAGTGGTCAACGTCCACTTCGTCGCGAACGACGAGAAGCGCGCGGTAGGACACGACGCGAAGGCCGTCAAAGGCGTTCTCGCTCGCCACGTGTTGACGAACGGCCTTGACGCGATCGACTCAGTGCAGTGGCGAGGTTGGCGCGTACGTCGCCAGGGGGGTGACGTCGTCGTCGCGGCGCCCTAAGGCGCTGCCTCCTAACAGCCTCGATCTGACGCGGCGGTACAGTGTCCTGATGGCACTGGAAGGCGAGTACGAACCGAGCGCGTGGCAGTGGGTGCGTGAACAGGTTGCCGAGTACGAGGCGAGCCGCGGTGAACGCGCGAATACCCTTCGGGACTCCGACATGCCCGTCATCATCGTCTCGACCCGGGGGAACAAGAGCCGCAAGATTCGAAAGTTCGCGCTCATGCGCGTCGAACACGACGGCGAGTACGCCTTGGTCGCGTCGCAAGGCGGCGCCCCGACGAACCCTTCGTGGTATTACAACCTGATCGACGAGCCGACCGCTCTCGTGATCCAAGACGGCCCGACACCCTTCGATTTCGAGGCTCGCGTGGTGGACGGTGGCGAACGTTCGCTGTGGTGGGAGAGAGCCGTTGTCGCCTACCCTCCGTACGCCGAGTATCAAACGAAGACGACTCGGACGATTCCCGTTTTCGTCGCCTCGCGGACTCCTTCATAAAGACGACGTCGCCGCCGTGACGGTCGCCGTTCAGCTGGTAGGGACGACTCCTCCGTCCACGCGGCGTTTCGGTTCGCGAGTGGAGACCTTGACGTGATTGACGTGACTGGTGAGGTGCCGCGCTACGGAACGCTCGACGATGGGGACGTCCGTGACATCGTCAACGTCATGCGAAGAGAGCGGCGTTAGCGCGCGGACGACCTTTCCTCAGCGGGGCACCGCGAACGATGGACGTCACGACGACCTCGTTATTCGTATTTCTGCTCGTGATCCAAATGAAACAAGCCCGCACCAGAAGTGCGGGCTTGTTGTCATCGTGGAGATGCAGGGATTCGGACCCTGGTGTTACAGCTTCTTGGTGAACATTCTCCGAGCGCAGCTAACAAGAGGTTGTCGGGAGCGTCACTGTTGTCAGCACCTGTGGCGTTCCTTAGTTAGCTGAATTGTCCCGACGAGATCACTAACGAACCTTGTTGGTAAGCCCCACATTATGACGCCCGTTTCCTAAACCGCAGGGCTGGGTTTAGGCGGACGTTGCTACCTAAGCAGCAAGCGCAAGCTGAGGCTTGGCGTTTATTTATTTTTTCCGGCTCTTTAACGTGGCTCCGGAGACCACGGCTCGCTTCATTCACCACGACGTCTGTAGTCGAAGCCACTCATCCCCTCGTCAGTTTGCAACCGACCTGGCCGCCCTTCCAGTGTACTGCCCGTGTTGGCCACGTCGTCGGGTCGCCAACCGCAACGAAGTCCAGCGATCAGCCGAACTTCTCAATATGGCGAGCGGCTCTCGCCATATCGCGTTCGGCGTCGCGCTTCGCCAGAGCTTGACGGCGGTCCTGCTGTTTGCGACCCTTCGCCAGTGCGATCTCGACCTTTGCCCGCCCGTCTTTGAAGTAGATCTTCAAGGGCACAATCGTCAGCGACTGAGTATTGGCTTCGTGTTCCCATTTGGTGATCTGTTTGCGGTGAGCCAGAAGCTTGCGTTTACGGTCGGGATCGTGACTGCCGAAACCGACGGCGAAACGCCAGGGCGGAATGTGCATCTGAAAGATCCAAAGCTCATCGTTATCCACGCGGACGTAGCTTTCGGCGATCTGGGCCGTACCTTCGCGCAGCGACTTCACTTCGGATCCAGTGAGCACCAGTCCACATTCGAGCGTGTCCAATAACTCGTAGTCGTGTCGGGCGCGACGATTGGTGGCGACGACGCGGTCACCACTGGATTCTTCGCGCTTTTTCGCGCGTCGCTCTTGGATCTGCTTGGCTCTTGCCACGTAGCAAGCGTAGTGAAGAGCTGACGGGGATTCGATTGCGGTTCACTAGGGTAACCACGTGCTCACTCTCAACGCTGCCCACCGCGACGAAATCCTCGCGACGTGCATTCGTGCCCTGCCCAATGAGGGATGCGGACTCCTGCTTGGTGGAAATGACGGCGTCGTTCGAGAGGTCTTCGCGAGTACGAACGTGGCCGACTCGGCCAAGGTCTACGAGATCGACCCCAAGGTGCTGCTCCGCGCCTTTCGGCGCGCCGACGACGAAGGCATCGACGTCCTCGGAGTGTTCCACTCGCACACTCACAGCGAGGCTTACCCGAGCCCGACTGACGTTCGCCAAGCTCCCGACCCGTCCTGGCACTACGTGATCGTGTCCCTGCGCGACACGCCGGCCGAACTGTTGAGTTATCGCGTCGTCGACGGAACCGTCACGGCGGAACCTGTGAAGATTCTTAACTGAGAGTCTCACCGTCAAGTTTCGGGCACGCCGTCGCCGAAAGCAGATAATGTTGACTCAGCAGGTCAGGTATTGACCTGGTGAGTCGAAAGAGGCGTTATGGCGGCTGTGCTGCGAATCCCCACCGTGCTTCGTCCTGCCATGGGCGGGGAGAGTGTCATCGCCGTCGAAGGTTCGACCGTGGGCGAAGTCCTGCTCAAGCTCACCACCACTTATCCCGCGATCAAGGGCCAGCTCCTCAACGAGGACGGGACCCTGCACCGTTTCCTCAACGTCTACGTCAATGACGACGACGTTCGCTACCTTGGCGGCGTCGAGGCGTCCATTACGAACAACGACGAAATCACCCTTCTGCCCGCCGTCGCGGGCGGCGTTTGGTAGTGCCGCGCTACGAATCCGTTCTCGACCTGATCGGCAACACGCCGGTGGTCGACGTCAGTGCGCTTTCACCAAAACCCAACGTCGCCATCTTGGCCAAACTCGAGGGTCACAACCCGGCCGGTTCGGTCAAGGACCGCGTGGCGTTGTCGCTGATCGAAGCGGCCGAAGAGGACGGTCGTCTCAAGCCTGGCGTGCCCGGTCAGACGCTCATCGAACCTTCCTCGGGCAACACCGGCATCGCCCTCGCCATGGTCTGTCGCCTGCGTGGCTACCACCTGAAGGTGGTCTTGCCGACGAACGTTTCACCCGAGCGGCGACAGTTGCTCCTCGCCTTCGGCGCGGAGATCATCGACTCGCCGGGCAGTGAGGGTTCGAACGGCGCGGTGCGCCTCGCGCAGTCGCTCAGCGAAGCAAATCCGTCGTGGGTCTTTCTCTATCAGTACGCCAACCCGGCGAATCCCCTCATCCACTACAAGACAACCGGTCCCGAGATCTTGGCGGACGTTCCCGAGATCACGCACTTCGTCGCGGGACTCGGCACGTCGGGCACGTTGATGGGCGTGGGTCGCTTCTTGAAGGAACATCGTCCGGAGGTGCAAATCTGGGCCGTGGAGCCTCCGAGCGGCGAAATGGTGGACGGACTTCGCAGTCTCGACGATGGGTACGTCCCGCCGATTTTCACCGACAACGACGGCGAGCATCTCCTCGATCGCAAGGTCATCGTTCGCCCGCGTGAATCCATCGAGTGGACGCGCCGACTGACCGACGTCGGACTTTTCGTCGGACTCTCGTCAGGCGCCGCAATGGCCGGCGCGGTGAAGTGTGCCGCCACCATTGACGACGCCGAGTCAGCGACCATCGTCACCATCATCGCCGATGACGGCTGGAAGTACCTTTCGACCGGCGCGTGGAGCGACGACCTCGACGACGTGGTCGAGCGCGCCAAAACAACCATCTACTTCTAGACGGTCGCCAAAGGGCGGATCTCCACTACCGTTAGCACGCACTCATCGTGTGAACTTAGGAGATATATGCCAGTACTTCGCGCCGACGGTCGAGCATTCGACGAGGCCCGACCCCTGTCGTTCGAACGTGACTTCACCGAGATGGCCGCCGGGTCAGTCCTCGTGAGTTTTGGTCGCACTCGAGTGCTCTGTACGGCGTCCGTCGAGGACGACGTGCCGCGTTGGTTGAAGGGCAACGGTCGCGGGTGGGTGAGCGCCGAGTACTCGATGCTCCCCGGCTCGACACCCGAGCGGGCTAATCGCGAAGCTTCGAAGGGCAAGCAGTCGGGACGCACCCAAGAGATTCAACGACTGATCGGCCGCTCGCTTCGCAGCGTCACGCGCCTCGAACTCCTACCCGACGTTCAGATTCTGGTGGACTGTGACGTCTTGCAGGCCGACGGCGGGACGAGGACCGCGTCGGTCTGTGGCGGCTACGTCGCGTTACACGACGCCATCACCCGCCTCGTCCTCGACGGTCGGATCGCCGAGCACGCACTCAACGACTCTGTCGCGGCGGTGTCGGTGGGCATCGTCGGAGGCGTGGCAATGCTCGACTTGCCTTACGAAGAAGACGTGAGAGCGGACACCGACATGAACGTCGTGATGACCGGCTCGGGTCGCTTCGTCGAAGTTCAGGGAACGGCCGAGCACGAAGCATTCGATCGGGACGAGCTCAATCAGCTCCTCGACCTGGCGGCGCTCGGCATTGGACGCATCAGGGACGTCCAGCGCGACCTCTTGGCAACGCCGCCAGTCCCGCGCACCGCGTGAGGCGATTCGTGTTGTCGACGGCCAACGAGCACAAGGCCGACGAGATCCAAAGGGTCCTCGAAGGCTTTGACGTCGAACTGCTCCCTCGACCCTCGGACGTGGCTGACGTCGACGAGACCGCCGACACCCTCGAAGGCAACGCGCTCCTAAAGGCCCGCACACTCACGAGTGCCACGGGCGAGGCCGCCATCGCCGACGACACGGGCCTCTTCGTTGACGCCCTCGGAGGGCGTCCCGGTGTCTACAGCGCGCGTTACGCCGGCGAGCGCGCCTCCTACGATGAGAACGTGGCGAAGATCCTTCGCGAACTGAGCGGCGTCGGTGACGCACGACGGAGCGCCTTTTTTCGCACCGTGATCGCCGTGACCTACCCCGACGGCGCGTCGTGGTTCGTCGAGGGCGTTCTCGAAGGGACGATTCTCACGAGTTCGCGCGGCCACGGAGGTTTTGGCTACGACCCCGTCTTTGCGCCGCGCTCGCTTGGCGGCACGTCACTGGCCGAGTTGGCGCCCGCGGAGAAGGACGCGATCTCACACCGGGGGAGGGCACTTCGAGCCTTCGCCGAAAGACTCTCGATTTCGTAGGTTGTTGGCGAAGTGTTCACCCGTAGGCTGGCGACGTGACGAGTCAAGAGTTAGCCATGTTCCCTTTAGGGATGGTGGTCTTCCCGCACCAGACTGTGGGACTGTGCGTCTTTGAACCTCGATATCACCAGCTCCTCGCCGACGTAGACGTCGAGCAACGTTTCGGCACGTGCTTGATTGAACGAGGTTCGGACGTCGGTGGTCAAGATCAGCGGACCTTCGTCGGGACGATCGTCGAGATTCTCGGATCGCACCACCTGACGAACGGCCAGACGTTGATCGTCGTCGAAGGTATGGAGTGCTTCGAGGTGGGCGAGTGGCTGGTCGACGACCCCTATCCGCGCGCTCGCGTGGGGGAGCGTTGTTGCGACGACGTCGCCATCGAGCCCTCGTTGCTTAAGTCCACCGAGTCGGCCGTGCGCGCACTTCGTAACCTTCAGAGCGAGATATTCGCTGATCAGTGCCTACAAAGCAACTGCGCCATGGACGAGGATCCAAAGGTTCGAAGTTGGCAGCTCTGCGCGCTCACGCCGATGTCGATCCTCGACCAGTTCAAGGTGCTGAGTCTGAGTAATCCCAACGACCGTTTACGTCTGGTCGCGGAGATCTGCTGTGAGCGGTACGGCGACTACCAGCGAATGCTCGCAGTCGACGAGCAGCGCGCGCCGCTCACCTAGCGGAGTTCGAGCAGGTCGACGACGAAGATCAACGTCTCGTTGGGCGCGATCACGCCGCCCGCGCCACGTTCCCCGTACCCGAGACGTGAGGGAATGACGAGCCGGCGTCGTCCGCCTACTCGCATGCCCACCACACCTTGGTCCCAACCCTTGATCACGTGACCGGCTCCGAGGAGAAAGTCGAACGGTTCGCCACGGTTCCACGAAGCGTCGAACTCTTCTCCGCTGGCGACACCGACGCCCACGTAGTGGACGACGGCGCTCTGGCCGACCTTGGCCTCTTCACCCTCGCCGACGACGATCTCTTCAATAAGGAGGTCATCCGGCGCGGGACCGAGGTGGGGTTCAACGAGTGGTTTTTCTGCCATGGCCGACGACTCTAGCGGCGGTGGGCACGTCCGGCGCCAACGACGCGAACGTTCTTGGCCTCACGGCCCTTGGGGCCCTGCGCCTCTTCGAAGGTGATCTTCTGTCCCTGACTAAGTGACTTGAACCCGTCGCCCACGATGCTCGAGAAGTGGATGAAGAGGTCATCGCCCTTGTCGTCGCTCGCGAAACCAAAGCCCTTGGAGTCGTTGAAGAAACTCACGACGCCCTCTTTGCCGCGTGGACGCCCAGCGCTTTCGGCGCGCGCGGGTGTTGCGTCGCGGCGTTCAAAGTTGCGCACGGGTCGGGTTTCGGCTTCACTCGAACGACGTTCGCGGCGAGCAGCCGTGACGCGCTCTCGGGGTTCGCGGCGTTCGAAACTGCGCGGTGCGCGTTCGCGCTCACGCGGCGCGGACTCGACGCGACGCTTGGGTCCGCGTTCGTCAAGGCGTTCGGCCGCGACGGCGTCATCCACCGCGCCCAAGCGGATCGCAGGAGCAGTTTCGCGTGGCTCAATGGACGGGTTGATGCCGAGTGCGCGCTGCAGGCGCTTCACCTGACCCATGACGTCCTCACCAACGAGGGAGATGACGGCGCCAGTTGCGCCGGCCCGTCCGGTTCGACCCGAGCGGTGAAGGTAGTCCGTGGCCTGGGCCGGTGGGTCGTAGTGGACGACGACGGGAAGGAGGTCAATGTGGATACCACGTGCGGCGACGTCGGTGGCGACGAGCACTTGGATCTGTCCACTCTTCACGCTGCGCAGTGCGCGCTCGCGTTGGGCTTGGGAACGGTCACCGTGCAGGGGCACCGCGGAGATGCCGCGTTCGCCGAGTTGGCGCGCCAAACGGTCGGCGCCGTGCTTGGTTCGGGTGAAGATGATGGCACGCTCGTACGTCTCGATGATGTCGGCGGTGATGTCGGGACGGCGATCGCGCGGAACCTTCCAGAAGTAGTGGTCGACGTCGCTCGGCGCTTCGTCTCCGACCACGTCGTGAATC
>DATKSO010000128.1:0-2846 GCA_035531635.1 Acidimicrobiales bacterium | reverse complement strand
GTGCTGGACGCCGAAGCGCTGCTCCTCGTCGACGACGAGAAGCCCCAGCTGCTTAAAGGACACGGTGTCGCTCAGTAGTCGGTGCGTTCCGATGACGACGTCAATCGTCCCCTCGCTCAACCCGAGCAACGTCGCTTTCGTCTCACGCTCGTCGACGAACCGGCTGAGGAGCGCGACCTTGACGGGAAAGCCGGCGAAGCGCTCACTGAACGTGGCGAAGTGTTGGCTCGCGAGCAACGTCGTCGGCACGAGGATCGCGGCTTGCTTGTTGTCCTGCACGGCCTTGAAGACGGCGCGCAGCGCGACCTCGGTCTTGCCAAAGCCCACGTCCGCGCAGACCAGGCGGTCCATCGGGCGCGGAGACTCCATGTCGGCCTTCACGTCCACGATCGCCTGGGCCTGATCCGCGGTGAGGGTGAACGGGAAGAGCTCTTCCATCTCGCGCTGCCACGCGGTGTCGAGGGAGAAGGCGTGGCCCGGAGCGACACTTCGCAAGCGGTAGAGATCGACCAGCTCTTGGGCGACGAGGAACGCCGCGGCGCGCGCCTTCGCTCTCGTCTTTTGCCACTCCGCGCCACCCATACGCGACAGCGCCGGGCTGTCGCCCCCGGTGTAGGGAGTGAGCGCGTCGATCTGTTCGGTGGGCCAGTAGCTCCGTCCGTCCTTGAACTCGAGGATCAGGTAGTCGCGCGTGACCCCGTTGATCGCCCGGGTCGTCGTGCCCGAGAAGCGAGCGACGCCGTGTTGGCGATGGACGACGTAGCTGCCCACCGAGAGATCGTCGAAGAATCCGTCGACGTTTCTCGCCCTCGTGCGCGCGATCCGCCGCTGACTTCGACGCCCCGTGAGATCGCTCTCGCTCCAGACGACGACGCCGGGTTCGTCGAGGGAGAACCCCGCCGGGAGAGAACTCTCCAACACGCTGAGGCGCGCCTCGAGCGCGTGATTCGGGTCAGTCGTGACCTCGAGTCCCTCGCCGCGCAACTGATCGGCCATCCGTTCGATCGCGGCGGGCGTCGAGGTCAGGACGACGCCGCGACGGTCACTCGACCAACCTCGCACGTGCGCGGCGATGCGCGCCGCGTCGCCCTGCACGACGGGCGGTGACGTGAGTTGACCGGTCGAACCAAGCGACGACGCGCTCGTCTCCAGCGCGACGTCCACACGTCCTTCGAGCACCTGGTCGTAGTCGAGGTGTAACAGGGGCACGGTCCCACTGGCTCGCCAGGTGGTCGCCACGACGTCGGTCAGTTCTCTTTCTTCACCGAGGAGTTCGGCCAGTCGCGCGCGAACACGATCGGGCTCGACGACCAGGACGCGCGCGTGCGAGACCTCGTCGAGCAGCGTGCGAGCCTCGGTGACGAACAGTCCCATCCACCCCTCCATGCCGTCGAAGAGTTGTCCGGTCGCCAAGCGGTCGAACGTCGCGCTGGCCCAGGGCTCACGCCGCGAGAGCGTTTCGGCGCGTCGACGTGTCTCGTCGCCCGGCATCCACTCGCGCGCCGGCGCGATCACCGCTTCGTCGAGGTCGTGGGTCGAACGCTGGGTTGCGATGTCGAAGACCGTCAAGCGTTCGATCTCGTCACCGAAGAAGTCGAGACGCAGGGGTTCGTCGTTCTGCGCTGGCCAAACGTCGACGATCCCCCCGCGCACCGCGATCTCGGCGCGGTGCTCAACCAGGTGCTCGCGTCGATACCCCATGGCGACAAGTCCCGCCACGAACTCGTCGCGGTTGATCTCGCTGCCGCGGGTGAAAACGTAGGGCTGGCGTAGCGGTTCGGGCGAAAGGACCTGCGCGATCGACCGTGCCGAGGCGACGACGACGCGCGGGCCGCTCCCCCGAAGTATCTGCCAACGCAGCAGCGCCCGCATCGCCATCACCTGACTGTCGGGACTGACGCGTTCGAGAGGGTGCGTGTCCCAACCCGGCCACAGCGCCACGTCGCGCTCGCCGAGCCACGCGACGAGTGCGTCGCGTACGTGCTCGGCGTCACTCGAGGTGGCCGTCACGGCCACCATGAAGGGTGTCTCGAGCGAGAGGGCCGCGATCGCGAGGGGCGTCGCGTACGTCGAGGGCACGAACGACCCGGACGCGACCGACGCGCGCATCGCGGGGCTGACGCGTTCGAGGACGAGCCGTAGTCCGCTCAGCTCACTCACGATCCGTTGACGCGTCGCTGGGCCTCGTCGAAGTCGTAGTCGAGCAGCGTCTCGATGGCGTCGGCCGCGCGCGCGACGTCGGCGCCAATCGCCTCAGTGCCCTTTCCGCTCGGTCGGCGAAGGACGTAGTCGGCGCCCTGCTCCTTCGTCGGTGGCTTGCCAATGCCGACGCGAAGCCGAGCGAAGTCCTGCGTGCCGAGCACCTGGGCGATGGAGCGCAGTCCGTTGTGTCCCGCCAGTCCCCCGCCGAACTTCAACTGCAAGCGCCCCGGCTCGAGGTCAAGCTCGTCGTGCACCACGACGAGCTTGGTGAGATCGTCGATCGACGTGCGTCGAAGGAGTGGCGGAAGGGCCGCCCCCGACTCGTTCATGAAAGTCGTGGGCACCGCCAACGTGATCGGCCCGCGAGGCGTCTGCAAGGTCACGCTGAGGGCGCGTTGACGTCGTTCGAGCGCTAGCGTGGCGCCTCGGCGCTGCACCGCGAGACGAAGCGCGTCGCCGCCAACGTTGTGGCGCGACCCTTCGTACTGCGCGCCGGGGTTGGCGAGGCCGACGATGAGCAGCGTGCTCTCCTGGCCCCGTCGATCGTTCCCACGAGCGCGTCGCAGCGCCACGACTTACTCGGCAGGTGCTTCGTCGGTTGACGCGACCGCTTTCGCGGCGCGTCCGGCGTGCGTCGCCACGAC
>DATKSO010000127.1:0-5864 GCA_035531635.1 Acidimicrobiales bacterium | reverse complement strand
GATTTGCGTCGTGGCCGACGAGGACTTGAAACTCGAGGTGCCGGTAGTGGTCGTGCCCACCACGCAACTACGAGCACTGCTGGCACACGCGAGCGCCGCGATCACGGACCACCCCGAGACGAAGGCGAAGTTGGTCGGCGTCACGGGCACCAACGGCAAGACGAGTGTGACGTCCATCGTCGCGTCGCTCGGACGTGCGCTGAGGTGGAACACCTCGAGCATCGGAACGTTGACGAGCGAACGAACGACCCCAGCGGCGCCCGAGCTCTTTCGCACCTTTGCATCAATCGTGGCGAACTTCGATTCCGCGACGAACGACTCCCTGATCGCTCTAGAGGTGTCGAGCCACGCGCTCGATCAACATCGCGTCGACGGTCTTCGCTTCTGCGTAGCCGCATTCACCAACCTCAGTCACGACCACCTCGACTACCACGGCACCATGGAGGAGTACTTCACTGCGAAGTCCACGCTCTTCACCAGTGAGTACGCCAAGCGCGCGGTCATCTGGACCGACGACCCGTACGGTGAGCGGCTCGCCGCGATGACCGAACTCCCGGTGACGCGCGTCGCACGTGCGGACGCCGTCGACGTCAATACGTCACTGCTCGGCTCGACGTTCTTCTGGCGCGGTCACCTGGTGAACTCGCCACTCGTCGGTGACTACAACGTGGACAACGCGCTCCTCGCGATGGCGATCATGAGTACGCTGGGCGCCGACGACGCGCGGGTTGCCGCGTCCATGGGTGACGTGACGGCGGTGCCGGGTCGCTTCGATGTCTTGTACGGACACGACGTGACGGTCATCGTCGACTACGCGCACACGCCCGAAGGTCTTCAACGACTGCTCAAAGATGTTCGATCCTTACTTCCGCGAGGCCGCATCATCACCGTCTTCGGCGCGGGTGGCGACCGCGATCGTTCGAAGCGACCCGAAATGGGACTCGTGGTCTCCGGAGCGTCCGAACTCACGATCGTGACGTCAGATAACCCCCGCTCCGAGTCGCCAGATGCCATTATTGATGCGGTGGCGACGGGCTTCGCACCGGGTGCGCAGGTCGTTCGCGAAAGCGACCGTCGTCGGGCCATCGCGCTAGCCCTCGAAAGTGCGACGGCGGGTGACGTCGTCGTGCTCGCCGGCAAAGGGCACGAGTCGACCCAGACGATGGGCGATCTCGTGATTCCCTTCGACGACCGCGTGGTAGTGAAGGAACTTTTGAAGTGAGGATTACATGCTGAGTTTGATGGAGTCGGGCGGCGTCGGGTTTCTCTGCGCGCTGATACTCACGCCCCTGTGGATCAGATTCCTCAGCGCGCGATCGCTCGGACAACATATTCAAGAGGACGGTCCCTCCACCCACCAGCACAAGGCGGGCACGCCCACTATGGGCGGCGTCATCATCGTGTTCGCCGCGGTGCTCGGCTACTGCATGGGTCACGTCGGGACGTCGATCACTTTCACGCGCGGGGGCGAATTGGCCATACTCGTCATCATCGCCTCGGGTCTCCTTGGTTTCGTCGACGACTACTTGGCGATTCGCAACGCACGTAACTTGGGCCTGAATAAGCGTGGCAAGCTCGTTGGCCAACTCGCCATCGCTGGCGCCTTCGCGGTACTGGCCCTCACCTGGGTGCACACGTCGACGCAACTCTCCTTCACGCGTTTCTCGTTGCCCGGGTGGAATCTAACGGCGGCGGGGTGGTTCTTCCTCGCGGTCTTCGTGATAGTCGCGACGTCCAACGCGGTGAATCTGACCGACGGGCTCGACGGGCTCGCGGCCGGATCGGCCACGTTCTGCTTTGGCGTGCTGGCCATCATTGGCTACTGGCAGTTCCGGCACTTCGCGATCTATCACCTGCACTCTTCGCTGGACCTGGGTCTGGTCGCCGTGGGCCTCGTGGGCGCGTGTCTCGGCTTCTTATGGTGGAACGCGGCGCCCGCGCGAATATTCATGGGCGACACTGGATCGCTGGCGATCGGTACGGGTCTCGGTGCCCTCTGTCTCTTGATGAACCTCGATCTCCTGCTCGTCATCATTGGTGGACTCTTCGTCGCTGAGACCGCCTCAGTGATTCTTCAAGTGCTCAGTTTCCGGATCTTTGGTCGACGGATATTCCGCATGGCGCCGTTTCACTACCACTTTGAGTTACGCGGATGGCCCGAGACCACGGTCATCATTCGGTTCTGGATCCTCGCGGGGCTCTTGGCGATGTTGGGACTCGGCATCTTCTACGGCGACTTCTTGAAGATCGCGAAGGTGGTGTGACCGTGAAGACACGCGAACGAAGTCGCATGGCGCCGGTTCGCGAGCGTGAACGTGAGCGTGAACGCACCCCGAGGCCCCAACGGGTGCGTGGCTTCTTGCACCCACTGCCGAGGGGTAACGCGGCGGGTCGCGTCTTGCTGATGGTGACGACGGCCCTGGTCATCTTCGGCACGATCTTCGTCGCTTCCGCGAGCGAAGGTCAGTCGGCGGCCAACGGGGGCACGGCCTTTTCAACCATGGTCCACGACGTGGCGTACCTCTGCCTCGGCGTGTTCGCGTTGTACGTCGCCGCTCGGGTGCGACTCGACCGCCTCGTCAAGAGTGCGCCACTGCTGATCGTTGGCGGGCTCGTCCTCTTGCTCGCGGTGAAGGCGATCGGTGTGACGACCAACGGCGGGAAGCGCTGGCTCAACCTTCACCTGATCAATCTCCAACCGTCGGAGCTGTTCAAACTGTGCACCGTCCTCTTCGTCGGGTGGTTGGTGCTGCACCACCACGACGAGCTCAACAACTGGAAGCAACTGGCCGTGTGGACGTCGCCCGTGTGGTTGGGCTGCGGTCTTATCGTGCTCGAGCCCGACATCGGTACCTCGTCAGTGGTGTTGGTGATTACCGTGTCGATCTTGGCCGTCGCGGGGCTCTCTCGTCGACTTCTCGCAGGGGCCGTCTTCTTGACGGGGTGTGCGGTGGGGGCGTACGTCCTCACGTCGCCGTACTCCGCGAAGCGCTTCTTCTCCTTCCTCCACCCCAACGCCAACCTCGCGGGCAGCGGCTACCAACTCTTGCAGTCGCGCATCGGACTGGGCGCCGGTGGCGTCACGGGACTGGGCCTCGGACACAGTCGCGAGAAGTGGGGACTCCTGCCCAATCCCCACACCGACTTCATCTTCTCGATCGTGGGCGAGGAGCTGGGCCTCATCGGGACGTTGGCCGTGATCGCACTCTTCCTCGCGTTCTTGATGGTGTCGGTGCGCATCGCCCAGCAGTGTTCGAATCAGGTCTATCGCCTCATCGCGGTCGGCATCACTACCTGGATCGCCGTCGAGGCTCTCATCAACATCTCTTCAGTCGTGGGGTGGTGGGCCGTGACGGGCGTGCCGTTACCCTTCTTCTCGTACGGCGGCACGGCGTTGATCACCGAACTCTTCGCGGTCGGACTGCTCTACAACATCGCCCACGACCGGAGTCGTACCGACGATCTCACGATCCGGGAGTATCGACTGACGAACTTTCGCCAGACCCTCGAGCGGCCGCGTGCCCAGCGACCAGTGCAGCGTTCGCATCCACCCCGACGAGACCCTCGGGGCTACTAGTGACCGGCCCCGTCGTGATCACCGGGGGTGGCACGGGTGGGCACGTCTTTCCCATGCAGGCTGTCGCTGACGCCCTACGTGACGCCGGACTCACGTCGAATGAGCTGCGGTTCGTCGGTAGTCGCCGTGGCCAAGAGCGCCGACTACTCGCGAACGACAGCGTCGCACTGACACTCTTGCCCGGGAGGGGGCTACGGCGTTCGTGGCGCGCGAACGACGTCGTGGCCAACGTGGGCGCCGCGGTCGGACTCCTGAGCGCACTCGCGCGCGCGCTGGTGTTGGTCCGGCGATGGCGACCGTCGGTGGTGGTGTCGGTGGGCGGGTACGCCTCGTTCGCGGTCTCCGTCGCGGCCATGTGCTGGCGAAGGCCACTCGTCCTCGTTGAACTCGACGCCGCTCCTGGCGCGGCGCAGCGCTTCGTCGCCCACTACGCGACCAAACGATGCTGCGCGTTCCCCATCGCCGGTGACAACGTCGTGGTGACGGGCGCCCCACTTCGTGCGGCAATCGAGCACGTCGATCGCTCGAAGGACGCACGAGACGCGGCGAAAGCCGCGCTGGTCCCGCCGATCGACGCGCGACGTATGGTCGTCGTCGTGATGACCGGGTCACTCGGGTCGACGCGAGTCAATCGGGCCGTTCGAGAACTCGCTGTCGTGTGGAGCGCGCGCTCGGATCGAGCGATTCTGCACGTGACCGGTCGCCGGGACTTCGACGAGATGTCGTCGAAGGTGCCCGCGAGCGACGGTCTCGACTATCGCGTGCTGTCCTTTGGTGACATGGTCGAACTCTGGACGCTCAGTGACGTGGCGATCTGTCGCGCCGGCGCGGTGACGGTCGCGGAGTTGACCGCGCTCTCCATCCCGTCGGTCTTGGTGCCACTGCCTGGTGCGCCGGGCGACCACCAAACCCGCAACGCCGAGACCGTGGTGGGCGTCGGGGGAGCGCAACTGTTGCGCGACAAGGACTGCACCGGTGCGACGCTGGCCGAACTCCTCGACACGATCATGGATCCCATGACCCTCGCGTCGATGACCCGCGGCGCCGCGACGCTCGCGAAGCGCGGGGCCGCGCGCGACATCGCTTCGGTGATCCTTGACGTTCGAGGCACGCCGTGAGCGCCTTCGCCCCGGGACAGAGAGTCCACGTCGTGGGCGTTGGTGGCGCGGGCATGAGCGCACTCGCGATGTTGCTCGCGGAGATGGGCGCCGAAGTGAGCGGCTGTGACGCGACGGACACGCCCGTCCTCGCGGACCTGCGCGCTCGCCAGGTCACGACCTTCGTCGGTCACGACGTCCAGCACGTCGCCGACGCCGACGTGCTGCTCTGGTCGCCGGCCGTAGCTCCCGATCACGTCGAACTCGTGCGCGCGAGAGAAAACGGCGCGGCGACCGTGTCGCGGGCCCACGCTCTCTACGAGCTCTCCCTCATGAAGAGGGTTATCGGTCTCGCCGGCACGCACGGCAAGACGACGGCGACCTCGATGATGGTGCAAGTCGCCCTCGCCGCCGGCCGTGACGACGGCTGGCTCGTTGGCGCTCCCGTACTCGGCGTCGGGGCCAACGGCCACTGGGGCGCGGGCGACCTCATCATCGAAGTCGACGAGAGCTACGGCACCTTCGCCGAGTTGCTCCCGTACGCCCTCGGACTCTTGAACGTGGAGGCCGATCATCTCGACCACTACGAATCGGTGGAGGTCCTCGAGACGGCGTTCGTGGACCTGGTGGAACGAACGAGTGGACCGGTGACGGCGTGGGGCGACGACGAGGGTGTCACGCGGGTCCTAAGGAGAGTTTCGCGCGACGTGGTACTGGTGGGCACGGTGCCCGGCACCACGTGGCGGGTCATGGACGTACGACTCGAGCGTCGTCGGGCGACGTTTCGACTGCGCGGACCGGACACGACGCTCGAGATCACGCTGCGCGTGACCGGCGCGCACAACGTGGCGAACGCCGCGCTGGTGGCGGTGTTGGCCCGCGAGGTGGGCGTGAGCGCCGACGCGGTGGTGAGGGGTCTCTCGAACTTCGTCGGCGCGCCGAGGCGCTATCAGTATCGTGGCGCGTGGCGAGGCGTCGACGTCTACGAGGACTACGCGCACCTCCCCGGTGAGATCACGGCGACCCTGGCCGCGACCCACGCCGTCGGTTACGAACGCGTGACGGTGGTCTTCCAGCCCCACCGCGTCACGAGGACCCTCGCGTTGGTCGATCAGTTCGCCTCCGCGTTCGAAGGAGCGCGCCACGTCATCGTGACCGGCCTCTACACGGCCGGTGAGGCCAATCCCACG
>DATKSO010000126.1:0-3142 GCA_035531635.1 Acidimicrobiales bacterium | reverse complement strand
CGGCGAGACCCCCTGCGAAAGGC
Organism: Acidimicrobiales bacterium; assembly: GCA_035531635.1. Classification (GTDB taxonomy): domain Bacteria; phylum Actinomycetota; class Acidimicrobiia; order Acidimicrobiales; family RAAP-2; genus RAAP-2. The sequence goes on along the minus strand of DATKSO010000126.1, from coordinate 3,119 downwards.
GGACGACCCGCTGGTCTCTTCACCTGGCTCGCCGTGGGGCTCGTCGTCGTCGTCGTCGCTGCTCTCGTCATCATCAAGGTCGCGAGTGGTGGCACCCCCAATAACTCGAACTCGTCCGCCTTCCAGGCCACTGACGCCACGACCGTTACTGAACTCACGAAGGTACCCGCGTCGGTCTTCAACACGATTGGCACCGCGTCACCGGTCGCGCCCGTCACCCCGCCGCAGGTCCTCAAGGGCCAGCCCGCCTTAACCGCCACCGACGCGTCGGGCAAGAAAGTGCCGGAGATCCTGTACATCGGCGCGGAGTACTGCCCCTTTTGCGCGGCGCAACGCTGGCCCACCATCGTGGCGTTGAGTCGCTTCGGTACGTTTTCGGGGCTCGGCAACATGTCGAGCTCGTCGACTGACTACGCCCCCAACACGCCCACCTTCACGTTCGTCAAAGCGAAGTACACCTCGCCGTACCTGGTCTTCAAGAGTGTGGAGGAGTACACGAACATCCCCGACGCGGCGACGAGCTTTTACACCACGTTGCAAAAGCCCACGACCCAAGAGAACGCGTTGATCTCGAAGTACGACACCCCCAAGTACGTCAGTGGGATGACGACGTCGCAGATCGGCTCGATTCCTTTCATCACCTTCGGCAACAAGTTCCTTGTCTCGGGCGCGAGTTACTCGCCCACCACACTCGCGGGTTCGTCGCGCAGCACGATCGCCGCAGGACTGAGTAACCCGACCAGCCCGTTGACGGCGGCGATCATCGCGTCGGCGAACTACCAGACGGCAGCCATCTGCACGATAACGAAGCAGCAGCCGGGCAGCGTGTGCACGAGTCTTGGTGTGAAGGCAGCGGACAAGGTGATGGGTCTTAAGTGATCGACGCGGAGCTTCGTGTTCCGCGCTGGGCCGAAGTCACGACGTTCATGCTGAGCCTCCTCGGGCTCGGCCTTTCGATCTACCTCACTGTCACGCACTTCGCCAAGCAGCTCCTCGTCTGTTCCGGCACCGGCTTCGTGGACTGCGCCAAGGTCACGACGTCGCCGCAGTCGTACTTCTTGCACGTCCCGGTGGCCTTTCTCGGTCTCGGGACCTACGCAGTCATGACCGCGATCAATTCACCCTGGGCCTGGCGCGCGAGCAGTCGCTGGCTGCACGTCGCGCGCTTCGTGTTGGCCGGCGTCTCGATGGGCTTCGTCTTATGGCTGGTCTACGCCGAGTTCATCATCATCAAGAGCATCTGTCTCTACTGCACCGCGGTGCACGTGACTACCTTCGCGCTCTTAATCGTGCTCACCCTCGTCAGTCCAATCCAGCTCGGTTGGACTAGACCACGCGCGTTAGCGCCCGACGTTCAAACTCATTGAGCCCACCCCAGATGCCGTACGTCTCGTGGCGATCGAGCGCGGCCCGCAGGCACTCTTCGCGTACGCCGCAACCCGCACAAATTCGCTTGGCGAGCAGTTCTCGCTCCACGCGGTCTTCTTTTCGCTCGGCACTATCGGCAGAGTAAAAGAGCGAGCCTTCGCTCCCTCGACAAGCCGCGGCGCTCGACCAGTCCAATGACGTCGTCGCCATATCCGCTCCCCTGAATTGCCCTGACTCGCAGACTAACCATCGCTGACCTCTAAGCACAAGGGGAGATTTCGAATCCAGAAGGACGTACTCAGACCTCGCAAATCCGGACTCCGCTACGCTGATTCTCGTGGCTACCGTCCTTCTCGCCAGTGATCTGGCGTCCCTTCGTCGCGAACTCGAGACCATGTTGTCCGGACCCGGCATCGACATCGAAGAGGCGTCGAGCGGCCCCGAGACGATCGAGCGCGTCAAGGAGGGCGGCGTCGACCTCGTCGTGGTGGACCTGCAGATCGGTGCCATGGGTGGAATGGCGATCACCATGGAGCTTCGAAACCTCGAGTCCTACGGCGGGGCGGATCCCGTCTCGGTGCTCATGCTGCTTGATCGCCGTCCCGACGTATTCCTCGCACGACGCTCGGGCGCCGAGGGCTTCGTCGTGAAGCCACTTGACCCCCAGCGACTTCGCAGTGCCGTGCGCGCACTCCTTCGCGGGGAGGGTTACGAGGACGATTCGTTGCGACCAGCAACCGTCCGCGTCGGCAGTACCGACGTTCAATGAGCGACTCGAAGCCTCCCCCGTCGGGCCTCGCGCGGTTCCGCGCGCGTCTGTCAGGGCGCGAGAGCACTCGACCGCCCTCACCTGAAGCGGAGGCGATTCACGCGCGCGTCGATCAACTGAGCGAACTTGAGCTTCGTGACGTGATGACGCCGCGGGTGGACGTGGCCTTCCTCACCCTCCCGGTCACACCCGAAGCCATCGCCGAAGCCGTTCGCGACACGGGACACTCCTGCTTCCCCGTCGTCAGTGACGACCTCGACGACGTCATCGGAGTCTTGTACGTCAACGATCTCTTTCGCAGCTCCACTTTGAAGCGCGCGATCGGCGTCTCGCTACCGACGGCCGACGAGATCGCTCGCAAGATTCGCCGCCCGCTTATGTTGCCCGAGACGTTCGACCTCCTCGAGAGCTTGAGCGAGATGCGCAAGCAACATCGAACCTTCGCGCTCGTCCTCGACGAGCACGGCGGCGTGGCTGGCGTGGTGTCGATCCGTGACATCCTCGAACAACTCGTAGGCGACCTCAACGACGAGTTCGACGAAGACGACGAGCCGACGATCGTGCGAATTCGCCAACACCGCTGGCTGGTCGACGGTCAGACCCACGTCGACCGCGTCGAAGAAGAGTTGGGACTCGAGATCCCCGAGGGCGAGTACGTCACGATCGCGGGCTTCGTCCTCGATCTCGCGGGCGAGATCCCCGTCGCGGGCACGACCTACACCTACGGCGATTGGACCTTTCGCGTGCAGTCAGTGGAGAAACGCCGTATCAGCGAACTCGTCGTCGAGTTCCATCCGCCGATCGAGCCGGTCGTGCCGAGCACGCTCTAGCCTTTGTCCGCGATCCACACCAACGAGTAGGATTATCGGGCTGCGAGGGAACTCGCCGCGGGCTGTAGCGCAGCTTGGTAGCGCGCTGCGTTCGGGACGCAGAGGTCCCGGGTTCAAATCCCGGCAGCCCGACCACCACGCAGTACGCAGGT
>DATKSO010000125.1:0-2471 GCA_035531635.1 Acidimicrobiales bacterium | reverse complement strand
ACGACGGCCCATTCGACGATGCTCTTTCTTCGCGATCTCGCGTTCTTGACGACGGGCGCGTCGGCGGTTGGCTCGTCGAGTTCCAGGGACATACTACAACAGTATTGGCTAGCGACGGCACCGAAAGTGGGCGCACCGCTCGCAGGCGTCTCGCGAGGAGACGCTCGGACTAACTATCCTTCGTCACCTCGTCGTGGCGTCGATCACGTGGTCGTGGTCCGTTCAGGGCAATCTCACCGTCGAGCATCTCTTCGAGGCCCTGCGCACTCTCTACGGCACCGTCTGCGCTCGACGGGATCGTTCGCGTCGCTTGACGTGGGCTCAAGAGCGTCGCGACCGAGCCGGCGAGGGCGGCCATCGAGGCTACGTACCACCAGAGGTGATGGAAGTTGCGAAGTGCCGCGGCCGCACTCGTCGGAGTGCCCAAGATGACGATCAGGATCGCCACGCCGAGCGCGCCCCCCACCTGGCGGGCGGTCTGATTGACCGCGCTCCCGACGGCGTAGCGCTTCGCCTCGAGACTCGACACCGCGGCGGCGCTGATGACGGGAAACGTGAGACCGATGCCGAGTCCGACGATGATCGTGCCCGGTAGCCAGACCTTCACGTAGTTCGGCGTGAGACCGACGCGCCACACGTACCAGAGCAGCCCCGCGGCGAAGACGACGAAGCCCACCATCAAGACGCGACGGAAACCGAAGCGCCCGGCGAGCTTGCCGGCCGGTCCCGATACCACCGCCACCACGAGCGGCCCGGGCGTCACCGAGAGCCCCGCCTGGAGGATGGAGTAGTGCCACACACTCGTCAAGAACAAGATGTTGCCGAGCAGCATCGCGAAGAAGCCCATGGAATAGAGGAGCGCCACGGTATTGGCCACGCTGAATGAGCGCGCGCGAAAGAGACGAAGATCGAGGACGGGCTCTTCGTGGCGCGACGAGCGATAGAGAAAGACCGCACCCAAGAGAGCGGAGGCGACGAACCCTGCGATGACGCGAACGCTGCTCCAACCCCAGGTAGGGCCCTCGGTGATCGCGAGCACCAACGTCGCGAGCGAGCCGCTGAGCAGCGCGACACCCGGAAAGTCGGGACTCGTCGTCGAGCCCGATCTCTTCGTCTCGTCGAGGACCCGACGTCCAACCATCCAGGCGATGAGTCCCACGGGAAGATTCACGTAAAAGGCGGCGCGCCAGCCGAAGGCCGTGATGAGCAGCGCCCCGAGCGACGGACCCGTGGCGATGGCGAGGGCACCGATGCCGCCCCAGAGCGCCACGACCTGCGAGCGCTTCTCCTTGGAGTACGACGCAAGGAGCAAGGAGAGCGACGCCGGAAGGAGCGTCGCGGCGCCGACGCCTTGCACCACACGACCGAGCACCAACGTGACGACGGAAGGTGCTATCGCACACAGAAGCGATCCCACGCAGAAGACACCCAGGCCGAAGAAGAAGACGCGACGACTCCCTAGTCGGTCGGCCGTTCGACCAGCCACCACCAACAGCGAACCGAAGACGATGGCGTAGCCCGTCAGCACCCACGCGAGGCTGGCGCGAGCGTCGTGAGGAAAAGCGCGTTCGAGCGCCGGGAAGGCGACGTTCACGATAGAGAGGTCGAGCGAAGCCATGAAGGCACCGAGTGCGGTGACGACGAATATCGCCCTTCGATGCTCGCGAACGAATGAACCGGAGGGGCTTCGTCCGAGGCGAGAGCGTTCTGTCATGGAATGCACCCTACATCCTTGCGTGGCATCATGCAACTAACTAGTATGGATCTATGGAACGAAAGAGCTTCGCGGCGATGGACTGTTCGGTGGCCCAGTGCCTCGAAGTGGTGGGTGAGTGGTGGAGCATGCTCATCATCCGCGACTCCTTCATGGGCGTCACCAGATTCGAGGAGTTTCAACGTCGCCTCGGTATCTCTCGAAACATCCTGCGCGACCGTTTGAATTCGCTTGTTGACGCCGGCGTCCTCGCGCGGGTGCCCTACTCCGAGCACCCGCCGCGCGACGACTACCGACTTACGTCAAAGGGACGCGACCTCTGGCCGATCCTCACCACGATGCGCCAGTGGGGTGACAAGTACGCCGCGCCCTCGGGTCCACCGATCGAGTTGACCCATACCTGGTGCGGAAAGACGACGCACGTCGAGATGGTCTGTGACGAGTGCGGTGAACGAGTCACGGGCCGTGACGTCAAAGCCGTGGTCGGGCCGGGCCGTGACGCGTGGAAGCTTCTTCCTTCACCACGATGACGAACTCGCCCGTTCAGGCGTCGCGGCGCGGTGGTGTGTCGCCCGGCGCGAATCGACCCAATTCAGCACCGACGGCTTTGCCGATGTTGGAGACGTGCAGGTGAATCTCGTCGAGTAGGTCGGTGGCCTTCTTCACGGCTTCGGTGAGTTCGGTGTTCTCCTGGATGAGTTTCTTGATGTCGTCAGTGTTGTTGGCCGTGTGCAGAGCCACCTCCGACGAGATCGAA
>DATKSO010000124.1:0-5025 GCA_035531635.1 Acidimicrobiales bacterium | reverse complement strand
CGCCGAGCTGGCACTCGCCCTCATCCTCGCCTCGCAGCGCGGTATCCCCGCGTTCGTACGCGCCGCCAGTGAGGGACGCTGGGTTCCTGAGTGGCACTCGAGCTTGGCCGATCGCCACGTGCTGATCGTTGGCTACGGCGGCGTGGGCAAGGCGATTGAGGCACGCCTCATCCCGTTCGAGGTGAACGTGACGCGTGTGGCGCTCCGAGCACGATCCGACGAACGCGGCGAGATCCACGGCGTCGAGTCGTTGGACGACCTTTTGCCGCTGGCGGATATCGTCGTGGTCGCGGTCCCGCTTACTAAAAGAACTACGCACCTCGTCGACGATTCATTTCTCCGCCACATGCCCGACAACAGCCTTCTCGTGAACGTCGCGCGCGGCAAAGTGGCCGACACAGCGGCACTTCTCGCGCACGCGACGTCTGGGCGTCTGCGCGTCGCCCTCGACGTCACCGACCCTGAGCCACTGCCCGATGGTCATCCACTTTTCTTTCTCCCAAACGTCTTGATTTCGCCCCACGTCGGTGGTCAGTCGTCGGCGATGCTGCCGCGCATGGCGAGGTTGCTGCGAGAACAGATCGCCCGAATGCTGGCGTCTGACGAACCGCTCAACGTCGTGTTGCGAAGCTAGCCCGACGCGCGTACCGCTCCCCACGAACCGGACAGCGCTTAACTCGGCAAAAGTTGGGCGTCGAATTGAGGACTGATTACGCGCGTCGGTCGTACCTCACTTTGGCGGAAACTCGATACGTTACAGTTTTGATACCGCCAACTCAGAGGGACCCTGACATGTCAAATGACCGCTCCGCACTGAGCTCCATTGAACGCGAGAAGGCGTCCGTCTTTCACTCGTGGTCGGCCCAGGCGTCGATCAACCCGCTCATGATCAAGGACGCTCACGGCGTCTACGTCACGGGCGAGGACGGCACCACGTACCTGGACTTCTCTTCGCAGTTGGTCAACACGAACATTGGCCATCAACATCCGTCGGTCGTTCGCGCCATCCAAGAACAGGCCGGTCTCTTGTGCACGATCGCACCCCAACACGGTTACGAAGCGCGCTACCACGCCGCTGAACTGATCCTCGATCACTCCTTCGAGGGAGCGGCCAAGGTTTTTTTCACCAACGCCGGCGCCGAAGCGGTCGAGCACGCCGTGCGCATGGCGCGACTTCACACCGGGCGGCAGAAGGTCCTCGCGACGTATCGCAGCTACCACGGTGCCACGTCGGCGTCTATCAACTTGACGGGCGATCCGCGTCGTTGGCCCAACGACAGAGGTTCCTCTGACGTCGTGCATTTCTTCGGACCATTCCTCTATCGCTCGGTCTACAACGCGTCAACCGAACAAGAAGAGTGCGAGCGCGCGTTGGAAAGCTTGGAGAACACGATTCGCTTCGAAGGTCCCTCAGCCTTTGCCGCCATCATCCTCGAATCCGTTCCCGGCACGGCAGGCATCATGGTGCCACCGAAGGGCTTTTTGAAGGGTGTCCGCGAGATATGCGACCGATACGACATGGTCTACATCGCCGACGAGGTCATGTGCGGCTTCGGGCGCACGGGCGCGTGGTTCGCGTACCAAGATCACGACGTGAAGCCCGACCTCGTCGCGTTCGCCAAAGGGGTGAACTCCGGCTACGTGCCTCTCGGTGGTGTCGTAATCAATGAAGCCATCTCGACAACGTTCAACGACCGGGTCTACCCGGGCGGTTTGACGTACTCGGGTCACCCACTCGCGTGCGCCGCGGCCGTGGCCTCGATCGAGGCAATGGAGAACGAACACATCATCGAAAACGCAAAACGGATAGGTGACGAAGTACTACGCCCCGGACTCGAAGCGCTCGCGATGGAGCACAAGATTATTGGGGACGTCCGTGGGCTCGGCGTCTTCTTCGCACTGGAACTCGTCACGGATCGCGCGACGAAGGAGCCGCTTGCTCCCTACGGGTCGAGTTCGCCCGCGATGAATGAACTCGTCAACGCGTGTCGAAGTGAGGGTCTGTTGATCTTCAACAACTTCAACCGAGTCCACGTGGTTCCACCGTGCACCATCACCGACGACGAGGCCCGTGAAGGTCTGGCCCGATTAGATCGCGCGCTCTCGCTCGCCGATAGGTACTACGTAGGCGCCTAGGCCCACGCACCACGAAGGCTGCACCCGCACGCAAAACTCGAGCGGGGACGCGCGCTGCTTCAACCTCCGAAACTCGTTGATCCTCTCACCCGAAGGTTGAGCCATTGATTGCCGTCGCCGGGAGGAGACCGTTTCCCCTGAGTTACCTGGTGCGTTCTGCAACGAACCCACTACTCGGTGAGAGGTTGTGCAGGCTCGTGATGGCGCGCGGCCACCACCGCGATCGCCGTTAGTCCAATGAGGGCGCCCACAACCTGCAAGGCCGTAAGCGTCTGACCCAGAATCGGTATTGCCGCTACGCCCGCGACAAGCGGACTCAGACAGCTAATCGCTGAAGAGACGGAGGCGTCTACGTAACGGTGGGCCCAATTCATGAGCAAATGCCCACTTCCGGGAACGACCGTGAGCAAGAAGATCCAGAACCAGTCGCCGAGTTTCACGCTTCCTAGCGACTGACTCGACAGCAACACGACGGGCGTTACCGCCGCCGCCGCCACGATCGTGACTCCCGCCGTGTACTCCATCGCGTCGCGCATCTGGCGCGCTTTCTTCGTGACGAGCCAATAGGCGGAGAAGCTCAAAAGGGCGCCGACCGCCAAGAGATCACCAATGACTTGGTGGTGACTCGACTTTCCTGGGCCGATGATCGCTACCGCCGCACCAACCATGGCCAAGAAGATCCACGCGACGTCCCATCGACTCATCCGTTCGGAGAAGAGCCGCCGCGCCGCGACGAGCACGAGTGCAGGCTGAAATGCGCCAATCACCGTCGCATCCACGATGCTGGTGAGTTTCACCGCGCTGTAGAACATGACCAAGTCGCAGGCCAGTAAGACACCGCCGAGCCACGTCGCACGCAACATCGACCACGTGAGTCGTCGTCCTGACCCGAAAATCATGATGGAAAGGAGGACGGCGCCGAGCCACAGACGATAGAAAGTGACGACGAGTCCGGGCGCGGACGCGAGCGCGGCGAAGATGCCTCCCAGTCCCCATAACGCGGCCGCGGCCGCCGAAGCGCCCAATCCAAGTTTTTGGCTTCGTTTGGCGGAATTAGCCACTGATTCGATCGATCAAGGAATTTTTTTGGATTTGGTACTCACCACACTCGAAGGATCTTTCGACAAAGTTTAACGTTGAAGTCCGTTCACTTTGCGCTGGCGTCGTGACTCTCGAAATGAAGAAGTCCGATCTCTCCGACGCGCCTGGGGAAACCTCGGCCCCGCCAAGGCCCAACAGGTACGGCCCTTGCTTCGGGTGCCCGAACAGCTCTTCCCAGCGAGTGGAAGGAACGACGAGGGAGGCGTTCTTATTGATCGAAGCGAACTGCGGGACGATATGAATCGATTGGTCTGGCGGCGACGTGCACGTCAACACTGAAGAGGCGCCCGGCGTCGGGTTCGCGTTCGAGAACGTCCGGTGCCATATGTTCTCGGGCCGTCGTGACGTACAGCGTGGTTCCCTTGACGCCACCGATCGTGCAAGACGAGGGCTGTGCGGTGGGAACCCTCACTCGCGCGAGTTGCATTGCGTCAGGAGAGTATCGGCGCACCTCGTAGCCGCCCCACATGGCCACCCAGATCGCGCCCTCTCCATCGACGTAGAGCCCATCAGGCGTACCCTCGGTGGCGACGTCGAATTGAAGAAAAGGTCGTTGACGCGAGATCTCGCCGAGCTCGTCAACATCGAACGCGTACAACGTGCCGGGACCGCTGTCGACGTAGTACATCGTTCTCCGGTTCGGACTCCAGCCAAGTCCGTTGGAGACGGCGACGTTATCGAGAACCGTGTCAGCGCCCGTTGACTCGTGGAAACGGTAGAGACTTCCCCCGCCTTCACTCGAGTCGAACGCCATCGAGCCGACCCAGAATCTCCCCCAAGGATCGGCTACGCCATCGTTCATTCGCACCTCAGTTGCGCGGCGCGCCTCTGGCTGAACGAGCTCACGCAGATCACCCGACTCGTTGAGCAACACGATCGATTGATCCACCGCCGCGATCCAACCGTCGGAACGATTCTCCAACGGGGCGAACGAAGAGAGCGCTCCACCGACCTCGTAGGTGCGCACGACATCGATTCGCTCACCGTCCACACGAGCGCGAAAGAAACGCCCCGCGTAGATGTCGACCCAGTTCAACTCGTCTCGAACCTCGTCCCATCGACAGCACTCGCCGAGTTCAAAGAGATCGGTCGTACACGCCGTGGCCACGAACTCTTCCACTTCACTTCTCCAGTCCCGAGTATCACTTCATTCCAGCACGCCGTGGGCTCGTCAGCGAGAGACGCGGGCGCTCCCTTTTAGTTGAACAGAAGAGCGTTGACAAGAGAACCGACTCGTCGAGCCGATCTCCGAAACGATGACGTTGGTGACGTCGCCTCACCTTGGGCGCACCAGTCAGGATAATTCGCCACCGACCTCGGCGAAACGTCGAAGGATCTTCGCTCGCGAGCGTTTCACTTCATCTATGACTCTCGTCATTCCGCCTCAATCGCGGTGGCGTGCACCCACCGCGCGCGCAACACGGGGGCCTCGTGATCGGGGCGCCCAAGGCCTAGCGATCGAACAACTTGACGGCACCTCGCAACGTGGCGTCGTTGTCGTTCACGACGACACGATACGCGACATCAGAAAATCCCGCAAGGTCGACACGTCGTGAGTTGCCACCGCCCAGGTGCACGATGTCAGCGGAGAACTCCTCGACGAAGCTGTCCACCGCCCGACGAAGTTGAACATTCCATCGCGCTTCGTCTTGAGACCTCGCGAACTCACCCAGCATCCGGTCATACGACCTGCCTTCGGAAAACACTTCCGCCCCGACGTCACGAATCTTGATGAGGCTGCCGTTGACCACGAGCGCGATCCCAAAACCCGTGCCCAGCGTGAAGACC
>DATKSO010000123.1:0-2826 GCA_035531635.1 Acidimicrobiales bacterium | reverse complement strand
TCGGTGGGGTGGCGCCAACGGATGAGCGCCTCGACGCCCACGATGGTGAGGTCTTCGAGGTTGTAGATCGGTTGGTAGACGAGGAAGAACTCGTCGTTGGCGAGGGCCGAGCGGAGGTCGAACTCCAGTGAGATTCGTCGTCCCACGACGTTCTGCATCTCTTGACTGAAGACCACGTACTGGTTCTTGCCCGCCGCCTTGGCCTGGTAGAGAGCGACGTCCGCGTCGCGAAGCAGTTCACCACCGGCGCGCCGGTCGCCGACGGCGATCCCGATGCTGGTGTTGACCGTGAGGGGCGACGGCACGCCATTGAAGTCGAAGGGCTGACGCATGACGTCGAGGAGCCGGCGCGCGACGAGATCGGGGCCGACCTCTTCGGCACCGCCGTCGATGAGGATGACGAACTCGTCGCCGCCCATGCGACCGATGGTGTCGGCCCCGCGCAGCGTGCTCTGCATCCGCGCGGCCACGAGGACCAAGAGTTGATCACCGGCCTCGTGACCGAGCGAGTCGTTGACGTTCTTGAAGTCGTCGAGGTCGACGTACAGCGCGGCGCCCGAGGTCCCGCTACGGCGGTTGCGCTCGAGGAGCTGCTCGATGCGGTCGACGATGAGGGCCCGATTGGGTAGGCCGGTCAGTGAGTCGTGCAGGGCCTGATACTGCAGCTGCTCGGTGCGTTCACTCACGAGCAGCAACGAACGCGCTCTGCCGGTGCCGAGCAGGAAGATCACGACGCCCAGCAGCGCACTGAGGGCGATGCCGCCGAAGAAGATCAGTGACGCCGAACCGTTGCCAAAAAGTCCGACCGGGGATCTCGCGGCGAACGTCTCCACGCTCCAACCGTCGTCGAGGTTGACGGTCGTCGTGCGCGCTTTCGCTGGCGCCACGCCACCGCGAAAGACCAGGGCCGGCGTGAGCAGGTCGTAGCGGAGAGCGACGGCGAAGTTGGGGTGACCAAAGAGTGCCGTTCGCAGGATCACGCTCGGCACGAGGTTGAGGCCGATGATTTCGACGAAGTTGCGCTCTCGAGCGGCGACGGTCCTGGGGATGACGCCACCGCGGTAGATGGGTGTCTCCAGCGCGATCGTCTCGTGTCCGAGGTATCGGTAAGGCACCACCAGACTCTGGCCCGAACTACGTGGTGACGTGATCAACGATTTCGAGGGCCCGTCACAGAGGTCGACGCCGGCGGCCAAGGACAGCGCGCCAGGTCGTTTAATGCCGACGAGCGACAAACAGTAGAACGGTCGGCTGCCGGCGGGCGTCACCGTGTAGGGCTTCCCGAGCGCGAGCGACGCACTTCGTACGAACGCGCTCAACTGAGCGGCCGTCACGTACTCGATGACGCCGAGACCCGTGAGGTCAGGGTACTGACGCAGAACGTGAAGGTCGTTCGACCACTGAGTGAACTGCGCCTGCGTCGATCGGGGATTGCCCATGAGAAAGGACTCGGTGCTCCTGATGAGATCCTGTTCGTGCTGGATCTCCAGTTTGAGCGTCGACGCGATCTGGTTCGATGACGCCTGGAACGCCTTGGTGCTGCGTTGAACCGTGGAGGACGCGACCGCGTTGCCGCCGAGGACCGAGCCCAGTGTTCCAAGAAGAAAGAGGATGACGGCGGCGAACACCCACGCGAAAAGTGACTTAGTGGGGCCCTTACGCCACGTTCGAGGAGGTATCTCCTCGTGTTCACTCACCGAAAGTCCCTTGCCACATATCGTTGTGCTTCACTATCTATCGTTTGGACCAAAACAATTCTCCCAAGCCAATGACGACGGGCGGACTAGCGGCGCCCAACGTTGACCCACTTGTCAAGCTGACGCTTGGCGCGACGCTCAACGTAGTCGTGGTGCAGAGAGCGCTACGCCGCTGATGAGAGGTCGAATACGCGCGATCGGCCCCGTCGTTCACTCGAAAGTGCGCGGCGAGTCATTTGGTGGTGTCGCAACCGCGAACGACGTGCTCGTGCGCCGCTCGGATCGACTAATACCCCGTGGTGCCGTCGATCATCTCGCGAACCAGGTCGGCGTGCCCACAGTGTCGGGCGTACTCCTCGATCATGTGCAGGTAGATCCATCGGAGATCGACCGCGCGACCTCGACGGGGCAACTTTCCGACTTCGCTCAAGTCGTGGCCCGCGCTCACCTCTCGCGAGACCTTGAGTTCGCGAAGGTAGAAGTCCATGACCTCTTCGAGCGCGTGGCTGTCGAGATCGTTGAAGTCCGCGTCGCGATCTCCTTCACTCTTGTAGTGCTCGACTGGGTCGTGGCCGGCGAAGGTGGTGTCGAACCAGGCCTGTTCGACGAAGGTCATGTGACGAACGATGCCCAAGAGTGAGAGGCGCGACGACGCGACGGGACGTTCCTTCAGTTGCGCCGCGCTCAGACCGTCGCACTTATGAAGGAGCGTGGCGCGCAGAAAGTCGAGCCAGGCGTCGAGTTGAGGCCTCTCCTCGCCAGAGGCGGGCACGGTCGGTCGTTCCGGGGCGCTGAAGGTCTCCACGCGCCCAGAATAGACACCCGACTGAAGGGTGGTTAGCACTCGGTAAAATCGAGTGCTAACAAGGAGAACGTATGGCCCGGCGCGTGAAGACCCAACCTCAGCCCAAGAGCAACCTCGACGCGCGCAAGGCGACCATCTTGGAAGCCGTCGTCGTCGAGCACATCGACACCGCCCAGCCTGTGGGTTCCTCCTCGGTCGCCCAGAACGCCGACCTCGTGGTCTCACCGGCCACCGTGCGCACCGAGATGGTGGCCCTAGAGCGCGAGGGCTACCTCGCCCAGCCCCACACCTCAGCGGGCCGGGTGCCGACGGACAAGGGGTACC
>DATKSO010000122.1:0-12266 GCA_035531635.1 Acidimicrobiales bacterium | reverse complement strand
TTGACGCCGCGCTCTTCCTTCCAGTACCCCGCGTTGATGAAGGAGTGCGTCATCGCCATCATCGACGCCGTCCCGTCAACCATCGACGCGTCGACTACCTGGCCCTCGCCGCTGCGCTGTGCCGAGAACACCGCCGCGAGTACGCCAAAGACCAAGAAAAGAGCGCCGCCGCCGAAGTCGCCCACGAGATTGAGCGGAGGTACAGGACGTTCGCCCGCTCGTCCGAGGGGCCACAAAGCGCCCGAGATCGCCACGTAGTTGATGTCGTGACCCGCGCGCGCCGACAGTGCCCCGTCTTGTCCGTAGCCAGTCATTCGTCCGTACACGAGACGGACGTTGCGTTGCCAGACGTCGTCAGGTCCGAGGCCGAGTCGCTCCGTCACGCCCGGACGAAAGCCTTCGATCAGGACGTCGGCCTGTTCGCAGAGTTCGAGGACGAGTTCGCGCCCGGCGTCACTCTTCAAGTCAAGCGCTACTGAGTGCCGCGACCGATTGAGGGTGTCCCACGTCGTCGTGGCCCCGGCGTCGGGGTCGCCGCGCTCAAGGCGCAACACGTTGGCACCCAGGTCCGCGAGCAACATGCAAGCGTAGGGACTCGCGCCGATACCCGCGAGTTCGAGGACCTTCAGTCCCGTCAGTGGTCCGCTCACAGCGTTAGTGTACGTGAGCTCGCCTTCTCGTTCGCAATCAATCCCACCACAGGTCGTGTCCGAGGACGCCGCGCGCGATCAGACCGAGTTGGATCTGACTCGTCCCCTCCACGATGGTGAGCTGACGGGCGTCTCGGTAGTACTGCTCAGTCGGGTGGTCCTCCATGTACCCGGCAGCGCCGAGCAGTTGCACCGCGAGACCCGAGGCCTTCACGGCGACCTCGGTGGCGTAGTACTTAGCCATGGACAGCATTGGTACGTACTCCTTCGTGTACTTACCTTGATCCGCGAGCCACGCTGCGCGGTAGGTAAGAAAACGCGCCGCTTCGATTTCGGTGGCGCACTTGGCGATCTCCCACTGGATACCTTGAAACTCCGCGATGGTCTTGCCGAATGCTTCGCGTTCCTTCACGTAGTTCGTCGCGTACATTAGGGCCCCTTCGGCGAGGCCGAGGCCGCGCGCCGCCACGATGGGTCGCATCGCGTTGAGCGACTCCATTGCGAGTGCGAAGCCGCCGCCAATGACTTGTCGGGGACCGACGTGCACGGCGTCAAAGACGATCTCCGCGGTGTCGATACCCTTCACGCCCATCTTCTTGTCCACTCTCGGCCTCGACACGCCCGGCGTGTCGGCGTCGACGATGAAGCCCCAGATGTTGGTGTGGTGACGTGACGAAGGATCACCAATCTTCGCGAAGACGACGAACCAGTCAGCCTGCATCCCACCAGAGATCCAACACTTCGTGCCATTCAGTACGAATCCTCCTTCTACGTCGGGATCCTCCGTTGCTCGGGACCTCATTCCCGCTACGTCCGATCCCGCTCTCGGCTCCGAGAGACAGAACGCCGCACGCTGCGAACCGTCCGCAATACCAGGGAGGTAACGCTGCTTCTGTTCTTCGTTGCCAGCGATCATGATCGGGCCGGTCGGCAAGCGAGTGAGCAGCAACATCAGACCCAACACGTTGGAGTACTTCGTCACCTCTTCGATCGCGAGCGTGAGTCCCATGATGCCCGCGCCCGATCCCCCGTAGGCCTCAGGAATGCAGAGACCCAGCAGATCGGCTTTCTTGAACTCGTCGAAGATGTCCTGGGGATAGTCACCCGACCTATCGATGGCTCGCGCGCGAGGTCGGATCTTCTCTTGCGCCAACTTTCGCACGCTGAGTTGAAGTTCTCGAAGTTCGTGGGAGAGTTCGAAGTTCATATCAAGCAAGTTAGCCCCTGAACCCGAGCGTCCTTGGGCCGACACCATTCACTTCGTCGACGTGAGATTCGAGACTGCAACGTCGTTACAAATATCGCCAAGGAGTTCGCCTTTCCGGGCTTCAACGAAACACCTATGGCAGACTTCCTCCATGAAACGCGCGCCGCTGAACTACTCGCAACGGATCATCATCGTGGTGGGTGCTGGGATTGCCCTTTACTTCTTCGGCGCGTGGGCGATGACCTGGGATACGAGAGGGTTCACCGGCTGGACGGGCTACGCGCCTCTAAGTAACACAGCTTCGTTAACATTTCCCGGCACGGGTCTCTATCCCTGGGTACGACTCGTGATTTGGCTGATCATCGTGACCGCGTGGGTTGGCTTCTCACTCGTGACGCTACGGAGCACGACCTCCTACAGGGACGTGATGGATCTCGGCAACTGAGGGAGCATCGATGGTGGTGCTCCACGAGGAGCACGCAGTTTCCGACCGGCACCGCGTTTCTACGAATCCGCCGCCGGTTCAGAGAGAACCTCCGCCTTGCGAGGGGCGATCAACACGTCACGCGCGACGATGCTCGGACGCACGTGAGTGCCGAGTTCGATCTCTGCACCAACATCGCTTCGAACGTCGACGCGAACGGAGGTCTCACCCACTTGGACCACGAGGCGCGTCATGGCACCGAGAAAACTCTTGCGAGTGACGAATCCCTTACCGTCCGGATCGACCTCGATCGCGATGTCCTCCGGTCGAAGAAGTGCGTCAACCGGTCCCGTCAACGCACTTCCTTCGCCGCTTCGAACGGGACAGCGCTGACCGAAGATAGTGACTTCGTGTCCGGTCGCGTCCACTGGCACCCGGCTGGAAATGCCCACGAACTGGGCGACGAACGCGGTGATGGGGCGGGCGTAGAGTTCCGACGGCGTCGCCACCTGCTCAATGTGGCCGCGTGACATCACGCACACACGGTCCGCCATCGAGAGCACTTCTTCCTGGTCGTGGGTGACAAAGACGGTGGTAATGGCGAGTCGCTGTTGTAGTGAGCGGATCTGGTCGCGAAGCTCGGCGCGAACGATGGCGTCGAGGGCCGAGAGCGGCTCGTCGAGCAGGAGGACGCGCGGCTCGATGGCGAGGGCCCGGGCCAGGGCGACGCGCTGTTGCTGTCCTCCGGACATCTGGTGGGGATACTTGGCGGCCTGGTCGCTG
The DNA here is from genome assembly GCA_035531635.1 of Acidimicrobiales bacterium. Classification (GTDB taxonomy): domain Bacteria; phylum Actinomycetota; class Acidimicrobiia; order Acidimicrobiales; family RAAP-2; genus RAAP-2. The sequence goes on along the minus strand of DATKSO010000122.1, from coordinate 9,202 downwards.
AGACCCACCATCTCGAGGAGTTCTCCCGCCTTGGCGCGTCGTTTGGACGCCGACTGCCGACGCATGCGAAGGCCGAACGCCACGTTATTGAGGACGTTCAAATTGGGAAAGAGCGAGTAACTCTGAAAGACCATACCCATGTCTCGCTTCTGGGCGCTGACGTTCGAGAGATCTTCGCCGTCCACGACAACTCGCCCGCTGTCGAGTTGTTCGAAACCGGCCAGTACGCGCAGTGCCGTCGTCTTGCCACAACCAGATGGCCCGAGGAGCGCCATGAACTCCCCGGGTTCGATCCTGAGCGTGAGGCCATCGAGGGCTCGTACCTTGCCGAAAGTGCGAACCAAGTTCTCCAGGCTCACCGACGCTCCCCCGCTCGTCACGTTCTGCGTCAACGTACTGGTCATCGGCGTCTCTTTCATTTGGGTCACTTCGCGCTCATCTTTCGCCGCCCCGACTGCGAGCGATCAAGTGAGACGATAATCGTGACCAACACGATCGCGCCGACGAGGCCGACCATGGCCGCGGCAATTTGAACGTGGCCGTTGCTCGCATTCTGGAACTGGTAAATCCATACCGGAATCGTCGTCCAAAGGTCCAGGCTCGCCATCGTGAACTCGCCGAGTGCGAGCGCGAGCGCGAGGACCAAGGCGGACATAAGAGCCGATCGAAGATTTGGCAGCACCACACGCCACAAGGTCTTGATCCAGTTCCCCCCGAGTGATCGCGACGCTTCGGTGAGCGTCTTTAGATCAACGGCGCCGAGCCCTGCGTCGAGCGAGCGGTACACGAAGGGCATCGCGAGGATGACGTACATGAAACTGAGGAGATAGGGCGACGACTTCACCCAAATCGGAGACGCGTCCAAGACGCCAACGATGAGGACGATTGGTGGAATGACAATAGGTAACACGGTGACGAAGTCAAGAACGCGCCGCATTTGCGGAACGCGGAGGTGCACGTAGATCGCCGTGGGAATCATGAGCAACGCAGAGACCACGACCGTGACGATGGTGATGCGCATTGACAGCCAGAAGGCCGCAGAGAATCCGGGCGCCGAAGGAATACTTTGAATCGCGTGGAAGGAGTAACCACCTTGAATATCTTCGAGTGAGAACTTTATGCCGGCGTAGAGAGGCCCCAAAAAGTAGACGGCGGCGAGGCTCAAGACAACAAGGCGCCACCACCGAAAGTGGCGACGTTTCTTCGTCGAGCCTGACGAGAACTCCGCGAGGGGCTGACTCCGCTCGCCCAGTGTCGCGAGGGTTTCAGCTCCTTCGATACCTCCTAGAGCAGCCATCGTGACGCCCTCTTACGGACTAGGCCGTACGCGATCATCGTTACGGACAGGATCACCAGCATCCCAAACGCGATCGCGTAGCCGGCGTGGGTTTGGCCGCTGATCACGTTGCCGTTGATGAAGTTGCCAATCTGGATCGGAGACAAGGCAATGATGCCTGTCGTCAACGATTCGGCCGTGGCGTAGGCCGCGAAGGCGCTGCCGAAGAGGAGCAACATGCCGCCAAGAACCGACGGCAAGAGTACGGGAACACCCACGTGGCGCCAGTACCGCCAGCTCGACGCTCCCAAATTTTCCGCTGCCTCACGCCACGACTGTTTGAGTCCGCCGAGTGCGGGAGTAATGACGAGCACCATCAGGGGAATCTGAAAGTACATGTAGACGAAAACGACACCTGAGAAGGTGTAGAGGTTGAAACCGTAGTGCCACGGATTGAGCTTGATGGCGTTGAGCCACACTGTCAACGTGCCCGTAGTTCCTATCGCCGCGATGAACATGAAGGTGAGGTTGATGCCACCGAAGTTCGCGAAGACACCGGAGGCGGCGAGGACGACGCGACGCAAGACGTTGCTCTTCGCGGTGAGGATCGCGTAGGCCAGGAAGACGCCGAGCACGCCCGGAATCACGGAGGACAGGAGTGCCAGCTTGAAACTGTTCTCGAAGCCGAGACGGTAGACGCCCTGCGTAATGCCGTGGACATTTGAGAACGTGAAACCGCCCTTCTCGCCTTGAAAGGCCTTGTAGACGACGGCGATCGTCGGGATGCCGAGGCCGAGGAAAACGAAAATGAAGAACGGGGTCAGGGCCATCGAGGGCCCAAAGAAACGGCGGACCCGTCGGATTCTGCTGTTCGATTTGAGGGTAATCCCCTCAGATCCAGGTGCCGAAGCATCCGGATCTGAGGGGATCACTTCACTCGTTGACATGACGGAAGTGTCTCGGTGCTCGTTAAGCGCCGGCACCTACTTGCGTATTCCACGTGTTGCCGACGACCGTCGCCGCAGAAGTTATCTGTGCCGTCGTTGGGTAGATCGGGGTAACACCCTTTGGCAGTGCGGGCAGTTTCGCCACCCACGCCTTGTTGGCCGTACCGTGGGCCTGCATGTACGCCAACTCCGCGGGTCGAGCCTCACCCTGGAGCCAGAGGTTCTGGCCCGTCACCGAGTAGAGGTACTCCTCCCAAAGGCGAGCCGCCGCTGGGTCCGGTGCCGATGAGCTGATGCCCTGCGAGTAGTACTCGCCGACCGCCGCGTCACTAGGAACAACGACCTTCCAGCCCTTCACCGAGGGGGAAATGCCACTGGCCTGGAGGTAGTCCCACCAGATGACGATGTTCGTGGCGCCACTTTCTACCGTCGTGGCGTTCGCGATCACGGGAACGTACGCACCATTCTTGTTCAATGTCGCGAAGAAACTGACGCCCTTAGAAACATCGCTCACCGAACCGCCGTTGGCGATGGCCGCCGCTTGAACTGCGGCGAGCGCGGAGTTCGACTGCGTCGGATTGTTGTTGATCCCAATCTTGTAACCGTTCGCGCCAGTCTCGGTGAGCATGGCTTTGAACGACGTGGGGCACGTGGTGACGGCCGTGGTGTTGCAGCCAATCGCTACGAACCCGCCGTAATCGTCAAACCAGTAACCATTCGAGTTCTTCAACGGTCCAGGAATCTCGTTCCAGGTTTGAACCTTGTACGGAGCGAGCAAGTGGCTCGTCGTGGCAGTGACGGCGTAGCTCGTGCCAACGTCAATGACGTCCGGAGCGCTCGATCGTCCCTTGTCGGCGGTGAGCGCTGTGATCTCTTGCGCACTAGAACCGTCGGGGTTCACGGAGTTGACCTTAATGCCGTACTTCTTGGAGAAATCCTTGATGATCGTCCCGTAGTTAGCCCAGTTAGGCGGTAGCGCAATGACGTTGAGCTTGCCTTCTTTTTTGGCGGCAGTCACGAGCGCTGTCATCGAAGTCGATCCCTTCGCGGACAGGTGCGACACCTTCGCCCAATTCACGCTTGAGGCCCCACTCGCCGGCGCAGAACTAGCCGAGATGCCGACGGCCACCAAACTGGCCACCGTCGTTCCAGCTAGGAGTGCCGTCTTAATCTTCCTCAGTGCCATAAGCACTTCCTCCCTCAATTTCAAGCCACCAAATTGGCCACTCGCCGAAACACTATCGGCCCCGTGCCACGCGTGGTAATCGGTGCCGGGCGGCTTCGATCGTGTCCCGACGAGCGTAAAACGTTGCGGTTCCCACTTTCTACGCTTAGCGCGCAATTCCTCGTCACCACTCGATTACATGGCCGTGACCTAAAGTTCACCTGCTTCATCGGAATTTCCTTTTCACGTGACGACCACTTTGTTCCAAGGTGGCAGAGCGTTTCTACGCGGCACGTGTTCGCGCTCCACTCGAACGCGCGCACGCTGACCCCCTTCGATTTAGGGCGTGATCGTGCCTTGTGTCAACATTGCCTCATGATGACGTGGCTACGATCCGACGAAGTGATCGCCCTGACGACGTCAAGCTTCGATCTCGTCGTCATTGGAGCCGGAATGACCGGCGCGGGCGTAGCCCTCGACGCCGCTTCGCGGGGGCTACGCGTCGCTCTCATCGACAGCGACGATATCGCGTCGGGCACGAGTTCCAAATCCTCAAAGATGGTCCACGGCGGACTTCGCTACCTGCAACAGAAGGAGTTTCGCCTGGTGTACGAAAACCTTCGCGAGCGCCAGCGACTTCTCTCGAACGTGCCGTACCTCGTGCATCCACTGCCCTTTCTCATTCCCCTCTTCGGCTCCAACGGCGTTGTCTCCAAAGCGCTCGTGAAGGGCTACGCCACGGCGCTTCGAATCTACGACCTGAGCGGCGGGTGGCGGATCGGCCATCGCTATCGTCGAATCAACCGAGAAGAGACGCTCGCGCACCTACCGACACTTCGCACGGAGCGACTGGTCGCGGGCTTTCTCTACTACGACGCGCGAGGTGACGACGCCCGCGTCGCACTGACGCTCGCGAAGACGGCGGCCCTGAACTTTCACGCCAACGTGGCGAACTACGTACGCGCCGTCGACGTGATGAAAGACGCAAACGGACGTGTCGATGGGGTGGCGTGTCGCGACGAGTTGTCCAAGAGGGAGTTCACCATCAGGACTCGCTCGGTCGTGAACGCGACGGGGGTCTGGGCCGACAGTATCTTCACCCTCACCGAGCATCAACCCTCCCACCGCGTCACTCCGGCCAAAGGCGTGCACGTGAGTGTGGCGCGCGATCGTCTGCCCGCGGACGTCGCCGCGGTCTTGAACGTGCCGAACGACCGCCGCAGTATTTTTGTCGTGCCCTTCGATGACGCGCCGTTCACCTTCGTCGGCACCACTGACACGGCCTACGACGGACCCATCGACGACCCTACGTGCACGCCCGACGACATCTCCTACCTCCTCGCCACCGTGAACGCGGCCACGACCTCGAACCTCACCACGGACGACGTCACCGGCGTGTGGGCAGGACTGCGCCCACTCCTCGCGCCAGTAAAAGGTAAGACGATCAGTGAGCGAACGGCCGACCTCTCACGGCGCCACCAAGTGACGGACTCGGGCGACGGCGTCGTGCACGTCACCGGGGGTAAGTGGACGACGTATCGCCAGATGGCCGAGGACGCCGTCGACGCGTTGAAGCCCTACGTCAACGACCTCGGCAGAGTCCGCACGAAGTCACTTCGACTACATGGCGTCGGTGAGTGGCGCCCGACGGACGAACTAGGAACCCACCTCTACCGTCGCTTCGGCGCCGACGCGGTCTCCGTACTCGACCTGATCAATGTCGATTCGTCGCTCGGTGAGATCGCGATCAAAGGTCAGCCGTACGTCAGGGCGGAGTTCATCTTCAGCGTGCGCAACGAGATGGCGACGTCCCTTGTGGATCTGCTCACCCGACGGACCCGGGCGCACTTGCACGACGCGCGCGCCACGCTCGACGCCGCCCGGTCCATTGCCACGCTCGTCGCCGCCGATATGGGGTGGAGTGACGCCGTCGTCTTGGCCCAGGTCGACGCGTATCGCTCGCTCGTCGAGCACGAATTCTCCGCCGCGGGACTGGTGCTGTAGGCGTCAACGTGAGCGAACCGACGATGCCGAACCACTATCCCCCGGACGCGCTCGTGGCCCCCGACGCCGCGCCGGTCGCGTTGCTCGACGAGCTGACGAGGATTGGCGTGTCATTCGACGTGAGCACGGGTGAACGAGCCGAGCACGCACGCGACTGGTGGCCCCGCCTGATCCCTGACGTGGCGCACGGTCACGTCGAGAACTGGCCGGGTGTCGTCGTGCGCGCGCAGTCGACGAGCGACGTCAGCGCGACGTTGCGTCTCGCGCAAGAACATCGCGTCTCGGTCACCGCGCAAGGCGGCCGTTCCGGCGTCGTCGGTGGTGCGGTCCCCGCCCCCGGCGCCATCGCGTTGGATCTCACCGGACTCAACGAAGTGATCGCACTCGACGCAGTGTCGAGCACCGTTCGTGTCCAAGCGGGCGTCTTCGGTCCCGACCTCGAACGATTCGTTCGATCCCTTGGCTATACCGTCGGGCACTTCCCGCAGTCCTTCGACCTGTCGACGGTCGGCGGCTGGGTCGCGTGTTGGGGTGCCGGCCAGTACTCCAATCGCTACGGCACGATCGAGGACATCGTGCGCGCCCTGACCGTGGTGCTCGCGAGCGGTGAGGTGATCAACCTCGGCGGACACGGACCGCGCCAGGCCGTCGGTCCCGATCTCTTGCAACTCTTCATTGGCTCGGAGGGAACGCTCGGGGTCATCACCGAAGCGACGTTGCTCGTACGTACGTTGGCCCCGAGTGAGCAGCGCGCGGCGTACTGTTTCACCAACTTTCACGAGGGCATGGAGGCCTGTCGGCGTCTCTTCCAGCGTGACGCGCACCCGGCCGTCCTTCGCCTCTACGACGACGTCGAGTCTCAGCGAAACTTTGACCTTGACGGATGCGCCCTCATCGTGCTCGACGAGGGCGACCCGCTCTTCGTCGAGGCCACGATGAGGGTCGTGCGCGAGGAGTGCACGAACGCGAAGCCCCTGGAGCCTTCCTACGTCGAACGCTGGCTCGAGCGCCGTAACGACGTCAGCGCCTTGACCCCGCTGTGGGAACGAGGTTACGTCGTCGACACCATCGAAGTGTCGGGACCTTGGTCGATTCTCGAATCGCTTCGCGAGCGCGTCAGTCGCGCCCTGCGCGCGGTCGACGGGATGCTCAACGTGTCGGTGCACCAGTCCCACGCCTACCTCGACGGTGCGTGTCTCTATTTCACCTTCGCTGGTCAACCCGACGGGGACGCAGCGACCTTCTATCGCCGTGCCTGGGACGACGCAATGAACGAAGTCCTGCGGGTGGGAGGGGCAATCAGCCACCACCACGGTGTTGGGCGTGCCCGAGCGCGTTTCGTCAACGACGCCTTGGGCACCGCGTTCACCGTTCTCGAAGGTGTCAAGGAGCTTCTCGATCCCCACCACATTTTGAATCCGGGCGTCCTCGGCCTCGGAGGTCCCTTGTGGTGAGGGCTCTCGCCATCGATGTTGGTTCGTCGTCCGTGCGAACGTCGCTCGTTGACGGGGCCGGTCGAGTCTACGCAACGCACCAACAGTTCCTGACCGTGCGCTCACCGAGTCCCGGCGAGGTCGAACTCGATCCCGCGGAGATCGCGCACGTCTCCCTTGAGCTCGCGGCGCGCACCCTCGATGAGGCCGGACCGTGTGACGCCGTCGGCGTCACGAATCAACGGGCCACCACCATCGTCTTCGACCACGCGAGCGGCGAGGCTGTGGGACCCGCGCTCAGTTGGCAAGACCTTCGAACGGTGTTGGACTGTCTCGTGTTGCAGGGCGAAGGCTTACGACTCGCCCCGAACCAGTCCGCAACGAAGATCAAGTGGCTCGTCGACCAATGTGGTCGTGCACCGAGGGATCTCTGCTTCGCGACCATTGAAACCTGGATCGCGTGGCACCTCAGCAAGGGGTCCACGTTCGCGACGGACCGTTCCAACGCCGGCATCACAGGTCTCGTCAATCGTACGGCCACGCAGTGGGACGACAACGTACTCGCGAAGCTCCGTCTCGATGAAGTGAGGATGCCGACGATCACGGACACCATGGGCGCGCTCGGCGTGGCGAGCGCTCTGGCGGGTTCCCCACCTCTCACCGCGATGATCGGCGATCAGCCAGCATCACTCTTTGGACAGTCGTGCGTGACGAGCGGAGCCAAGATCACCTTCGGCACGGGCGCGATGCTTGACGTGATCCACGGCGACAACGCGCCCGCGGCACTTAATCGCTTCGCCTCGGGCTGCTATCCGACGGTCGTTCGAAGTCGGGACGGATCAGCGACGTGGGGTATCGAAGGCATCATCTTGAGTGCCGGATCGTGCGTGGAGTGGCTACGCGACCTCGGACTACTCCGTGACCTTGGCGACAGTGACGAGATCGCGCGTTCGTTGCCGTCGAGTGACGGCGCGTCGTTCGTGCCCGCCTTCTCAGGCCTCGGCACGCCCCAGTGGGACTTCGGCGCGCGCGGGGCGTTCTTTGGACTGACGCGGGGCTCGTCGGCGGCGCACCTTGTGCGCGCGGTACTCGAAGGCGTCGCCCATCGAGGTGCCGATCTGCTCGACGCCGCTGAAGAAGAGATCGGTGGCGAACTCGCCGAAATTCGTGTCGACGGGGGCATGAGCGTGAATCGATTCTTCGTGCAACGACTTGCCGACTTCTCCGGCCACGCCGTCGCCGTCTCCTCCGAGCGCGAAGCCACCACCCGGGGCGCGGGCCTCATGGCGCTCGCGGCGGCGGGTCACCTTTCACTCGGCGACGTCGAAGGTCTCTGGTCGCCGAGCTACGTCGCGACGCCGTCGCTCAGTGAGGACGAACGTACGTCGACGCGCGTCGCCTGGCGCGCCGTCGTGCAACGCGCGCAACGAACGATTCCCGAACTCTCCACGGTCTCGTTCTAGACCGACCACGGCGCGCTTTCGAGCGCGCTCTTGAGGGTCGAAGGCTCCTCCAGCAGTTTCTTGCTGAGCGCGAGACCGCGCGGCTGGCTGAGCGACACGGCACCCGTGACGTACCCGTCACGTGAGTAGAGGGCGAGCCACTTACCCGACTCACGGCTCCCCTCGACCATGACGACGTCATCGCTCGGTCGGGGATGGCCCAACATCTGGATCTTCTTCCCGTACTGATCGGACCAGAAGTAGGGAATGGTGACGGCCGTCGATCGTTCACCGCTCGTCCAAAACCGCGCCAACTCCGCCGCGTGCTCGGTCGCGACTTCCCAGTGTTCAATTCGCGCGAACTCCTCACCCAGCGCACTGGTCACGATGAATCGCGCGACGTCGCCGATCGCCGCGACGTTCGCCGCCGCCTGAAGGTCCTGGTCGACGACGACGCCGTTGTCGAGAGTGAGGCCCGAACGCTCGAGCCAGGCGAGGTCGAGCGACGAACCGACCGCGGCCAACACGAAGGCCGCCGTCAGCCCCGAACCGTCCTCGAAGTCAACGACGAAGCCGCTCTCGAGGGGTCGTACGTCTCGTAGCCGCTGGTCCGTGCGGACGTCGACGCCGAAGTCCGTCCCGATAGCCGCGAGCCACGCCGACACCTGGTCACCGAGCGCGCCCATGAGGGGGCGCGGAGCGACCTCGAGCACGATCGGCGTGAGACCCCGGGCCTTGATCGACGTCGCCGCCTCCGCACCGACGAAGCCGCCGCCGATGACGACAACGACACTCTCGGGCGCGAGGGCGGTGAGCGCGTCGTCGAGGCGAGTGACGTCGTCGTAGTTGCGAAGGGTCGCCAGGGCACCTGAAGAGGGGAACGAGAGTGAACGGGCCAGCGAACCGGTGGCGAGGACTACGCGCGTGCCCTTGAG
>DATKSO010000121.1:0-2039 GCA_035531635.1 Acidimicrobiales bacterium | reverse complement strand
CGCTCATTGGAAACGTCGCTACCCCGGCTCCCTCGCCTTCGCGCGGTCTCACGAGCGCGACGCCGTCACCGTCTCACGTCACCAAGACGGTGGCGCCGACTCCCTTGGCGTCTTCGTCCGCCCCCAGTACCACCGTTCCTCGTCCTCCGGTCGTCAGCGCGCCCGCGACGCAGTTCCTATCGATCACGCCAAACGTCGACGTCATCACGCAAGATCAAGGCGATGCTTCATCCACGAATTCCGCCGGCGGCGATTCGTCGACGACCACCACCACACTCGCCGACGGGTAGCGGCGCGGGCGTCATGCGAGCGTTGCGATACGTCAGTCCCGCTCGCCCAGGAGACCGACACGCGTCACCTCTCCCCTTCGCGACGCTACGGCACCCCGACGTGGCCCGTCGCGACACACGAACTTTTCGGGCGTGAGCGTGCGCTCGAGTTCGTGGGACGACGCCGCGCGCGCGGGTGAGACCGCGATCGCCGAGGACCGGCCTCGACGACGACCGCGCGTCGGCACGGTCACGCGACTCGCCGCCTTTCATGCGCTCGTGATTGCCTCGGTGCTGGGCATCGTCGTCTTTCAGTTCACACAGGCATTTTCGACTCGGTATCGAACGACGATCATGAACGAACTCTCCCAGAACGTGAAATCGTTTTCTCACGCCGCCGCGCAGCGACCGCGTGGCGAGTCCCTGGCCGTCTTTACCCGTACCTTCCTCGCCACGCAAGGCTCGAGCGCGCTCAACTCCACGATCATCGCACTGCCGGGGGCGCACCTGATCCTCGGCACGCCCGGCTCGGCGAACTTGTCGAAGACACCCTCGATCGCGGCCGCGTTACGACAACCACCCGCGTCGCCGGAGTTCACGTCGACCTCGCTCCAGGGAACGTCGGAAATCGTCTTAACGGTCCCCATTCTTGAGAACGGCCACACGGTGGGCACGTTTCTCACCACCGGCAGTTTGGCCGACCTTGAGTCCACCCGGTCGCACCTCTTTGGTCTAGCCCTGGCCGAAGGCACGGTCCTGCTCCTCGCGGCCTTCGTGAGCGTCTACCTCTTGTTGTCTCGACTGCTCGGTTCCGTACGGCGCCTGACGCGAACGGCCGCGGACATTGGCCTACGCGGGGAGCTCGGTGTGCGTCTCGAGGACGAGCACGTCGGCGACGAAGTCGGGGCCATGGCCGCGACGTTTAACGCCATGATTGACAAAATTGACTCCGCCGTGGCGCTCCAGCGAAGGATGATGTCTGACGTGTCGCACCAACTGCGCTCCCCGATCACCGTCGTGCGCGGACATCTCGACGTCTTAAGTCGCGGTGCGCTCGACGATCCCGCCCAGACGCGAGAGACCGTCGTCACCGTCATCGACGAGCTCGACCGCATGAACCGCCTCGTCGAGCGCCTGCTCCTGCTCGGGCGATCGCTCGAGTCGGACTTCACGGACGTTCAGCCCATCGACGTGCGCGCTCTGTTGCTCGATCTCGCGAGTGCCTGTGAGATGCTGGCGCCGAGGCGCTGGGCGGTGGGACCAATCCCGGACGTCATCGTCTACGGCGACCTCGATAAGTTGCGCGGGGCGATCTTGAATCTCGTGGAAAATGCCGTCCACGCCACCAACGCCGACGACGCCATTGAGCTCTCGGCGCGCGTCGCGAACGCCGACAAGGTTGCGATGCTCGAAATTCTCGTTGACGACTCCGGCCCCGGAATCGCGCTCGAGCAACGCGACGCCGTCCTCACGCGATTCACGTCGGCGTCCCCAAACTCGGGGGGCACGGGTCTGGGCCTCGCCATCGTCGGGGCGATAGCGCGCAGCCACGGCGGGAGCGTGCGCCTGGGCGATTCGCCCCTCGGGGGGTGTCGCGTCACGATCGCCCTCCCCTTGCCACCTGTGGGCGCCGAGTACACCAGCGAGTGGGAAGGACTTTAGGACGATGAATATCCTCACCGTCGAAGACGATTCCAACATCGCTTCGTTTCTCCATCGCGGACTGAGCGCGGAGGGCCACTCGGTCACCGTGGCGACCAGCGGCGCCGA
>DATKSO010000120.1:0-7896 GCA_035531635.1 Acidimicrobiales bacterium | reverse complement strand
CGAAAAGTACGAATCCCGGCTCTCGTTCGAGAAACCGGGAATCACGTTCCTACCTCTTGGAGCGGACGACCGGGCTCGAACCGGCGACCTCGACCTTGGCAAGGTCGCGCTCTACCAACTGAGCTACGTCCGCGTGGTGTTCCAATTGTAGCCGACGCGCGTTGCGCTACCAAGCGCTCTCTACGACGCGGTCGCCTCGATGTACGCCATCGCCTCTTCGAAAAGGTAGTCCCGGAGCGTTGTAAGATCATCAATTCGATCGGCACAGCCGAGCAGTCCGAACTCCAGATACTCCTCGAAACCGAGCACAGTGATATTGAGTGAGAACGAACCGAGTAGTGGGCCAAAGGGCGCGGCCGACGTCACGCGGTAGCCACTCAGCCACAGTGGAATCGGCGGTCCGGCTACCGAAGAGATCATCACGTTCGCGACCGGAAGATGATCGAAGAGTCCGAACGCCGAGACGACCTTCCCACCGAAGGACATCAGCGTTGGTCCGAGCACGCGAGGCACGTCTTGAAAGATCTTGGCGCGATGACGACGTTGCTCACCTTGCGTCTTCGCGGAGTCGACGGAGATCGCGCGCAGGCGCTCTTCGCGGTCCACCGCGTCAGTGTGCAGTGCAAGGAGCATCCCGGAGATCTGATTCCCGAGGTCGGCGGTGTCACCTTCGCCGCGCACGTTGATCGGCACGAAGGCGATGAGGTCGCGCTTGAGGACGTCACCGCGATCGTCGAGCAGTCGTTTCAACGCGCCACTCGTCGTCGCCATGACGAAGTCCGTCACCGAGACACCGCGCGTCTTCGCGGCCCGCTTCACGTCCACCAAGGGAACACGGGTGCGGTGAAACGTCTTTTCGATCCCGGACGCCCCCGTGAGCGACGTACGTCTTGCCTCGAAGATCGACGGCTGGTTGGGCGTTGCGTTTCTTCGCTTGTGCTCCGAGATGACGGTGACGACCGCGCGAAGGATCTCGTAGAGCCGGCGCCCCCACGAGGCGACGTTCTCCACCAATAACTGGGGGTGGCGACGTACCCGAGCGAGCGCTTGACGAAGGAGACCGATCGACGTCGTCACGGTGGGCTCCTCCTCGTCCACGTCAACACGGGGGCCGGGCTCGCGTATCTCTGGAGAGATATCAAACAGGTTGGCGAACGTCTCGGCGAAAGAGACGCCGTCGGCGAGCGCGTGGTGCGCCTTCATCACGAGTGCCGCTCGACCGTCTTCTAGGCCCTCGATGACGAGAAGCTGCCACAGCGGTCGCTGTGGCGAGAGTGAGCGTGACAAGAACTCCGACACGTAGGCGTCAAACTGTTCCGGTGAGCCAGGCGTCGGCAACGCCGCGCGAACGACGTGACGACTGACGTCGAACTTTTCGTCCTCGACCAAGATTGGCCACGTCATATCGAAGGGAGCGCGCACGACTCGTTGGGTCAATACGGGGATCTCGTGAATTCGCGCGGCGATACTGCTTTCAATTCGTTCAAAGCGCTCCTTTGGATCGATGACGTCGCCGACCTCGAGCTCTATGACGGCGCCGATGTTCATCGACGTACCTGGCGTCTCGAGCAAGATGAACGCGCTATCAAGTGGTTCGAGGAATTTCGTCATCGGCCGCTGCTGCCAAAGCCACCCGCGCCGCGCGCGGCCGGCGGCAGTTCGTCGACGACCTGAAAGTTTGCCGCCGTCACAGGGAGGACGACAAGTTGAGCAATGCGATCGCCCTTTTCGACGTGGTAGTCGAGCTCGGGGTCGAGGTTCACCAGCGCCACCTTCACTTCGCCGCGGTACCCCGGGTCGATGAGACCCGGCGCGTTGGCGCAGGTCACGCCGTGCTTCGAGGCCAGTCCGCTGCGCGGCAGTACGAAGCCCCCGTGGCCCTCTGGAATCGCTACGGCGAATCCCGTCGCGACCATCGCGCGGCCCCCACCGGCGCGAAGTACGCATGACTCGATCGCCACGAGATCGCACCCCGCGTCGCCGTCGTGAGCGTAGTGAGGCAAAACGGCGTCGGGGTGCAGCACCTTGGTGAAGATTTCCATAGCGGGAAGGCTACACACGGCGGCCAGTCACTTTAAGTAGTGTCCTACTGTGCTGGTGTGGATGGATTTGGAGATGACGGGCCTCGAGCCCTCACGACACGTCATCGTCGAGATCGCCACGCTGATCACCGACGACCACCTCAACATCCTCGCTGAGGGTCCCGATCTCGTCCTGCACGCCACGTCGGAACAGCTCGCCGAAATGGGTCCTTTCGTCACCGAGATGCACACGAAGTCAGGTTTGTTGCCGGCCATTATCGCGTCCACCATCACGCACGAAGAGGCGGAGACGAAAACGCTTGACTTTCTCAAAGCCCACATCGCCGAGGCCCGAACCGTGCCACTCTGTGGCAACTCCATCGGCACGGATCGTCGCTTTCTCCAGGAGTACATGCCCTCGCTCGAAACGTTCTTGCACTACCGCAACGTCGACGTGTCCACGATCAAGGAACTCGCTCGCCGCTGGAATCCCGACGTCGTGGCCAGTTTGCCCGAAAAGGAGTCGTCGCACCGCGCGCTCGACGATATCCGTGAGTCGATCAGCGAACTCGTGCACTACCGCGCAACCCTCTTTCAACCCGTCAACGAGACCACGTAGTCTCTTCGTCCATGAGTGAAGCGGGACTCTCGCTCGAGGAAGCGACGGCGCGACTCATCGCACCTGGACAGATGTTCGAGACCGAACGCGCCGTGGTGCACGGCAGGGAACTGACCGTCTGGAAGAACGCGCCCGCTTCATTGCGTCAGATCCTCGACCTGTCACTCGACCACGCGACGCGTGACTTCCTCGTCTACGAAGACCAGCGCTACACCTTCGACGAGCACTACCGCGTCGCCGCGTCGCTCGCGGCACGCCTCGCGGAGTTCGGTGTTCGAAAGGGCGACCGTGTCGCCATCGCGTCGCGCAACCTTCCGCAGTGGGTGATGGCCTTTTGGGGCGCCGTGGTAACGGGCGCGGTCGTCGTGCCCCTCAACGCGTGGTGGACCACCGATGAGTTGATCTACGGTCTCAGTGACTCAGGGACGTCTGTCCTCTTCGTCGACGAGGAACGACTCGAGCGAGTACGCCCGAGGATTGATCAACTGACGGAGCTCTCCTCCGTCATTGTCGTGAGCGACGACCTGACGCGTGCGACGCGACTCGGCGAACCGGACGCCCGCCTACGCGTCATGACGTTCGCGGACGCCGTCGGTGAAGTCGATCCTGAGGCGACACCGCCCGACGTCGACATCGGACCCGATGACGACGCGACCATGCTGTACACGTCGGGCACGACCGGTCATCCGAAGGGGGCGGTGGGTACACACCGCAACGTGATCACGAACCTGATGAACCTCTTCTTCGCCGGTCAACGATCCGCGTTGCGTCTCGGCACACCCAACGCCGAACCCGCGGAACAGACCTCGGGTCTTTTGAACATCCCGTTCTTTCACGCGACCGGCTGTCACGCGTTCATGATCCCCGCGACGGCGGCGGGCAACAAGATCGTGATGATGCACCACTTCGACTCGAGACATGCGCTCGAACTCATTCAGTCTGAGCGCATCACCGGCATCGGCGGCGTGCCCACCATCGCGATGCAGATCCTCGACGATCCCGCGTTCGCCACGTTCGACACCTCAAGCGTGAAGAGCATCGCTTACGGGGGCGCCCCGCCACCGCCCGACCTCGCCTCGCGCCTGCGCACGGCGTTTCCCGGCGGTCAATCGAGTAACGGGTACGGTCTCACCGAGACGTCAGCGGGGGTGTGCGGGAACGCCGGTCCGGATTACCTCGCGAAACCCAATAGTTGCGGCCCGGCCTACCCGGTCAACGAAGTGGTCATCGTGCCCGAGGACTTCGACGGACCGGAACCAACCGACGACCTACCGCGTGGTCCCAACGTCGTCGGCGAACTCTGGATAAAGGGCCCGAACGTCGTGCGGGGCTACTGGAACAAACCGGAAGCCACCGCGGAGGCCTTCACCAACGGATGGTTGCACACCGGTGACATCGCGCGTGTCGACGAGGAGGGCTTCGTCTACATCGTCGATCGCGCGAAGGACATGATCATCCGCGGTGGCGAAAATGTCTACTCGGTCATCGTCGAGGGCGCTATCTTCGATCACCCCGACGTCGCGGACTGCGCCGTCATTGGCGTACCGCACCCGACCTTCGGCGAGGAGGTCGCCGCGGTCATCGTCCTTCGCCCCGGTCGAGTTATCGAGGCCGAGGAGATTGCGCGGCACGTCGCGGCACGCTTGGCGAAGTTTGAGGTGCCGACCCGGTACGTCTTTCGTTCGAAGGCCCTACCGCGGAATCCTCAAGGCAAGGTCCTCAAACGAGAACTTCGCGCGTCGTTGCTCGACACGTCGATCGCTGCCGACTAATTCGTCAGCGCACTCAACGTTGCGAAGGTCTCGTCGTCGAGCTCCACGTCTCTCGCCGCGACGTTCTCTTCGAGGTGCGCCACCTTCGAGGTGCCAGGGATAGGAATCATCACCGGCGAACGCCGCAAGAGCCACGCGAGGGAAAGTTGCGCCACGCTCACGCCCTTGTCCTTCGCCACCGCGTCGAGCGGTCCGCCCGGTCGAGCGAGAGACCCTGAGGCTACGGGGAACCAGGGAATGAATCCGATGCCCTCTGTTTCGCAGTAGTCCAGGACGTCTTCGCTCTGTCGATTAGTGAGGTTGTAGAGGTTCTGCACGGTGACGACGGGAAAGACCCTTTGCGCGGCCTTGATCTCCTCGACGGAGACTTCCGAGAGACCGAGCGCCTGGACTTTGCCCTCCCCGAGCAGGTCATTCAACACGCCGAACTGTTCGTCGGCTGGCACCTTGGGGTCGATGCGGTGGAGTTGAAAGAGATCGAGCGACTCTTGGCCGAGTCGGCGGAGCGAGAGCTCGCACTCTTGGCGCAAGTAGTCCGGCACGCCGCACGGCACCCAGACGTCGGGACCCGTTCGCAAGAGACCGGCCTTGGTGGCGATCTTGACGTCGCCGAAAGGGTGGAGTGCTTCGAAGATCAGCTCTTCCGAGACGGAGGGTCCGTAGGAGTCGGCAGTGTCGATGAAGTCGACGCCCAGTTCCCGAGCGCGGTGAAGTACCGCCAGGGCTTCGCCTCGATCGGCCGGGTAGTCCCAGATACCAGGCCCGGTGATGCGCATGGCACCGAAACCTAGGCGATTGATGCTCTCATGGCCCAATTGAAACACGAGCTCGTTGGACACGATGTCTCCTCTAATTTTCATGGTAAAAACGTCGGCGCGGCCACCCTAGAGTGACCGCGTCGACCTCATTGCGGGGGTTAGGCGTTATTTGTTGGGCTGCGGAGTGAAGCGCAGGTAGTCCTTTACCTTCCTAAAGCCCTTGGGGAACTTCTCCTTGGCCTCTTCGTCGCTGACGGCAGGCGCGATGATGACGTCGTCCCCGTCCTTCCAATCGACGGGCGTCGACACGGGGAACTTGGCCGAGAGCTGCAGTGAGTCAAGTACGCGCACGATCTCGTCGACGTTACGGCCCACGGACGCCGGGTAGGTCAGGGTCAACTTCACCTTCTTGTCCGGCGCCACGATGAAGACGCTGCGCACGGTCAAGGTGTCGTTAGCGTTCGGGTGGATCATGTCGTAGAGATCGGCCACCTTGTGGTCTTCGTCACCGATGATCGGAAAGTTCAACGCGGTGCCCTGCACCTCGTCGATGTCGCTCTTCCAGCGATTGTGTGACTCCACGTTGTCCACGGAGACGGCGATCAACTTGGTGTTGCGCTTGTCGAAGTCAGCCTTGCGCGCGGCAAAGCCGCCGAGTTCGGTGGTGCACACCGGCGTGAAGTCTTTGGGATGCGAAAAGAGGATGCCCCAGCCATCACCCAGGTACTCGTAAAAGTTCAGGGTTCCTTCGGTGGTCTCCGCGGTAAAGTCGGGGGCCTCGTCGCCCAAACGAATTGCCATGATCACTCCTTGTGTGCGAGGTGCCAGTCACTCGACGGCACCCGTCCACCTTAGCGGTGATTCTTTAATTCTCGCAAAATACCACCGGCTTTATAGAGTATTCGTCTCACCTCGTCGCGGTGCCTGTGAAACTAGAGCAATGACGCAACCCTCGACGCCCACCGTGGCGGCCTTCGACCTCGACGGCACGCTCAGCGAGGGCGGCAGCGTTTTTAAGTGGCTGCGCTTTCTTCGCGGACGTGGCGCGACGTACGTTGCGTCGCTCGGACTCTTCGGACCCCTCGTCGTGGGCGCGCTGCGAAGTGGACCGTGGGCGGACCACGCGAAGGAGCGGCTCTTTCGAAAGCTCCTCCTCGGGCTCGACGCCGAGGACGTGAAGGCGCGCTCTCGAACGTTCGCGCTCGATCACTTCGAAGAACACGGTCGAGCGCGTGTCATCGAGCGACTTCGATGGCACCTTCGTGAAGGCCACGACGTCGTCCTCGTCTCGGCCTCGCCGCAGATCTACGTCGACGTCGTGGCCGAGTACCTCGGCGTCGCGGACGGGCTCGGAACGCGTCTCGCCGTCGACGCTCGCGGAAAGCTCACCGGGAGCTATCTGGGAAAGAACTGTCGCGGGAGTGAGAAGATGCACCGGCTCACGGCGTGGCTCGAGGAACACCACCCCGGCGTCGAACCCGTCATCTACGCCTACGGCAACTCTCGAGGTGACCGACGGCTTCTGCGAGGGGCCACCTACCCCTACGACGTGGGCAAACTCGGCGTTCTGGGCGCGCTGCGACACTTCCCCCGGCTAAAAGACGACGCAGGAGATCCGAGCGCTACTGCTGGCGAATAGTGGCGCCAAGTTCGACGATGCCGGCCTCGCGCCCGTCATAGGTGACCTGAATGGTCGCGGCCTGTTCACTCCAGGCGATCACCGTGTGGCCGCGATGGTCGACGATGCCCACGTTGAGGTCGTAGAGACCGTCGAGGAGCGGGAGTTGCGCGAGGTCGATGCCGACGACGTTGTGGCCCGGCACCAGGTTGATTGGCGAACCCTGGGCGTCATTGCGACTGATGAGGAGACCGCCTCGCGTGAAGAGTTCCATCACGAAGTTGCCACTGTAGGCAGACGTCGAGTGGACGCTCACGTCGAGGCGTAACGCCGAGCCACTGCGGACCCCGAACGATCCCGTGGGCGACGAGACGGCGTCGATCTTGATGGACTCACTTAGTCGGGCGCTGTCGTGTACGACGGAGTCTTCGAGCAGGTGTTCGCGAAAGATTCGCAGCGATTCATGCGTCGGGCCGTCGGCGATCATTTCGCCGGATTGCAGAACGACTGCGCGGTCGCACAGCGCGCGAACCTGGTCGGCGTTGTGGGTGACGAGCAGGATCGTGCGCCCCTCATCTTTGAATCGCTGGATGCGGTCCACGCACTTGGCCTGGAAGCGCTCGTCGCCAACGGCGAGTACTTCGTCGACCACCAAGATGTCCGGGTTCACGTTCACCGCGACGGCGAACGCCAGACGGACGTACATGCCGCTCGAGTAGAACTTCACCTGCGTGTCGATGAACTGCTCGATCTCACTAAAGGCCACGACCTCGTCGAAGATCCCGTCGACCATCTTCTTGGAGAAGCCCAACATCGCGCCGTAGAGATAGACGTTGTCGCGACCGGAGAGTTCGGTTTGAAATCCTGCGCCGAGTTCGAGTAGCGCCGCGAGGCTCCCCCGAAGGCGTATCTCCCCCGTCGTCGGCTTCAAAACGCCGCAGATGCACTTCAGCAGCGTGGACTTGCCAGAACCGTTCTGTCCCACGATCCCCACCGTCTCGCCCTGGCCCACGGTGAAGTTGATGCCCGAGAGAGCGTTGAAGACCTCGGTTGATCCCGAACGAGGATGTAAGAGACGTTCCTTCAAGGACTGGTGTCGTTCGTGGTG
>DATKSO010000119.1:0-2251 GCA_035531635.1 Acidimicrobiales bacterium | reverse complement strand
CAGTTGGCCCTGGGCGCGTTGCTCGGCGTGCTGCTGACCTCGAGGGCCTACTGGGGTTAAGGGCCTGAGATGAGCGCGGCGACCTCATCGGGCCGCTCGAGGTGCGCCGCGTGACCGGCGTCGTCAATGAGCGACGCGGTGGAGTTCTTCAGTACGTCGCTCAGATGGCGCGCTTCGACGACGAACTTGGCGTCGTTGGCGCCAGCGACGATGAGGGTGGGCACGACTATCGACGCCAACTTCTCGCCGAGCCAGGACTGGGTTCCCGTGCCGACCGCGCGAAGGGAGTTCGCGAGACCAACGGCGTCATCGCTTCGCGCGGCCCGCTCGAAGGGGTCGTCGGGGAGGGAAGCGAACAAGGGCTGCGCGAGCCATTCGTCGAGAAAGGCCTGCGCGCCGATGAGTTCGACGTGATCGGCCAGGGCGTCGTCACGCGTTCGACGTTCCGCTCGCTCGCCGTCGTCTCGAATGCCGAGGGTCGCGCTCAACACGATGAGGGATGAGAGTCGCTCGCGGTGGCGAAGCGCGAAGTGCAGCGCGACGCGTCCGCCCATGGAGTAGCCGCCCAAGGTGAACGGTTCACTCGGCAAGGCGCGCGCGAGGAGGTCTGCCGTCTCGTCCAGTGACGCCGAAATTGAGGAGTTTTCCCCGTGACGGGGCAGGTCGATGGTTAGGACTTCGTGGGTTCCTGCCAGAATGGAGCGGAACGTTCGGGCCGAGTCCTTGGTTTGCGTAAAGCCGTGCAGCCACACGAGGACCGGACCGGAGCCATCACGCTGTAGACCGAGGAGTGACATTGCCACGTAGCGTACCGAGCCCCAGCGTGGCTCAGGCCACGTTCGCGGGCACGCTCTTCGACGAATGGATCGAGGCGGGCCTCCGAGACGTCGTGATCTCGCCCGGATCTCGCTCCACGCCACTCGTGCTCGCCGCCGCGCAACGAAAAGAATTGACCTTGCACGTTCGACTGGACGAGCGCAGCGCCGGGTTCTTCGCCCTCGGTCGGGCACTGGCGACCAAGGTGCCGGTCGTGGTGATCGTCACCAGCGGAACCGCCGCGGCTGAACTGCACGCCTGCGTCGCCGAGGCCGACCTCGCGTTCGTTCCCCTGATCGTGGTGACGGCGGACCGACCGCCCGAGCTGCACGGCGTGGGCGCGCCGCAAACGATGGAGCAAGCGCACCTCTACGGTGCGATGGTCCGTCTCTTCGAAGAACCCGGCGTCGCGCGGTACGACCTGGTCTCGTCGTGGCGACCGCTGGCTGCTCGGCTTTGGTACTCCGCCAACGGTGAGGCGTCGCTACCAGGCCCGGTGCATCTGAACGCCGCCTTCGTGGAGCCACTCCTGGCCACACCCGTGGAACTTCCCGAACGCGAGAGCGTGTCGGACTTTCGGGCGCCTGATGAGCACCTCCCCGACGTCGCGACGTTCGACGTCGCGGGTCAAAAGGTACTCTGCGTCGTCGGCCGCGGCGTGAGTAAAGAGGTCATCGATGAGTGTCGCCACCTCAACTGGGTCGTACTCGGTGACGCGACGGCGCAGGGTTCCGTTCCCTACTTTGACGCGCTCCTTCGCTCGAGCGACTTCGTTGCGCGAGTGCGTCCCGAGATCGTGGTGCGCCTAGGGGGCATCCCGGCGTCGAAAGTACTCGCCGAGCAGCTTCGCGAATGGAACGTTCGAACCGTCGGCCTGAGCGGCGCCGGGTTCGTCGCCGACCCGGACCACCTGATCCACGAGACGTACGCGGGTGTCCCGCACCACGACTACGGGCCACTCGTTGGCAGCGAGGCCTACGCCGGGACGTGGGGTCGAGCGTCGGACGACGTGGCGACCTGGTTGCGGGGTGCTGCGAGTGATGACGGTGTGCTGAATGAACCGCTCGTTGCTCGCGTGGTCGTCGAGGTGAGCAATACCTCGGACGCCGCTCTGGTGGTGGGTTCGTCGATGCCCGTTCGTGACGTGGAGTGGTGGGCTCCGCCGCGTGAACGCGCCACCTACGCCAATCGCGGCGTCAACGGCATCGACGGCGTGGTGTCGACGGTGCTGGGCGTGGCGACCGGCTCGAAGGCACTCGGACTAGTGGGTGACCTGACGATGCTGCACGACGTCTCGGGGCTCGTCGAGGGTCTCGGCAACGGGGGAGGAACGTGCGTGCTCGTCGTCGTGGACAATCGCGGTGGCGGCATCTTCTCCTTTCTCTCCCAAGCCACGGATCTCGGGAGTGACCGCTTCGAACTGCTCTTCGGTACG
>DATKSO010000118.1:0-2445 GCA_035531635.1 Acidimicrobiales bacterium | reverse complement strand
GCTCTCCGCCGGTGGCTTGGAGACGTAGAGCTCGCCAAAGGTTCGTGGGTCGACGTAGCGCAACTCCCCGCCCTGGACGAAGGTGAACACCAGGTGCGTGTGCTTGGGCTTGGGGTCTTTGGGGGTCTTTGCGCGCAGCAGCTGACCGCTCATCCCTAAGTGAATGACGAGGTGTGAGCCATTATCGAGACCGAGCACGAGGTTTTTCCCTAGACGCTCGACGGACTTGATCGAGTGACCCTCGACGAGCGCGCGAAAGTCCTTGGCGGTGTTGTGACGTCGCACGGCCCGGCCATTTGTGACCGAAACGGTCTTGATCTTCTTGCCAATGAGGTCCCGCGCAAGCGACGCGCGCACGGTTTCGACTTCGGGAAGTTCAGGCATTGAGGTGACGCTCCCACGCTGCGAGAGCGGCGCGACCCTCGGCACTCTTCTTTGAACGACCCTCGCCGGAGGCGACGATCAACTCGCCCACGCGCACCGTCGCGACGAAGGTGGCGTCGTGTGAGGGACCGCCGGCCGTGACGTCGTAGGTGGGCGTAGCGAGACCATTCGCCTGCGCCCACTGACGCAGTTGCGTCTTAGGGTCGACGTCGCCGGGCTTCTCGGAGGCCTCGTGGACCTCGTCGGCGAGTGCGTCGTGCACGAACGCGCGGGCGACGCCGTAGCCGCGCTCCAGATAGATTGCCGCCACCACGGCCTCGAAGGCGTCGGCGAGGAGCGATGGTCGCTTCGTCCCCTGTTCCTTCTTCACGCCACGTCCCACGCGCAGCGCTTGGCCGAGACCGAGTCGCGTGGCGACCTCGGCGAGCGCGGCTTCGTTGACGACGCGACTACGCACGAGCGAACCCGTTCCCTCGTCCAGTTCGGGGTAGCGCGTGACGATGAGGTCGGCGATCGCGAGATCAACGACCGCGTCACCGAGGAACTCGAGACGTTCGTTTGATTCGACGTCGTGTTCGCCGGCGTAACTCGAATGGGTGAGGGCCGTCAACAACAAGGGGCTCGTCGGGGCGAGCCCTACCCGCTCAGCGACGGCGTCGAGAGACGAGACCAAAAGGCGCACGGGCCCCGTTAGGCAACCTGAAGCTTGACCGCGACGTAATTCACGGCGTCGCGCACCGACACGAGACCTTCGAGATCCTCGTCGTCAATGTGAAAACCCGCGGCGTAGGTTGAAAGATTCTCCTCGAGGGCTTCGACGAGTTCGATCAGTGCGAGAGAGTCGGCCCCGAGGTCCTCGAACGATTGGTCCTCGACGATGTCATTGGGACTCTTCTCCAAGATCTCGGCGAGTTGATCGCGTACGAGTTGCGCGATTTGGGCGCGGTTCAGTGGTGCGACGGTGTCAGCACTCATGACGCCTCCTTTGACGTGCTCTCCAAGACTACCGAGCGCACGCGGTCAATGGCGAAGTTATTCCACTTGATCAGGTCTAATGGTTACTTTCAATTTGGCCACCACCCGACCTTGATCTAACTCGGCGGCGACGCGAAGAGCATTCATGACCGCCGTCGCGTTCGACGAACCGTGACTTATCACGCAAATGCCATCGACGCCGAGCAGCATCGCGCCCCCTTGACGCTCGGGCGTGAGCTCGGAGGCGACGGGCAACAAGTACTCCATCAGTACATCGCCCGCGGCCTTCGTCTCGTCATTGGTGCCAATGGCGTTGAGCACCGTCGAGAAAACGAAACGAAGCCCACCTTCCAGGGTCTTGAGAGCGACGTTACCGGTGAATCCGTCGGTCACCACGACGTCAACGGGCGAGGGCACGAGGTCGCGACCCTCCACATTGCCCACGAAATTTATCGACGGCATTGCGCGCAGCAGCGCGTGGGTCTCCTTGACGAGCGGCGTGCCCTTGGTGGACTCTTCACCGATGGAGAGCAGTCCGATCTTCGGGCGTGCGACCCCGTAGCGCACTTCGACGTAGGTCGACGCCATTTGGGCAAACTGCACCAACATCTCGGCGCTGCACTCGGCGTTGGCGCCCGCGTCAACCAGCAACGTCGGAGTGCCGCCAAGTTGCGGGATGGGCGTGGCGATACAAGGACGAAGGACACCGGGTAGTCGGCCCATTCGCAGCAGTGCCGACGCCATGGCGGCGCCAGTGTTACCGGCCGAGACCATTGCACTGGCCTTGTGGTCGCGCACGAGTTCGGCCGCTCGAACGA
This sequence comes from Acidimicrobiales bacterium, assembly GCA_035531635.1. Lineage (GTDB taxonomy): Bacteria > Actinomycetota > Acidimicrobiia > Acidimicrobiales > RAAP-2 > RAAP-2. The sequence continues at coordinate 268 of DATKSO010000118.1, read as the reverse complement.
GCGACGAGTCCTTCTTTTTTCGAACCGCGGCAGCGGGTTCGTCATCCATGGAGATGACTTCACTGCAGGCGACGACCTCTAAACCGAGGGGGTCGCCCATCAGTTCTGGCACACCGACGAGGGTGACGAGCAGTCCCAGTTCGTCCACGGCGCGTCGAGCGCCCGCGACGATCTCCTTGGGGGCGAAGTCACCACCCATCGCGTCTAAGGCGATGGGCAGGGTCAACTCAGTTGACCTCTACCGCGACGCGATTCTTGTACCAACCGC
>DATKSO010000117.1:0-8440 GCA_035531635.1 Acidimicrobiales bacterium | reverse complement strand
GTCACCCCTCGCCCGGCGCTAAACGTCAGCAAACCAGGCGTGATCGTCGAGATCAACTGTCTGACCCTTGTACCAATGGAGCTCGGCCGCTATCAGTAGGTCTCGAATTTCGGTAAGGCACGCTTGGGCATCAGCAAGCTTCTTCTCTTTCCTCCGGGTTCTACCATAGGTGTCGTTCAGATATCGGCTCACCCGCTGTTGAACAGCCCATACGTCACTCCCAAACACAAGTTGTGAGTACTTGACTTCAGGCTCGTAAACACGACTGCGTCGATCTGCAGTTCAAGGACCAGAGACGAGGCTGCCTCTTCTGCGGCTGATGTCATCCATCGTCGTCGAATCAAATACTCGCCTAGCAGGACTCCCACGAGAACCGTGGCAGCTGATGTCAAACCTCCAACTAAGACCATCCTCTAGTCATTCGTTGAGGCGGTCATCGAGCCGATCCGACGAAGCATGCGGTGAACTCTCTGCGTGCCTTGCCCCCATCTCGTTCCGGTGGGCGCGGCCGGCGACGGCGCGGCTTCCTTCCGTGCGCGCGAGGGTTTCGGCTCGTTTCGCCGGTCGGGCCCGTCTCCCCCAATATCACAGAGTGCGGCTGGAGGGATTCGAACCCCCGACCCTCGGTTCCGTAGACCGATGCTCTAATCCGCTGAGCTACAGCCGCGCTGATACTGGCCCATCATCCTAGCCGAAGTGGTTTCATCGAAACCTTTGGCCACTCAGTACCATGCGACTATGGCCCGATCATTCATGGATGACCTGCCCGGTCTGCTCGACGCCGCGAACGATCCGATGGTCGAACTGCGTCACGACTTCCACGCACACCCCGAACTTTCATTCGATGAACACCGTACGACAAGAGTCGTGAAGGAACGACTGGAGTCCCTGGGCTTTGAACTGCGACCGTGTCCGACCGATACCGGCGCGGTCGCTCGACTCGTCGGGACGAAGCCCGGCAAGCGCGTCATGGTACGGGCCGACATCGACGCCCTGCCGGTGACCGAAGAGAGCGACCTCTCCTACGTCTCGCGCAACGCGGGCGTCATGCACGCCTGTGGTCACGACGTGCACACCGCCAGTCTCCTCGGGGTCGCGGACCTTTTAGCTAGCCGTCGAGACGATCTCGCCGGTGAGTTCACGCTGCTGTTTCAGCCCGCCGAGGAGGTGATCGGGGGCGCCAGAGTGATGATCGACGGAGGCGTCCTTGACGACAATCCCGTTGACTACGTCATTGGCGTCCACGTGACGTCGCTGGCCCCCGTCGGCATCGTGGCGACGCGCGCGGGCGTCTTGATGAGCGACGGCCAGACGCTGAGTGTGCACATCACGGGTCGCGGCGGTCACGGCGCGATGGCGACGACCGAAGGCAACGTGGTTCTCGCGATCAGCCACCTCGCCCCGCTGCTCGCCAGCGTCGTGGAGGGTCTCGTATACGAGGGAACGAACTGCGCGTGCTCCGCCGGTGTCCTGAACGCGGGCACCGCGAACAACGTCGTCCCCCGCGACGCACTGTTGCGCGGAACGCTGCGCACCTTCACGCCCGAACAGAAAGTGCGGGCCATCGCACGACTTCGTGATCTCCTCGTCGAGGTCGACGCGCTCTTCGGCGTTCACAGCGAGTTGGAACTCAACGAAACCACGCCAGCCGTGAACAACGACGCTTCGGTAGTGGCCCGCGTCGTTTCGAGTTGCGCCCAGCTCGTCGGCGCGGACAACGTCATCACGTTCCCGCCGGTCACTCCGAGCGACGACGTGTCGGAGTTCCTCGAGCGCGTGCCGGGCTGCTATCTCTTCGTCGGCGGGGCGCTCGCCGACGGCACGAGTGGCATGCACCACAGTCCCGACTTCGCCGTCGACGATCGGTCCTGTCGGGTCAGCGCAGGTATTCTCGCCGCGAGTGCCGTCGACCTCGCGAGGAGTTGAGCCGACGTCGTCTCGGCGAGCGACCTACCCGGTGACGAAGAGTTTCGCCGCGCCGCGCATGGGCGCTTCGTTGCCGTGAATGACGACGCGGTACGTCAGGTGTTCGAACTCAGTGGGCACGACGCGTCTCGCGTTGCCGCCGGCCAGGTGCACGACGTCCGCGTGGAACTCCTGGGCGAACCGGTCGACGATCTCGACCAACGTCGGGTTCCAGCGTTCGTCGTCGAGTGACCTCGCTCGTTCGCCGATGGTCTGGTCGTACGTCTTGTCGTCACGGAATATCTCGGCGCCGACGTCGCGAACCTTCTTGAGCTTTCCTTCGATCGACAGCGCGAGTCCGAGTCCCGTGCCGAGCGTCAAGACGAGTTCCGTTCCCTCGCCCTCGATGCAACCGAGTGCCGCCATCGTGGCGTCATTGACGACGCGAACGTCGCGCCCGCTCACTTCACGCAGCACGTCTTGGAGCGCGAAGCCGCGCCACAGTTCGTCGAGTTCGGGATCCTTCTCGGTCGCCACGCCCCCGGGTCGCGAGAGGTTGCCGGGACGAATCACGTGACCGTCGCGGAACTCACCGGGAAACCCCACGCCCACGCGCCGGCACCCGCTCTTCGCGATGCGCTCCTCCAAGAACTCCACCAGGCGCGCCGGTGAGCAGGGATACGGGGTGGGTCGTCGTCGGACCCCGCGAACGAGGTCGCCCGCGTCGTCGACGTGGCTGAACTTGATGTTCGTCGCGCCGATGTCAATCGCGAAGATCTGCTCTTGGATCAGCAGCGATTGATATGCCATCCGCAAAGCGTAGTTTTTACCCGCGAACGCCCCGTTCACGGAGGCGGCGATCCTTCCACCACGGGCGAAGACGAACGCAGAAGACCCGCCTTCCGCCCGCGACGACCACGGCGGTTCCGCGCGGGCGAAGCCGCAGAGGGACCTGTCGGGAGTCGGGCCTGGTGTCGATGAGTTCGGGAAGGTACTTTCCCACGCTCGCGTCAGTAAGACCTCCGAGCACCACGCGCGTGGTGTGATTGTTCACGATGGTCGCGGCCCGGGGGCCCCAGCGAGCCACCAGTTGAGCGAAGTCTTGGATCACCGTGACGAGGGTGACGTCGAGGCCGCTCACGGTGGCCGCCAGTTGATCGAGTTCTTCGAGCGACGCGACGGTGGCGGCTTCGTCGAGCACCATTAAGACGCGCCGAGACCTGCCTTCGTCGACGTGGCGCTGCTGCTCTTCGAGGACCATGCGCAGTGCGCCTCGAAACAGTGGCTCGTAGTGGCGCTGCTCACCTCGAGGACTGCAGAGATAAAGCGTGTTCGCGCCAGCGACGACGCGTCGAACCTGGGCCACGGGTTGGCGAAATCGCCACGGCATCAACATCGTCTCGGCCGTCGTGAAGACTCCGTCGAGCGTCCGGGAGTCGTGGCTAAGGAAGTTCCGGACTGCGTCACTCGCCGGTGACGTGTCGCTGTCGTTGAGCCACGGCGACACGTCGTGGCGTTCGACCACGGTCGCCACGTCGAAGATCGAACGCGAGCGATCCTTCGCCAACATCATCAGCCCCGCCACGAGCTTGGCGGCGAGCGCGTTCCAGAACTCCGTGTCACTCCGGTCGTTCGAGCCAACGGTGAGATCACGCGCGACGCGCGTGGCGTCACGGAGCGTCGTCACGCCCTCCATCGGATCCCACGTCAAGCCGTCGTCACGGCCCGGTTCGAGGACCTGCACCTCGCCCAGTGACCGGCGCCACTCGAGTGTCGTGCCGATTACGTCGCTCTTCACACTGGTGACCACGAGCGCGTCACGCCACCGCAGTATTGCCGGCACCACGAGCGATGACGTCTTGCCGGCCTGCGTCGGTCCGACGATGAGCAACGAACTGCGCGGCGCCATCGTGACGTACGGTCCCCCGGACATCCCCTGCCAGTAGCGACGACCAAGGATCGGACGGTCGTTCACGAGACGTGGCGCATCGCGGCGTCGGTGTCGATGAAGCGACGATCGTGGTCGTCGGGTCGCACGCGAACGATGGAACGATATGGACCGTAGCGTACGAGCGCCACTCCCTTGGGCAACGCCGTGAGGTAGCGCTCCTCTCGGAGCACGAGGCCGAGCGCGAGACTCATTTCGCGCGCTTCGTCGGGGGGCTGACGAAAGAGCCAGGCCGTCTCGCACTCTCGAAGGAGGCCCTGCGCGCGTTCGCGCCGGGCGCTGCCAGCGTCACCGGCCGCCGCGACGTCACTCCAACGGTGCAGCACCAGCACGTGTGAGACGCCCCTCGCTCGCGCGAGCTTCCACGAACCCTGCAGCCAGCGAAGGGCGTCATCGTCATTGAGGAGCGCCCACGCCTCGTCGATGACGAGGTAGCCCACGTCGCCCTCGCGCGCGAAGACTTGCTGGGCGGCTGCCACCGCGCTCAACGCCGCCAGCGACAGTGCGTTCGACGACCACTGCGCCGACAGATCCAGTACGACGAGGTCACCTTGGAAGATCAACGGTTCGTTCTCACCGTCGAAGAGTCCAGCGAGATCGCCGTAGATGAAGCGGTACATGATCAACGCGAGCGATCGCGACGCGCTCGGGGTCGTCGATTCGAGAAACGGGGCAAGGAGTCGGTAGAGCGTCCAGAGCACGCGCGTCGGTCGCGGCGTAGGCAGTCGCTGCCAGACCTCGTCGAGCGCGAAGTGTTGGTCACTGGTGAGTGGCGACCCTTGGGCGCTCGCGACGAGCGCGCGAAGAAGGTTGCGCCCTTCGCGGTCGTCGCTCGAAAAAGGACTGCACCATCCGTCGCGACCGAGAGCCACGGGAGCCGTTCCGTGCAGCGCGGCCAGCTCCGCGTACTCGCCCTTGGGGTCGATGACGACCGCCCGACGACCACGGCGCAGTGCGCGTTCGAGCTGCATCTTCACGATCGTGCTCTTGCCCGCCCCGATGGAGCCAGCCACTATCACGTTGGGGTTCGACACGAGTCCGGCGCCGTACGCGTCGAAGACGTCGAAGACGAACGACGAGCCGTGCTGCGCGTCACCGAGACTGGGTCCGCTGAGACCCGTGCCGGCGTCGTGCGCGGGCACGCGAAGGCTCACGAGATCACCCGACGTCGCCCAGTGCGTCCACGCTCTTACCAACCCGGACCGCCGGGTAGCTGCGCGTGGTACCACGCCAACTGCGATCCCCACCCGCGCTCTAGTCGGAGGCCCGCGTCGTGAGCGTGTCGCCAGACGAGCACGCTTCGCTGTTGGACCTCGTCGAGTGACTCGCCGCGCACGATCACGAAGACCGCGAGTCGCAGCAACGAACGACCACTCGCTACGTGCGCCTCTCGTTGCGAGAGACGTTCGAAGTTCCGTGACGAGCGAGCCGTACGACGAAAACCGGCCGCTCTCGAGGTGGCGTCGTCACTGCCCACGCGATGCACGGCGCGCGCGGCGAGACGGTGGGCCTTCGCGCCCGCAACGACGTCCACGTGCAACGCCAGATCGAGAGGCGTGGTCGAGCGAAGCAGCTGTTCAAGGAGACCGCGCGCGGGCGGAACCGACGAGAAGTCGCGGACCCGATAGATCCGAGCGAGCAGACTCTCTGTTCGCACGTAGGTGAATCGTTCGAGAACCCGCAGCGACGGAGCCCCGCTTCCTACGCCCACGACGTCAAGGGCGAGCGAGTTGTTCGCGGCCCAGCCGTCGGGTGGTGGCACTTCGAGGGGCAGGGTCAAGAGCGTGCGCACGTCCGCACCTTTCGTGACGACGTGCTGGGAGAAGTGTTGACCAGTTCGTGCGGCACTGCTCGCGTCGGCCAGGGCCGCGAGCGCCTCCGCGAGCGTCACGTCGCGTCCCGAGAGGTCAAGTCGCCCACGATGAGCCAACTCGTAGCCGCGAACGGTCACTTCGCCCACCGCCCAGAGCACCACGTCGCCACCGAACTCGCGAGCGATGAGTTCGTGCCAGCGTGAGCGAAGGAGAAAGCGAACGGCGACCGCGCACTCCTCGCCCACCGTGAGTCCGTCGTAGCACGGGAACGCCCCGATCGTGAGCGCGAGACCCGCGACGATTTCCGCCAACGGCGCGTGGGGACTCAGCACCCAATCACTCGCCAGTCCGACACCCAGAATGACGAGGACCGCTTGATGGCGTCGCACGCCGATCCAGCGAGCGTCAGCGTCGGTCTCGCCCAGAGCCAACGCCTCACTCATCGAAGTGCCACCCGACGACGGGACCGACGTCGTCGCGTCGATAGACCACGTGACCACTCCGCAGGCGGGGTGTGCCAATGGGCGGAGGTGGCGGATCGCCGTCGAACGAGGGCATCGGGGTCTCCGGCGTGCCGGGCCACGTGCCGAGGCCCAGATCCTCGGAACGCTCGGGTGGGCCCGGCACGGGGACCTCGGGCGCCAGCGAGCGCGCAATCTGGGCGACCGGGGATGATGGCGCGTTGGTGACGGCTCGCGTCGCGCGAGAGCGGAGTCCCTCGAGGTGATGAAGGGCGGACTGCTCAATGAAGGGGATAACCCGAAGGAGGAGGAACGGCGTGCAGGTCGCGAGCAGCAACGCTACCGCGCCCGTGATGACCTCGGTCGCCGAGTTACCCTGCAGCTCATTGAGCCCAAGCACGAGAGAGACGACGATGATGAACTTGCTCGCCGCGACCGCCAGAAACGTCTCGACGAGACGCCAACTGAGTCGTCGCATCGAGGGAAACGTCGACAACGGGATCACGATGGGCACGAGAACGAGCAAGAGCGTCAGTACGACCGTGCGTACGATCAGTTCACACCAGAGAAGGATCGCGCCGATCACGACGAGCACGGCGAGAAGGAAGATCGCGAAGCCGGGCGCGGTGGGCATCAAGCCAGTGAGCGCACCGGCGAGCGTCGCCTCGTGCTGAGCGACCGAATCGGCGGCCGTCGAGGACATCTGGTTCACCGCTTGCAGCGCGAGGGACGCGAACGGTCGCGCCAGAGCCACGCCCGCCACGCAGGCGGGCGCCACGCCGAGATAGACGCGCCAGAGCGTTGATGCCTCACCGTGGCGCAGTGCTTGCAGCGTCGAGACCAGTAGGCCGATCATCATGAGGACCGGCGCAAGGATCACGAGCGTCGTGAACTCTGCCTTTGCGCCGTTGAGCACCGTTGACGGCTCGCTGGCCGTCACGAGGACGTGGCCCACGGCGCCCAAGAACCAGCGGACGCTCGCCACGATCCAACTGGTCAGCGCGTTGAAGAGGTCGTTGGTCGTGGACTTGGCGACGTTAGCAACGCACGCCGACGGGGAGAAAATACAGTGAAAGACGTTCATCAGTGAACGCGTAGGCCCGTGTTGAAGAAGAAGTTGATGAGACTCGGCGCCGCACCAATGAGAATCGCCGCCGCGAGTGACGTCAACACCGCACGCCGGCCCTGTGAGGACTGATGCATATTTTGCGTATGACTGCCCACCGCCCACAGGGCGGCGCCAAGGAGTAGCGCGATAAGCGCGCCGATGAGCGCCCACGAGGCGATCCCGTTGGCGATCGACTGGAGCGCGGCGCTGCCCGGAAGTGCAGTCGTGGAAGGGCTCAGCGTCACATTGGCGAAGAACATGAAGGTCACACTTTCGTCGAGGGGTGCCCAACGGTCGCCATCGCCACCGACCTGAGCGCTTCTGCGAGACTGGTCAAGTGTTCTTCGCCTTGACAAAAAATGTGATTTCGCTGTGGGCCCCGGCCGAGGTCTACGGCGCCGCCGCCGGCGTCTTGATCGTGGGCATCGTGCTGGGCGTACTTCTCTTTCGCCGACGCGGCCACCGCGCGATCGCCCAACGGCTTACGGCGCTCGCGTCGCGACTCGCCATTGAACCTCATGACGACGACGGAAAAGTTGAGTCAGCCCTGAGCTATCTCGAAGAGGTGACCGGCGCGGCCCATAACGCGGTGAATGAATCGAGCGCGGAGTCCGTACGACTTCGCCGATCTCTCGACACCCTCCCCCTCGGACTCGTCCTCTGCGACGAGGCCGGCGGCGTCATCTTTCGCAACACCCAAGCCGAGAACTTGATGGCCAGTCGCTACGGCGACGCCATCGCCGCCCAGGCCGTCACCGACGTGCTCGCCGAGGGTTGGACGAGCGGCATGGCCGAGCGCTCGATCGACATCTACGGTCCCCCCCGACGGACCCTGACCATTCGTGCCACCGTCATCGACGACGGACGCCGCTCCCTCGGCGTGCTCGCGGTCATCGAGGACGTTTCGGAACGTCGACGCCTCGAGGACATCCGACGTGACTTCATCGCGAACGTCAGCCACGAGTTGAAGACCCCGATGGGAGCGCTCGGTCTCTTGGCCGAGACCCTCCAAGTCGAGCGCGATCCCTCGGTGGCGCAACGCCTCGCCGAGCGCATCAACTCCGAGGCCTTTCGCGTCAATCGGATCATCGAAGACCTCCTCGACCTCTCGCGCATCGAGGGACAGGGCTCACCCAGTCGCGAGCCCATCGCCGTGTCGCTCATCGTGGCGGACGCCATCGAGCGCATACGAACCGCCGCCGAA
>DATKSO010000116.1:0-7201 GCA_035531635.1 Acidimicrobiales bacterium | reverse complement strand
CAGTTCCAGCCACCAGAGTCGCCGCTGACGATCAACGATGCCCGCGCGCGCACTCGGATCGGCGTGACCGAGCACGCCGAGGACGCGCGTCGCTTGCGCGAGGGAGAGTCCGCTGCGAGTCATGGGGATCGTCGCGCGCGTTCCGACGCCGTCGTGGTAGTACGCCTCACTCGGTCGAAGACGCTCGAGGGACCCTTCGAGCGTGCGACGCGTGCTGGCGTTCTCGATTACCTCGTGATTCTTGATCAACAGCGGAGCGTACGTGAAGCGCTCGTCCAATCGTCCTACACGGACGAGGGCGTGCACCGACGCAGTACGACGACCGTCGTCGTCTTTCGCCAGGCGTGGGACGAGGATGAGTTCGCACCCGGCGAGCAACAGGGCGTTGGTCTCGTCTTGGCTCGACGGCGTCGCCGCTTCCGGATGGAGGTGGCGAAGAAGTTCGAGGATCGCGTGTCGGTGATCACGCGCGCTTCGCCGTCGGCGCTCCATCTCGGGCGTGACCGGCGGCGCGACGAAGTCGAAGGGGGCGCCACGACTGAGGGCGACGCGGTGCACGCACGCGAGTATCTCGTCACTGCGAAGGTACTCCGCCACGAACGAAGCCTACGAGACGGTCGGCTTCTCATTACGCCAGCTGCTCCACAGCGCGGCGTACTCACCGTTCAGCGCGACGAGTTCGGCGTGCGTGCCGAGTTCGGCGACGACCCCGTCGATGACCACACAGACGCGGTCGGCGTCGTGTGCGGTGTGGAGACGGTGCGCGATCGCGATGACCGTGCGCCCGTGCAACACGGCACTGAGTGAGCGCTCGAGATGGCGCGCGGCCCTCGGGTCGAGGAGCGCCGTCGCTTCGTCGAGGACGAGCGTGTGGGGATTGCTGAGTACCAGCCGGGCGAGGGCCAACTGCTGTGCCTGCGCCGGGGTGATCTGATAGCCCGTCGTGCCGAGTTCGGTCTCGAGACCCTGGGGCAGCTGATTGACCCACTCGAGTGCGTCGACGGCGTCGAGGGCCGCTTCGATCGCGCGCACGCTGGCTTCGGGGTGGGCGAGCGCCAAGTTGTCGTGTACCGAGCCGATGAAAATGTGGTGTTCTTGGGTCACGAGCGCGACGTGTTGACGAAGGGTGGTGAGCGGCATCTGGGCGAGTTCGACCTCGCCGACACGGACTGAGCCACTGCGCGGAGCGTCGATGCCCGCGAGGAGTCGTCCAATGGTCGACTTGCCGGCGCCTGACGGACCGACGATCGCCAGTCGCTCACCGGGTTGGACGGTGAGCGTGATGCCGTTCAAGACGTCGTGGCCCTCGCGGTACGCGTAACGAACGTCCGTCATCGTGATCGTGTCGTTCGTGGGCTCGGGACCAGCGCGGGGCCGGTCGTCCTTCACCACCGACACGCCCACCAGGCGCGCGAGCGCGGTCTGACCAATCTGGAGCTCGTCGAGCCACGAGACGATGCGGTCGAGGGGATCGTTGATCTGGACGACGTAGAGAGTCACCGTCGTTGCCGCCCCGAGGGAGAGGTGCCCGTTGATGACGAGCCAGCCGCTCCAGGCCAGCGTCGCCGCGACGGCGATCGCGAAGGCGCCCTCCACGGTGGGGAACCACACCATCCGCATCAGCAGTGTGTACATCTCGGAGTAGAAGGACTCACGGACGTTCTCCTCGATCCGCGTCGACTGACGCTCACCGAGCCGGTGGGCGTCGACCGTGCGGGCGCCCTCGGCGGTTTCGGCGACGGAGCCGGACATGGTGGCGTAGCTGATGCGCTCGCGCCGGTAGCCGGGCGTGGCGTAGCGCAGGTAGTGGCGAGTGGAGAAGAAGAGAATGGGCAGCGACACCAGGCTCGCGACGGTCGCCAACGGACTCACGAGCAACATCGCGATCAGGGTGAGTACGGCTTGGAGGATCGCGACGAGCCATTCGGGCACGGCGAAACGGACGGTACGTGAGAGTGACTCCATGTCGTTCGTCGTGCGACTTAAGAGATCACCAGTGCCCGCGCGCTCCACTTCGATGAGAGGTAGTGCCAGCACACTCGCGAGGAACTCCTCACGAAGTTGGGCAAACACCGTCTCGCCGAGGACGTAACTGCGCCGACGGGCAAAGAACGTGAGCACCGCGTAGGCCAGGGACGACACGAAGAGCGTGCCGACGTAGAGCGAGATTTTCGACGCGCTCAACTGGTGATTGGAGGCGAAGTCCGTGATCTGACCGATCGCCCACGCGGGGATGAGCGCCATCACCGCGGCCAACGCGTAGAGAGCGAGCATGCGCGCTAGGGGACGGCGGTGTTGACGCGAAAGGACGCGGGCGTAGGCGAGGACGACGTGAGAGTTCGCGACGGGGAGTTGCACTAGCTCTCCTCTCGCAACACGATCTGGCGATACGTCGACGATTGTTCCACGAGCTCGTCATGGGTCCCGTGGGCGGTCACGTGACCGTCAAGGACGACGAACACGACGTCCATCTTTTCGAGCAGCAACGGACTCGACGTCGCGACCAGCGTCGTGTGTCCGTCGCGAACGTCGCGAAGTCGCGCCGCGATGCGTCCCTCGGTGTGGGTGTCCACCGCCGACGTCGGATCGACCAGGATCAAGACGTCGGCGTTGGTGAGGATGGCACGCGCGAGACTGAGTCGTTGGCGCTGGCCTCCCGAGAAACCCCGCCCGCGCTCTTCGACGGTCGTGGAGAGTCCGTCTTCGAGGGCGTCGAGGACGTCGAGGGAGCTCGTGGCTCGCAGTACGTCGAGGATTCGCTCGTCGTCGACGAGTCCGTGGGGCATGAGTTCGTAGCGCAGCTCACCCGAGAAGAGCCGCGGCTCGATTTCGCTCACGATGACGTGCGAGCGAACGTCAGCCAAGGCGTAGGACGAAATCGCGACGCCGTTCACGAGGACGTCGTCGGTGTCGGCCACGAATCGGCCGAGACGATCGACGAGGACGGCCGCGTGGTCCGGCGTGTCGGTGACGAGCGCGACGAGTTGGCCCCGTTCGATGACGACGCCGCTGCGTCCGTCTTCGAGACGCGCGAGCTCGTTGGGCCACGCCACCGGGTGCTCGGGGTCGGTCACGATGGGTTGGATCTTCAAGATCCGCAGAACTTTGCTCGCACCCACGTAAGCCCGCGTCGACATAATCAGGTAGTCAATGGCGGTGCGAAGTGGCGTCGTGAGGAACGACGCGTACCCGAAGAACGCCACGAGTTGACCCGGTTGGAGCGAACCGTTCATGACGTCGCGCGCGCCGAGGAACGTGACCACACCGGTGAGAATTGCCGGCAACAGCACCTGTCCCGATTCCAAGCCGGCCTGGGGCGCGGCGATGCGCGTTCCGGCGACGCGTACCTTCTGGCTCTGGACGCGATAGTTGCGTAGGAAGACCTCTTCGCCGCCCACGCCTCGAAGGATCCGTAGACCCGCGACGGTGTCGGAACCGAGGGCCGCGAGCCGCCCGGCCGCCTCGCGTTGGGCCGCCTGGGTCGTGTGCAGCGGCTTCATCAGGGGCACCGTCAAGGAGCCGAGGATCGGCACGCCGAGCAGCACGATGAGACCGAGTTGCACCGACGTGGAGAGCAAGATGAGGGACACGACGATCCACGCCACGATGGCACCGGAGAATCGGGCGAAACTGTCGAAGGTCCCGCCGACGCGCATGGCGTCGGCGGCCACAGTATTGACGACGTCGCCCGCCGGTATCTCGTCGGTGAGGGCGGGACCCGTGGTGGCGACGTGACGACCGATGAGCTGGATCGTGCGGTACGTAGCGCTCATCCAGTTGGTGACGGCCAGTTGGTGGCGCAGTGCCCCGCAGCCCGCTTGGAAGAGACCGAGGGCGATGACGACGGCTACCCACTTGAAGAGTTCGGCGCTACTGTGCCGTTGGATTCCGTGATCGATGGCGGCGCCGACCGCGGCCCACACGAGGGCCTGTGAGACCATCCACCCGATGCCGAAGAGGGCGTTCAATGACAAGAGCCACTTCTGATGTCGCGCGAGCCAGGCCAAATAGCGAAGGGGCGAACCAGTGTCGGGCGTGCCTGGATCGCCTACGGGCAGTTCGCGGTAGGGCAGGTGTAGCACAGTTCATCCTTTCGAGTTGCTGATACGGGGTGAGAGGGATGGTGAGTCGACCTATAAGCGGGGTTCTGTCCACCTTCGTAACGAAGGGTGGGCGACCATCCATCTCAGCGATCTACCTCGGGAGTGCCTCTTTTACAAGGCGCGCGGGCCGCCTCCCATGTTTGATCTTGCTCCGGGTGGGGTTTACCGAGCCATCTTGATTGCCCAAGACGCTGGTGCGCTCTTACCGCACCGTTTCACCCTTACCTGTACTTGGTTGCCCAAGTCATCGGCGGTCTGTTCTCTGTGGCACTGTCCTGCACGTCACCGCGACTCACGTTTCGTAAGCACCCTGCCCTGTGGAGCCCCGACTTTCCTCACCGCTCGTTGCCAAGCGGCGCGGCCACCCAGTCGACTCACCATCCGGCCCCAGTCTGACACAACTTCTCTGATGCATCAAGCCTTGATGGCCTGTCACGTTCGAGCGGTAGCCTCACCTCGTGCTGTCTGAAACGTCGAGCGAGGAACCCGTCTTAGAGGTAGGCGAGTTCTACCAGTTGCTGACCGCGCACCTGGAGTCGAGTTTCGGTCGCCGTCGACCGCACTGGGTTCGTGGTGAAATCGCCAAGGTCTACGAGAAGGGTCACGTCTACGTCGACCTCGTCGACGCGGGCTCAGCATCGTCCGACACCAAGCGACCGGTGTTAAACGCCCACTGTTGGGCGACGCCCTGGGCCCCCCTCAAAAGGCGACTCGCCGACGAGGGGATCTCGCTGAGGGTCGGTATGGTCGTCAGTTTCCACGGTTACGTCGACGTCTACGCGCCACAGGGAAAGATTGGCTTTTCGATCACCGAGATCGACGTCGAAGGACTCTTGGGCGACGTCGCGCGCCGCCGCCAGGAGCTCATCGCTCGTTTGCGTGGCGAGGGACTCCTCGAACGCAACAAGTCGATGGTCGTGGCACCCGTGCCACTTCGCGTGGGGCTCGTCGCGAGTCCTGGCACTGAGGGGTGCGCGGACTTCACTGGTCAACTCTTGAACTCACGATTCAGTTTTCAGATCGTCCTCGTGAAGACCCAGGTCCAAGGTGAGGCGGCGCCCGCGCAGATTGTGGGCGCGCTGCGAGCACTTGACGACGCGGGCGTCGACGTCATCTGCGTCGTTCGCGGCGGCGGGTCCAAGGGCGACCTCGCGTGTTTCGACGACGAGCGCGTGGCTCGGACCATCGCCACCTCGTCGACACCGGTCTTCACCGGCATCGGTCACACCGGTGACGAATCCGTGGCGGACCTCGTCGCGCACACTCGTGCGATCACCCCAACGAAACTTGGCGAGGAGATCGTTGAGTTAGTCGCGCTGTGGTACGACGTCCACGTGCAACGACCGGCCGGGCGCGTCGTGGAGGCGGTGACCGACGTGCTCGACGAGGCGTCGACCTATCTCGCGGAGCGTCGTCGGACCATGATCTTCGCGGTACGTGACCGCCTTCGCGCGGAGGAGCGCCATCTTCTCGGGACCCGAGAGCGACTGGTGATCCAGGGTCGTCACGTCGTGGAGTCGGCGACGCGAATGCTCGTGAGTAGTCGTCAACTCCTGGCGGCCTACGATCCAACTCGCCGTCTCGCGCAAGGTTGGTCTATCGTGACCGACGCACAGGGCGCCGTCGTGAAATCACTCGGGGGCGTCCACGTGGGCGACGAGGTGCACGTGCTCGTGAGCGATGGGTCGTTCACGAGCAACGTCACACAAACGAAAGGATCATCCACATGAGCAACGTCAGTGATTGGAATGAAGCGTCAAGTGAGCTCAACGCCATCGTGGCGTCCTTCGATGAGGGCGAAGTCTCGGTCGATGACCTCTTCGTGAAGTTGGAGCGGGCCACGACCATCATCGAAGCCCTCGAAGCTCGTCTAGCGCTGACGAAGGCGAAAGTCGAAGAGCTCACGCCCAGGATCGCCAAGGTCACCGAGGGCGAATGAGCGGGCGGTTCTACTTTCGCCAACTCCTCGCCGGACGTGACTTCGCCGTGGGCGACGCGCTCGCGACGTCAATGCGCAACTTCGCCTACGCGATCGGTGATCGCGAGAGCGGCGACGCGGTGCTGGTCGATCCTGCCTATCGACCGGCAGAGCTCCTCGATCTCATCGTGGCGGACGACATGAGTCTGGTCGGCGTCGTCGCGACGCACTTCCACCCCGACCACGTCGGCGGCACGCTCATCGGCGATCAGTACATCGAGGGCGTCGCCGAACTCTTGTCGCTCGTCGAGGTGCCCGTGCACGTGCAGTCGGAGGAAGCGGAATGGATGAAGGCGCGCGCTGGGATCGGAGACGACGCGCTCGTGCTCCATCGCGACGGCGATCAAGTGAACGTGGGCGAAGGCGTGCTGACTCTGCTGCACACGCCAGGTCACACACCGGGTAGCCAGTGCGTCCTCGTTGACGGGCGACTTCTCAGTGGCGACACCCTCTTCATCGACGGATGTGGTCGAACTGACTTTCCCGGAGGCGACGCGGCCGAGATGTACCGATCGCTGAGCGTGCGGTTGAGCCACGTGAGCGACGAGACCGTTCTCTACCCGGGGCACCTGTACGCGCCGGAGTCGTCGATGGCGATGGGCGACGTTCGAGCGCGCAACTTCGTCATGACGCCCAAGAGCCAAGACGAGTGGCTTGCGATGTTCGACTCGTGAGTCAACTTCGATCGTCCGACCACGTCGTCGTCGTGGGCGCCGGTGTCGCGGGATGGCGCCTGGTGGAGTCGCTGCGTCGTGAAGGCTTCGAGGGCGAACTGACGCTCGTGGGCGACGAACCGCACGTCCCTTACGACCGGCCGCCACTGTCGAAGCAGATCCTGTCGGGAAAATGGGACTTGGACAAGGTCACGCTCGCCACGTCGGAGAAGATTGCAGCGTCAAGGGTTTCCCTTCACCTGGGCGTTCGCGCGACGGGCCTCGACGTGGCGAACACGACGGTCCTCCTCGATGACGGCTCTTCACTCAAGGGCACGCGCGTAGTCCTCGCCACCGGTTCGCTGGCCCGTTCACTCTCGTTCCCCTCTTCAGGTGCCCTGGCGACCCTTCGCAACTACGACGACGTCACTCGCCTCGACGACGCGCTCACCGCCCTCGCGCCCGAG
>DATKSO010000115.1:0-4610 GCA_035531635.1 Acidimicrobiales bacterium | reverse complement strand
GGTCGATTGTAGATCTTGGTGAGGATCAAGTTCTTCTCGTGCAACACGAGGGCCAGCTTCTCGCGAAAGATCTTCGGGTCGAGGAGGTCCTGGACGCGAAGTCCGACGCGCGAGGACTTGTCGGCGTACGCGGGACCGATGCCCCGCTTGGTGGTGCCGAGCGCGTTCTTACCCAAGAAGCGTTCGGTCAAGCGATCGAGCTCTTGGTGGTAGGGCATGATGAGGTGCGCGTTGCCCGAGACGACGAGGCGCGACGGGTCGACGCCGCGGGCACTGATCGCGTCGTACTCGGCGAGGAGTACGGCCGGATCGACGACGACGCCGTTACCGATGACCGGCGTGATGTGGGGATACAGGACGCCCGACGGAATGAGCTGGAGCGCGAAGGCCTCGCCGTTGACGACGATCCGGTGGCCGGCGTTGTGACCGCCCTGGTAGCGCACGACCATGTCCATGTCGCGAGCGAGGAGGTCAACCGTTCGACCCTTGCCCTCGTCACCCCACTGGGTTCCGACCACTACGGATGCGGGCACTTGACTCCTCCGAGACGGCCTCGTTGCACGTCAAGCCTACCGTAGGGAAAAAGTCGCTCCGTCGTCTAGTGAAGCGTGAGCACCCCGTTGACGGCGTCGACGTGGATCGTGTCGCCGTCACGAAAGTCGCCTTTGAGCACCGCGAGCGCGAGCGGGTCCTCGATACGGCGTTGGATGACGCGCCTCAAGGGCCGCGCGCCGAACACCGGGTCGTAGCCTTCGCTCGCGAGCGCCGCGGACGCGGCCGGTGTCACCTCGAGGGTGAGGCGGCGCTCGGCGAGACGCCGACGCAGACGTTCGAGTTGTATCCCCACGATGACCGCGAGGTCACGCTCGTCCAACGTACGAAAGCGGATGATGTCGTCGACACGATTGATGAACTCGGGCCGGAAGAACTCCTCGGGGTCGCCGGCCAGGTTGCTCGTCATGATCATGACCACGTTGGTGAAGTTGACCGTGCGGCCTTGGCCGTCGGTCAGTCTCCCGTCGTCCAGTACCTGCAGCAAGAGGTTGAAGACGTCGGGATGTGCCTTTTCGATCTCGTCGAGCAGCACCACGGCGTAGGGTCGGCGCCGGACCGCTTCGGTGAGCTGACCGCCCTCTTCGTAGCCGACGTAGCCCGGTGGCGCCCCCACGAGACGGCTGACGGAGAACTTCTCCATGTACTCACTCATGTCGATGCGGATCATGGCGTGCTCGTCGTCGAAGAGGTACTCCGCGAGGGCGCGCGCCAACTCGGTCTTGCCGACGCCCGTAGGTCCGAGGAAGAGGAAGGAGCCGATGGGTCGATTGGGGTCCGAGAGGCCGGCGCGCGAGCGGCGGATCGCGTTGGCGACCGCGGTCACGGCTTCATCTTGACCGACGACGCGCGAGCGCAACAGTTCCTCCATGTGGACCAACTTGTCGAGCTCTCCCTCCAGTAACTTCGACACCGGCACGCCCGTCCAGCGACTGACGACGTCGGCGATATCCTCCGCGTCGACCTCTTCTTTCAAAAAGGCCCCGTGCGACTGGAGCTCTTCGAGTTCGCGCGTCGCTTGGTCGATGGCGCGTTCGACTTCGGGAATGGTCCCGTAGCGAAGGACCGCGGCGCCGTTCAGGTCACCCTGACGTTCGAGGCGTTCGGCCTCAGCGCGGCGGTCTTCGAACTCCTGCTTCGCCGTTTGGATCTTCGAGATGGCGTGGCGCTCGGCCTGCCAGCGCGCGGCGAGTTCGTCAGACTCCTCCTTCAACGCGGCGTACTCCTCTTCCAGCCTTCTCTTGCGCTCGAGTGAGCCGGGGTCGGTCTCGTTCTCGAGCGCGACGCGCTCGATGTCGAGTTGACGAAGTCGCCGGATGACGACGTCGAGTTCGGTGGGCATGGAGTCGATCTCGATGCGCAGCTTCGACGCGGCCTCGTCCATCAGGTCGATGGCCTTGTCGGGCAGGAACCGGTTCGCCACGTAGCGATTCGACAACGTCGCGGCGGCGACGAGCGCCGCGTCCTGGATGCGCACGCCGTGGTGGACCTCGTAGCGCTCCTTCAGCCCGCGAAGGATGGCGATGGTGTCCTCGACCGAGGGTTCACCGACGAAGACCTGCTGGAAGCGTCGCTCGAGGGCCGCGTCCTTTTCGATGTACTGGCGGTACTCGTCGAGCGTCGTGGCGCCGATCATCCGCAGTTCACCGCGCGCGAGGAGTGGCTTGATCATGTTGCTCGCGTCCATCGCGCCCTCGCTCGCGCCCGCCCCCACGATGGTGTGCAACTCGTCGATGAAGGTGATGACGTCGCCCTCGGCGTCTTGGATCTCCTTGAGGACTGCCTTCAGCCGCTCTTCGAACTCGCCGCGGTACTTCGCGCCGGCCACCATGGAGGCGATGTCGAGGGCGATGAGTCGTCGGTCGCGTAGCGACTCGGGCACGTCGCCTTCGACGATGCGCAGTGCCAATCCCTCGACGATCGCCGTCTTTCCGACGCCCGGCTCACCGATCAGCACGGGATTGTTCTTCGTCCGTCTCGACAGCACCTGGATCACGCGGCGAATCTCGTCGTCACGCCCGATGACCGGGTCCAACTTGCCCGCTCTCGCGAGGTCGGTGAGGTTTCGTCCGTACTTCTCGAGTGACTGGAACGTCGACTCGGGGTCTTCGGAGGTGATCCGGGTCGATCCCCGTATCCCGCGCAGTGCCTGGAGGAGTGCGTCGCGGGTCGTGCCCAATTCACCCGACCACGTCACGAGCAGGTGATCGACCGACAGGTACTCGTCGCCGAGTTCTTGGCGGAGTTCGTCGGCCGCTTCGAGGCCGCTTCGTGACTCCGGCGAGAGTCCCGGTTGGGTTCCACCCACGGCGCGCGGCTCGCGCGCGACGGCGTCGTTCAACGACGCGCTCACGGCGACGGGATCGAGACCGGCCGCCACGAGAAGCGGCCGCGCGATGCCGTCGGCTTGATTGAGGAGCGCCAACAACAAGTGCGCCGGCGTGACGTAGGGGTTGCCAGCGGCGGCGCCCTGGGTCGTCGCGGCCTGAAAGGCCTCGCGCGTCTTCAGCGTCCAGCGTGCCGGGTCGAGTGCCATCAGTGTTCGCTTCTGGGCCGGCGGACTTTGTCGATGATCAGCGCGAGCGAGTTCTGCACCGGGACGAGGTCGCGACGGTAGTGACGGTGCGCCTGCTCGACGCTGTCGCGTGCCTCGTTCGACAGCGAGTTCAACGCCTCTTTCGCTTGCGCGAGTTCCAGCTCGAGTGCCATGACGCGCTTCACGCCCTCTAAGTTGACGCCCTCGTTCGTGAGCTCTTGGATTCGTCGCAGCGCCGCGAGGTCCGCGTCGGAGAAACGGCGAGAGCCGCCCCTCGTGCGCTGGGGATTCAAGAGTCCGCCGCGTTCGTAGTTGCGCAGCGTCTGGGGGTGCACGCCCGCCAACTCGGCGAAGACCGAGATGACGTACACCGCGTGGACCTCTGGCTGTTCACTCACTGCTCACCTCTTCATTCAAGGCGCTGGCCAGCTGTTCGACGAGGCCGCGCTGTCGTTTCGTCAACTTCTTCGGAACCGCGACGCTGACCGTCACGAGGAGGTCACCCGCCGCGTTCTTTCCGTGGGCCGGGACCCCTCGCCCCTTCACCCGCATAGTGGTGCCCGGCTGGGTGCCGGCGGCGATCTTGAGCGTGACGGGTTCGTCCAACGTCGGTACTTCGACCGTGGTGCCAAGCATCACCTGGGTGAGGGGAACCTTCACGGTCGTCGTGACGTTGCGCCCTCGGCGCTCGAAGCGCGGGTCCGGCGTGACGTGCACGTCGACGAAGAGGTCACCGGGAGGGCCGCCGTGCGCGCCCGGGTTCCCCTTTCCCTTCAGACGAATCCGTTGCGCGTCGACGACGCCCGGAGGAATCCGGACGTTGACGCGACGGGCCGAGGGTTCGCGACCGGTGCCGTGACACGTCGGACACGGCGTCGCGAACCGCCCGCCGCGACCCTGACAGACCGGACAGACGCTCGACATCGCGAAGGGCCCTTGATCGTCGTTGATGACACCACGACCGTGACAGCGCTCACACGTGACGAACTCGCTGCCCGGCGCGCCGCCGGTGCCCTTGCACGTGTGACAGGCCTCGTTGCTCGGCAACGACACCGTCGTGGTCACGCCCTTCACCGCGTCGCGAAAGCCGAGGTGCAGCGCCGTTTCGAGGTCGGCGCCGCGCTGGGCGCGTTGGCGACGCGAGCCGCCAAAGAGACCACCGAAGATATCACCGAGGTCCGAGAAGTCACCGGTCTGGAAGTTGAAGCCGCCGGCGCCCGGTCCGCCGAGCCCGCTGGCCGCGGGACCCAGGCGTCGAACCTCGTCGTACTCCTTGCGCTTGGTCTCGTCACCGAGCACGTCGTACGCACTCGAGATCTCCTTGAAGCGCTCCTCCGATCCGGGATTCGTGTCGGGGTGGAACTGCTTGGCGAGCTTTCGGTACGCGCGGGTGATCTCTTTGTCGGTCGCACTCGACGTGAGACCTAAGACCTGGTAGTAGTCCTTCTCGAACCACTCGCGTTCGGCCATACCCTCACTATCCCTTGACTTTCACCATGGCCGGGCGCAACACGACGCCCTT
>DATKSO010000114.1:0-3642 GCA_035531635.1 Acidimicrobiales bacterium | reverse complement strand
CAACACGTCCCACGAGGCGGACGACGACGCCGTCGTCGCTTGACCCATGTCGCCGACGATGGTCATCGAACCGGTGAGGTCGCGACGTTTCAGGACGCGAAGCTCCATGGGAGAGAGATCCTGCGCCTCGTCCACGACGATGTGGCCGTAGGTGACGAACTCCGCCTCGTCGAGTTCCTGTGACTGGGCGACGACGAGTCGTTGTGCTTCACGCAGGGCCGCCGCGCGGTGGTTGCCCGAGTACGCGTCGAGGTCAACGCCCTCGAGGACGCCCGGGTCGTTGGGCTTCGGGAGCGGCCGTGGGCGGCGACGTGGTCCCACCAGGACTCTCGCCTCGTCGATCAACGCCGCGTCGGCCTTCGTCCAGGCGATCTCTTCCGCCGACGTGAACCTCGGGCGATACAGCAACTCGACTTCCGCGTCGCTCAAGACGCCCTTGCCGGCCGCCTTCAACAACGCCGGCGCGCCGAGGAGGTCGTGCAGGAGCTCTTGTCCCGAGAGTCGCGGCCAGATGCGTTGCAAGGCCTCTTTGAACTCGGGCGTGTTGCGAATGAGATCGGCCAACTCGCCCACGGCGTTGACCTCTTCGGAGTCGTCGTGCACGAAGCGGTCGCGGTACTCGTGGGCCAGCCGATTCGCCAGTTCACGTCCGACGGCGGAGCGGCGTTGGTTGTGGTTGCCCGGGCGTCGGCGCGCGCGCTCCACGACCTCTTCGGTGTAGCGGGCACGCAGCACCACGATGGCGCGTCCCACGGGGATCTCGACGTCCGCGCGCAGCGCGCGCTCGCGCGTGCGAAGGGCGCGCGCGAGGACTTTCGCCATGCGCGAGTCGCCCTTCAGCTGGTCCACCTCCTCGGGGTCGACGCCACGGACGTCGACGTTCGTCACGAGCCCCGCGATCGTCGACAACGTGACGCCCGACTCGCCGAGCGAGGGCAACACGTTCTCGATGTAGTTGAGAAAGAGCGGGTTCGGTCCGACCACCAAGACGCCCTGGCGCTCGAGCGTGGCGCGGTGCGTGAAGAGCAGGTACGCGGCGCGGTGCAGGGCCACGGCGGTCTTGCCGGTTCCGGGACCGCCCTGGACGAGCAGCACGCCCGCCAAAGGACTGCGAATGATCTGATCCTGCTCACCTTGGATCGTAGCGATGATGTCGCCCATGCGACCGGTGCGCGCGCGACCAAGTGCCGCGAGGAGCGCGCCCGGTCCCCCGAGTGCCATGCCGCCGTCGACGAGACCCTCCTCCGTGGCGGAGCGGACCTCGTCGTCGGGGAGATCGAGTTCGCCGTTGGCGTCGGCGAAGTACTCGTCCTCGACGCCCGAGACTTCGTTGGCTCGAATGGCGACGTGGCGACGACGTGAGAGGCCGAGCGGTTCGACGCCGGTGGCGCGGTAGAACGCTTCGGCGACGGGAGCACGCCAGTCGATCACCAAGGGATTGAGCGACTCGTCAGAGACGGCGAGACGTCCGACGTGGTACGTGTCGCCGGTGCCGTCACCGTTGGCTTGGTAGTCGATGCGGCCGAAGAAGAGGGACTGATCCCCAATGGCGAGCTGGTCGAGACGATGCAGTGCCGTGCCCATGACGACGTCGCGTTCCACGAGGTCACCGGCGCCGCGCATGTTCGCCACCGCCGCGCTGTCACGCAGCGAACGGGCCCCCTGACGCATGTGATCGAGTGCCCCCAAGGCGAGATCGAGAAACTCCTGCTCCTCGGCTATCTCACGCTCGTGCGCCATTGACGACCTCTCTCTCATTTCCCAAAATCGGGAAGAAACAAGTCTAGAGGAAGTGGGAAGTACCCTGGCAAGCCAGTAAAGAAAGGTGTTCGCCTAGGGTGGTGGAGGCTAAAGGAGCGTTGTGAAAGAGCCAGATTTCCTGCGGGCCTGTCGTGGCGAGTCCGTCGATCACGTGCCCGTGTGGTTCATGCGCCAGGCCGGGCGCTCGCTCCCCGAGTACCGCGACCTCCGTGCCACTGGTTCGATTCTCGACGCCATCGCCAATCCCGAAGTGGCGTGCGAAGTGACGATGCAACCGGTCCGTCGCTACGGCGTGGACGCCGCGATCCTCTTCTCCGACATTGTGGTCCCCTACCACGCGATCGGCTTCGGCGTCGACGTTGTTCCTGGTCGTGGTCCCGTTATTGGCGAACCCTTCAAGAGCGCGGCGGATCTCGCTCGACTCCGCGACCTGAACGAGGACGACGTCGCTCACGTCACGAACACCGTCGATCTGGTGATCGAACAACTCAAAGCGTCCGACACACCGCTCATTGGCTTCGCTGGCGCGCCCTTCACGGTCGCCAGCTATCTCGTCGAAGGCGCGCCGACGAGAGAGTTCGCGGTCATCAAGACCATGATGCACGCGCAACCCGCGCTCTTCGATCGACTGCTCGATCGACTCGTCGCCATCACGATCAGTTTTCTGCGCGCCCAGATCGACCACGGCGCGCGAGCAATTCAACTCTTCGACTCCTGGGCCGGTTCACTCACGCGCGAGGAGTACGCGCGCTTCGCGCTGCCGGCGACGAAGCGCGTCCTCGACGGCGTCGCGGACCTCAACGTACCGACGATCCTCTTCGGCGTGGGGACGGGCGAACTCTTGGGTCTGATGAGTAGCGCCGAGAGCACGGTCGTCGGCATCGACTGGCACGTCGACCTCGACGAGGGCCGTCGACGCGTGGGTGACAAACCCGTGCAGGGAAACCTCGATCCCGCTCGATGCCTCGGGGGCGAAGCACTAGCCCTTGAAGCGGCGCGCGACGTACTGGCCAAGGCGGGCACGGCAGCGGGACATATCTTTAACTTGGGACACGGCGTCCTGCCGACGACGGACCCCGCGGTCCTCGAAGCGGTCGTGCGCGTCGTGCACGACGAGGGAAGGGCGGGGGTGTAGTGAAGATCGGCGTTCTCGTCATGGCGCATGGCACGCCGTCGTCGCCCGAGGGTATCGAATCCTTCTACACGCGCATCCGTCGCGGCAGTCCTCCCACGCCCGAACTGCTCGCCGATCTCACCCGTCGTTACCTCGCCATCGGCGGCACGTCGCCGCTCACCGAGCGCACCGCCGCTCAGGTCGCCGGCGTCGCCGCCGCGCTCGACGCCGACGACCCCGGTCTCTTCGACGTGCGCTACGGGTCGAAGTTTGAACCGCCGCTCCTCGAAGAGGCGGCGGAGTCGTTTCGACGTGACGGGTTCGCCAAGGTCGTGGGCATCGTCCTCGCCCCCCACTCGTCGTCGATGTCGACCGAGCAGTACATGAGCCGCGCCCGCGTGGCACTCGGCGACGACGTCGAGTTCGTAGAGGTAGGCGCGTGGTACGACGCGCCAGGTTTCTTGAATCTCATCGCCGATCGAGTCAGCGACGCGTTGGCGACGATTCCCTCCTCGCGTCACGAGACGACGGAGGTCCTCTTCAGCGCGCACTCACTGCCCGCGAAGGTCGTCGAACTCGGTGACACGTACCCCGAACAACTCAAAGAGAGCGCCGTCCTGGCGGCCGAGATCGCGGGTGTTCGCTCCTTTGACGTGGCGTGGCAGTCGGCGGGACGCACGGCCGACCCGTGGCTCGGTCCCGACATCTTGGTGTCGCTTCGAGAAAAGCGCGCGCAGGGATTCACCGACGTCGTGTCGTGTCCCATC
>DATKSO010000113.1:0-5309 GCA_035531635.1 Acidimicrobiales bacterium | reverse complement strand
TATTGGAACAGCGGCGACTCCATCGTCGGTCAGTACTCCCCACACTGTGACGGCGTCATTGAGTGTCGGACCTTGCGTCAATTGGAGCGCTTCGTCGGAGAGTTGGCGTGAACGGAGACGAAAATCTACCCCCGCCGGGGTTTCGCCAACGTGGTCCGGTCGCCACGGGCACTCGATTGTTGTTCATTCGACACGGCGAGAGTCACGCCAACGCGCTCGGCCTCGCGGGAGGCCAAGTCGGTGACGGAGGCTTGACCGAGCTTGGTCGACGCCAGGCCGAGGCGCTGCGAGATCGCCTGCATTCGAGTGGCGAACTCGCGAGTGCGTCGGCGTTTTATTGCTCGACCTTGCCGCGCGCCGTGCAAACCGCGGAGATTCTTCGCGTCGCCTTTCCCCCGAGACTTACGGTCGTTCAGGATGAGTCGCTGGTGGAACTCAAGGTGGGTGTCATTGATGGGATGTCGTGGCGTGAAGTCAGCGAGCGGTTTCCGGCACCGGACTGGGACATGGACCCTTCGCAACCGTGTGCGCCCGAAGGTGAGTCCCTCCTGGCATTCCACGGTCGATGCGTCGAGGCCATCGAGCGGCTCATCGTTCGTCACCCCGGTGAACTCGTCGTGGTCGTCGCACATGGCGGCGTCATTGAACAGGCGATGAAGATCTATCAAGGGCTTCCCGCGGGAGCTCGGATGCGTCCACGCATCGAGAACTGTTCGATGACCGAGATTGAGTTTCGAGGGGCCATTCGGCGCCTCTTGCGATTTAACGATCTCGCACCGTTACCCGCATCGCTCTAGAGGGCTGTTCAGACACTCGAGCCCTCGGGAGGGTCGACCCAACCGGGCCTCGGCCCGCGTCGGAGGACGCCGCGCGGGGGTGAACCCTGGAGCCGCGAGCAATGTCTCGACGCTGTTCGGCGCGTTTCGTGCGTCCGCTGGATTCGATCAACCGGCCGAAGTTTGTACGCGAACGTGAACGCGATAGTCGCTCGCGAGACCTTTACGTGCTGTGAAAGTTTCTCGAATGAAGACACGGAGACATCCAAAACGGAAAGTGCAACGAAAAATACGCAACGAAAGTTGCAACATGTCGTCAATGTTGAAGACGTTTCGGTCTTAAAAGTAAATGTGTAGCGGTTAAGTAGTGCGACTGCACTAGTCGATTAGTGATGCGTATTTTTTTGTCGAACGATGTGGCTTAGTGAGTAGTACGCATTCATTGAATTGAATTCTCTCTAGATAATTTCAAGAGTGCTGTGCGATAATTGATTTGCATGAGGTGTCCCAATAAGGCATGTGCGCACAGTCGGAATTTCTGAAGTGCGAGTCGGATCATAAGGAGCAGCAGTGGGATTTAGAAAGAAGACTCGAGACGAGGGCACCTCGAATGATGACGTGAAAAAGAAGTCAACGCCGAACGTCGTTCACGCGTTGACACCGTCCGTGTTTGGCGACACAACATCGCCGACCAGTGGCGGAACCAAAGATGCCAACGGCCTCGAAGACGCCCTGCGTGACGTGTTCGCCGGTACTTCGATTGGGCTACTGGGTGAAAAGCTCGTCGAGAAGAACCTGGTCACCGCGGAGCAGCTCTCGGCGGCCTTCGAAGTTCAGCACCGCACCGGCGGCTTGCTGTGCGACATTTTGAACTCGATGAACGTGCTCGATGAGATCACCATCGCGCGCGCGTACTCCGAGAGTTTTGGTTTCTCGATGGCGGAACTTCGACGCGTGTCCATTGAGAAGGACGTGCTCGAATACCTCGATGAGTCAGTCGCTCGCGAGCGTATCGCGATTCCCGTGCGCGTCGAAGAGGGAGAACTCTTCATCGCGGTTGCCGAGCCGAGCAACGAACTTCGCGACGAGTTGGCGAAGGCAACCAAGATGTCGGTGCGCTTCTTAGTCGCGCCGCTGAGTGACGTGCGCTGGGCCGTCGACACGAACTACCGCTCCATCGCCCACGTCGAACAGTTGGTGAAGGTCTTCCAGTCCATCGAAGTCACTCGAAAGAGGCCGACGGACGCGAGCGACAGTGATCAGTCCGGCGATGACGCGCCGGTGGTCCAAGTGGTCGACAGCATTCTTACCCAAGCAATGCGTGACCGCGCCTCCGACGTTCACATTGAACCCGCCGACGACGTCATAAGGGTGCGCTTTCGTATTGACGGTGCTCTGAAGGAAATTATTCAATTGCCCGCCTCGATTGGACCGGGCTTGGTCAGTCGAATCAAGGTCATGGCCAACATGAATATTGTCGAGCGCCGCCGTCCCCAGGACGGACAGCTCGCGATCACGATTGACGGACGAGAGGTGGACGTTCGCGTTTCCACGGTCGCGACCATCATGGGCGAAAGTTGCGTCCTGCGACTCCTCGACAAGACGCGTTCCGTTCTCCACTTGAAGGACCTCGGAATGCCTGCCGACACTTACGAGACGTACTCGAAGATGGTACGTGCCCCCTTTGGCATGGTGCTGTGCGCGGGTCCAACCGGCAGCGGCAAGACCACGACGCTGTACGCGACGTTGAGCGAGGTCGCGAATCAGACCGTCAACGTCATGACGATTGAGGACCCGGTCGAGTACGTCTTTCCGTCGATCAACCAGATCCAGACGAACGAACAGGCGGGTCTCACGTTCGCGACGGGCCTCAAATCCATTCTTCGCCAGGACCCCGACGCGATCCTCGTTGGTGAGATTCGCGACGTCGAGACGACGCGAGTGGCGGTGCAGTCCGCGCTGACGGGTCACTTCGTCGTGTCTTCACTTCACGCGACGGACTCGGTATCGGCGCTTCACCGCTTCCTCGACATGGGCATCGAGTCATTTCTGGTCGCGTCCTCGATCCTGGGCGTCGTGGGCCAGCGTCTCCTTCGGCGAATCTGCCCTTCGTGCAAGACGGCCTATACCCCCACCGAGGAAGAGATGGCCTTTTACAACGACTCCGGCGCGCCCGCCAAAGACGTCTTTTATCAAGGTGCCGGGTGCAATTTCTGCTCGGGCACGGGCTACAAGGAGCGCATTGGCGTGTACGAGTTGCTCGTGATGACCCCAGAGATCAAGCGACTCGTGGTGGGATGGGCGACGCAAGAGGAGCTTCGCAATCTGGCCGTGAAGCAGGGAATGCGCACAATGCGCCAAGAAGCCATCAACCTGGTGCATGACGACGTCACCACCATCGCTGAGGTGATCCGGAGTGTGTACACGCTGTGAGCATTGTTACCAAGGACGAAAAGGTCGCCACCAAGACCGCGGAGAAAGCGACTAAGCGCAACGTAAAGCGTCGCGCCAAGAGCGCGAAGGCTGCCGAGAAAAGGCGTAAGTCGAAGAAGGCCAACAAGCCGCGCAAGATCACGTTGGTCAAATTCAAGTATCAGGCGTTGAACCAAAACGGGAAGAAAGTCTCGGGGAGCGAGAAGGCGGTGTCCGCCGGAGCGTTGCACCTTGGACTCATCCAGCGCGGCATGCAGCCCCTTGAAGTTCGCCGCCAGAAGAATCTGCTCAAGTTCGAGATCACGAAGAAGAAGGTTCCGCGCGAAGAGGTGATGAACTTCTCGCGTCAAATGGCGGTCTTCATGAAGGCCGGCATTCCCATCATGGAAGCCCTTGAGGTCATCGTCGACGAGACCCAGGGCAAGATGATGAAGGAAATCCTTTACGACATGATCGACAGTTTGCGCAACGGTGACACCTTCGCGACCGCCGCGAAAGCTCACCCGGAGGCGTTTCCTAACTACTACGTGGGCATCTTGGAGTCGGCGGAGCTGACCGGCAATCTCGACTCGGTCCTCAATCAGCTGGCCGAATACATCGACCGCGACGTCAAGGCTCGCGGCAAGATCACGGCGGCGCTGATCTACCCGAGTGTCGTGGCGGGAATGTCCGTCGTCACCATTTTGGTGCTCGCGGTGTTCGTCATGCCTCGCTTTGTCGTCTTCTTCGCGTCGCTGAACGCCAAACTTCCCTTCGTCACGCAACTCATGTTGAACGCGTCATCGTTCGTTTCGAAGAATTGGTACGAACTTCTCGCGGGCGTCTTGTTCGTCGCTATTACTTTCATGACGTTGCGACGCACCGACGGGGGGCGTCGCCGACTCGACGCGCTGCTGCTTCGACTTCCCGTCGTGGGTGAGATCACCAAGACCGCGATTTTGGAACGGATCTGTCGAATCCTGTCGTCGTTGCTGCGAGCGGGCGTTGATCTGCCTCAGTCAATGACCGTAACGGCCGACTCGTCGAATAACTACGTCTACCGCTCCGCCCTCGAGGACATTCGTGAAGAGATGATGGAGGGGCAAGGTCTCGCCGCGCCTCTGGCACGAACGGGACTTTTCCCGAGCGCCGCCAAACAGATGTTTCGCGTGGGCGAGGAGACCGGAACGCTCGATCAACAGCTCGAGGTGGCCGCTGAGTACTACGGTCGCGAACTCGAAACCAAGGTGGACCGGGCGACGTCCCTGTTCGAGCCCGCGATCATCATCGTGATGGGCGTCGTCGTCGGATTCGTCGCCGTGGCGCTGATATCGGCCATGTACGGCATCTACAACCAGGTCAAGGTCAACTAATGCGGGGGCGGTCTTTGAACTCGCCCGCCACTGACTCGAGCCAAAGCGCTTCGGCGCAGCGAATCATGAACACTTTCTGGCGACCGCAACGTGGCGACGAAGGCATGACGCTGGTGGAATTGCTCGTGACGATGCTGGTCCTGCCCTTGGTCATTGGCGGTCTGGCTTTTGGACTCATCGCCGTCTTTTCACTGCAGTCGAGCGTGACGGGTCGAGTCACCGATTCGGGCAACGCGCAGACACTTTCGGCGACCTACGTCAAAGACGTTCAGAGCGCGCAATCCATCACGACCGCGTCGACACCGACTTGTGGCACGGGCACCCAACTCTTCGCCGTTGCCTGGGGTGCGACGGCGAGTGGATTCGTGAATTACGTGTCGTACAACACGGTGCAAAATGGCAGCGCTGCCAACTATTCTCTTACACGTTCGCAGTGCACCGACGCACCCTCGAGCGTGCCGACCTCCTCGCAACTCGTCGCGACCGACCTTTCAGCGACGAGCGCTTCGGCGCCCCCGATTTTGACGTGCTCGCCGACGCTCAGCGCCTGCTCGAGTCAAGCTCGAACGGCCTGGGTGACGGCGTCAGGCGTCTCGCAAGTCGCCCTCACGATCACCGAGACGCAGAGCAAAATCACGAGCAGTTCCGCCGCTTTCGAGTTCGCCTTGAGCGCGACGCCGCGAGGTTTCTCGGAGGCCACGAACGCGGCGCAACTAGCCACCTTCGCGCCGTTCTCATTGCTGAGTCC
>DATKSO010000112.1:0-4568 GCA_035531635.1 Acidimicrobiales bacterium | reverse complement strand
CCGACGTCGCGTGCCACCGTCAGGCTCGAGAGGTTGCCGATCGAGCCGCCCGAGACGAAGGCGCCGCCTGACTCGGCGGGCATGCCGGCGCTGTCGGCGATGAACTCCAGTGCCTGATTCTCGGCGATGACCACGCCGCTCGACTCGAGCCAACTCGTGCCGTTCAGCCCCGAGCACGCGACGACCATGTCGAACAGGAGTGAGTTCTTGGTAGGGGCGTTCGGGATGAAGGCCAAGAAGCCCGGCGAGTCGATGGAGACGACGGCAGGCGCGAGTGACTCCTCGAAGAACTCGAGTACGTTTTGGGCGTCGCGACCTTCGGGCCGGATGAGTCCCTTCATCAGTTCGGGCGCGACGGCGTGCAGACTTCCGAAGTCGAGGGGCACCGGGTTCATCGAGAGTCGCTCGCGGCAGTACGCGAAGACAGCCTCGCCGAGTTCGGCGTCGAACTCAAACATTTCGTGCCCCATTGCACTCCTCTCCATTTTGGTCCCTAGCCATCGTACGGCCTCAAACGATGTCCTCCGGGCACGAGCGCGAAGGACACTCTGGGTGACGAAGTAACATCCCGGCATGGAAAGCGCCCGTGTTGGCTACCTCGGACCCCAGGGCTCGTTCTCGCACGAGGCCGTCACCACACTGGACCATGCCGAGCCCGTGGCCTACTCGTCGCTTGAAGAGTTGCTCGCCGCCGTCGCGGACGGTTCGCTCGATCAAGGACTCGTGCCCCTGGAGAACGCGCTCGAGGGCACGGTGTCGGCGACAATCGACGGACTGGTGTTTAATCACGATCTCATCATCATCCAGGAGATCGTGCTGCCGATCCACCTGCACCTCCTGGCTCGTCCGGGCGTGGGGTTGAGTGAGGTCACGAGTGTGCGCAGCTACGTGCACGCGCTGGCACAGGTACGCGAGTTTCTCCACTCGAAGGGCCTTGCGAGCGCCGAGACCACGTCCACCTCGCAGGCGGCGCGCGACGTCGCCGAATCGAGCGAACCGTGGGCCGCCGTCGGTTCGGCGCTCGCGGGCGAGTTGTTTGCGCTCGACGTCATCGCCGCCGATATCGAAGATCACCCCGACAACGCCACGCGATTCGTGTTGGTAGGACGAGAGACCGTCGCCGCGCCCACCGGCCACGACCGCACGACGATCGTGTGTTTTCAAGACGCCGACCGCCCGGGATCGCTCTACGCGATCCTCGGCCGCTTCGCCGCACGCGACATGAACTTGACCAAACTCGAGAGCCGCCCGACGAAGCGTGGCCTCGGTGACTACTGCTTCGTCATCGAGTTCGAAGGCCACGTCGCCGACGACGTCGTCGCGGACTGTCTCACCGATCTCCAAGCGCATCTCGCGCGCGTGAAGTTCCTCGGCTCCTACCCCGTCACGGGCGAGGGCGCGAGCAGCCGTCGCGAAGAGGTAGGCGAAGCCCGTGACGCCGCCGGCAAATGGATGGACTCCATCCGCGCCAGGGTCCGTCCCTCGTAGGAGGCGGGCGCACGAATCGCCGACGAGAGCTCCACGAGGTCGGGGCCTCGCACTTGTCGCGGCGGCGTGCTAGATATTGCCAGTACGACAAATGACGATGCCTGGAGCATCGTCCTGGTCGACCGGAGGAGAGCCGTCGTGACCTACGACTTTGAGGTATCGGACGACATTCCGGCGTCGCCTGACGAAATTTACGCCGCGTGGATGTCGAGTGACGGTCACTCCGCGATGACCGGCGGCGAAGCACACGTTGGCCCGGCGGTCGGTGACGAGTTCGACGCGTGGGACGGATACATCCACGGCAAGACCCTCGAACTCGAACCGTCGCGCCGCATCGTCCAAACGTGGCGATCGACGCAGTTCACCGACGATGACGAGGACTCACGGATTGAAGTGCTACTCGACGGGAACGACGACGCAACGCTCGTCACCGTTCGACACAGCAACGTACCCTCCGATCATCGCGGCTATCAAGACGGAGGGTGGCAGAAGAGTTACTTCACACCAATGAAGGCGTACTTCGAAAGGGAGTAGGTCATCGCGTCGCGGCGAAGTGCGCGCCGGCGAGCGACTGCCCGACGAGGTCCTCGAGCGAGCCCAGGAAGCGTTGAGCGACATCATGTTCAGACCCGAGGACGTCGCGAACGCGGTCGCGTACGCGCTCAGCCAACCGCCAGGCGTCCAGGCGTCGGAGATCTTGGTGCGCCCGAACAAAGACTTCGATCTCTAGGATCGCTCACGGTGACTCGTTACTGGCGTCAACACCGGCGCCTTCGAAGCGTCGAGCTCGGCGGCTACGAGGTCCGTCGTGCGCCCAAGCGTTTCCAACTTCCTTCGTGGCTTCTGCACGGGAACGAGGGTCTAACGGTCCTCGCGCGCCACCGGCATCATCACCCTGGCGACCACGACGTCGGGACGCTTATGAAGTGCGGTGCTGAGGACGAGGTCGAGTTGATTGTGCAGAATCCGGTAGCGCCACCGCGTGGGGATTAAGACGGGAATGAGTACCACGATCTGTCGGTTCTGCTTCGCGCGCTCCTCGTCGATGAACGCACAGATCGGTTCCACCACAGAGCTGTATTCAGTACGAACCAACTGGAGAGGCGGACCGGGATTCCACGTCGCCCACTCGTGTTCGAGATCGTTGCTCGTCGCGTTGCCCTGGTCGTGCTCGTCGATGATGACCGACACCGCGATGACGTGGGGGCTCAACGACAGCGCTTCACCGATGGCGTAGCGAGTCAGCTCCGACACGTTGACCACCGGCACGATGACCAGAGTCTCTCGGCCCTCGGGAGCGGCGGGAATAGTTCCCACGCCAAGGTTCACTCCGACGCTGACGTAGTAGGCCTGAATCCGTTTGAAGAGAAGGAAGAAGCTCGGGACCGCGATCACGACGATCCACGCGCCTTGAGCGAATTTCGAGATGAGAAAGATGATCGTCGCCAACGCCGTGACGATCGCTCCCGCTCCGTTCACCGTCGCGCGATAGCGCCAGCGGGCTGGACGCGAGCGCCACCAGTGCACGACGAGCCCCGCCTGGGACAAGGTGAAACCGGTGAACACGCCGATGGCGAAGAGGGGGATCATGACGTTGGTGTTGCCCCCTACCGCGATCAAGAGCACCGCCGACATCGCCGAGAGAGCGTAGATGCCGGAGTTGAAGACCTGGCGGTCACCGCGCAGTCCGAAGATGTGCGGCAAGAAGTCGTCGCGCGCGAGGAGGCTCGCCAGGAGCGGCAAGCCCCCAAAGGAGGTGTTCGCGGCGAGGGCGAGCACGACCGTGATCGTGAGCGACACCACGTAGTAGGCCCAGTGTCGCCCTATCGCCATGCCGATGATCTGGCTGAGGACCGTCTCGCTCGAGCGCGGACCGACGTGCCAACGGTGGGCCAGCACCGCGAGACCGAGGAGCATGGCGCCGAGGATCAAGCCCAACATCAGTTCGGTGCGCTTGGCGCGCTGCACCCGGGGCACCTTGAAGAGGGGAACACCGTTGGCGATCGCCTCGACGCCGGTGAGCGCGCTACAACCCGCGGAGAACGCTTTCAAGACGAGCAGGACCGAGACGACTTGGAGACCGTGGGTGCCGAGGAGTGAGTGACCGGGCTGCGACTGGTGAAGACTCAAAGGGTGCACTAAGCCGACGACGATCACCGCCAGGAGTCCGATGATGAACATGAACGTAGGTAAGAGAAACGCACGGGCGCTGTCGCCGAGACCGCGCAGGTTGAGCAGGGTGATGATCGCGAGAATGACGAGACAGATCGGCACCGTGAGAGCCCTCACACTCGGAAAGGCGGACGTCAGGCTCGCGACGCCCGCGGCTATGGAGACGGCGACGGTGAGCGTGTAGTCGACGATGAGTGACGCCCCGGCGACGAGGCTGGCGCTCATACCGAGATTGGCGCGCGACACCGCGTAGGCGCCACCACCACCCGGGTAGGCGTCGATGACCTGGCGGTAGGAAACGACCAAGATCGCCAAGAGCGCGACGATCGCCAACGTGATGGGCACGATGAGGTGCAGCGCGCCCGCGCCGGCGAGGGCTAGGACCACGATGATGGCCTCGGGTCCGTACGCCACGGAGGTGAGCGCGTCGAGCGACAGGGCGGACAGCCCCTCGAAGGGGGTTATCTGCTCCTTCGACGCCTCGCTCGAGCGAAGGGGCCTACCGACGAGCACATTCCAGACGGATCTTCCGACGCGCTTGGTCGGTTCACTGTCGCTCGCCATCACCGCATCGTAGGTGAGGCGAACTCTGCGCCTCGAGACGATGACGACCGACTCACTCTTCTCGTCCAGTCGCTCGGACGTGACGGCGTGGCACTGGCGAGAGTCCTGGGTAGAGACGTCGTGCCCACCGCACGACGGCCCTCCGGTGCGGCACCGTTCAGGCGCCACGCGACGACGGGGCGATGGTCAACACTTCTCTGACTGCGCTGAAGGAGATCAACGCGCTTCGCGGAGGGAGTGGGATTTGAACCCACGGTGGGCAAGCCCACGCCGGTTTTCAAGACCGGTACATTCGTCCGCTCTGTCATCCCTCCGGGGACAACCCTAGTTGAATGGACCTCTAG